>CAZMSZ010000537.1:0-4172 GCA_964569055.1 uncultured Planctomycetota bacterium | reverse complement strand
ACCTGCGCCGCGCGGCCGAGGCGGGCGGCTCGACCGAGAGCGCCCTCGAGGGCGCCCTGCGCCTCCTCCGGCTGCGCGGCCGCGGGGCCAGCGAGGCGGAGTGGCGGGTCGAGCGCGCCCGCTGGCGCCGCGCCCTCGACGTGCTCGCGGCCGCCCTCCCCGAGCCCGAGCTCGCCGCGGCGCTCCGGCGCGAGCGGCTGACCCTGGAGCTCGAGGCGGCCGCGCGCCGGGCCGCGGCCGCCGAGGCCAGCGCGCGGGCCGCCGAGGAGCCCAACGCGCCGGGCTCGACGCCCGCAGGCGACCGCGAGGAGTGAGCGCTACCAGGCGCCGCCGTGCAGGAGCTGCACGGCGTGCTCGACCTTGAGGCAGGTGGCGCGCTCCTGCTTGTCGAGCCGGCCGGTCGAGATCCCGACCACCCGGCCGCTGCGGTCGACCAGGGGCCCGCCCGCGTTGTCGACCAGGGCCGCGCTCATGGCGACGCGGATCGCCTCGTCGACCTCCTGCACCTCGGCCACGCTGGCGGCCGGCTCGAGCAGGCCGCGCCTGAGCGTGGCCTCGGGGCTGGGGAACCCCAGCACCAGCACCTCCTCCAGCCGATCGACCGAGGCGCTCCGCCCCAGCGGGAGCGGGTCGACGTGCAGGGTGCGCGCGCGGAGCAAGGCCAGGTCCTCGCCGCCGCTCGGCTCGTGGACCCGCAGCAGGCGCGGGCCGCCCTCGCCGAGCGACACGTCCAGCCAGCGGTCGGGCGCGGTGCGGACGACCTCCAGGCTGTGCCGCGCGGTGGAGTAGCCGTTCGAGAGGTCGAAGCCCCCGCCCACCGCGCGCACGCGCGCGCCGGCCGGCCACACGTGCACCCGCCAGGAGCCCTCGACCACGGTGTAGCCCTCGCGCGCCATGCGCTCGGCCAGCTCGCGGAACTTCCAGGGCTGCACGGCGCGCTTGCTCGTGATCACGTGCCCCTGGGAGGACACGAAGAACCCGCTGCCGTAGCTGGTGAACGTGGTGCGCGCCCCGTCGGCCTGCGCCGCGTCGACCTGCGTGACCACCAGCACCAGCGAGCGCTCGAGCCGCTGCTCGAGCTCGCTCCAGCTCGCGGCCGGCGCCGCCCCGGCGCGGGGCTGCTGCTGCGCCCGGGCCCGCCTGAGGTCGTCGCGCACGGTCTGGAGCTGCCCCTCGAGCGCCTCGACCCGGCGGCGCAGCTGACCGCTCTGGCTCGCCTCGGCCTCGAGCGCGAGCGCGCGCTGGCGCAGCTCCTCCTCGACCTGACGCGCCTCGCGCAGGGCCTCCAGCCGCCCGTCCTGGCGGGCGCTCGCCACCAGCTCGCTGACCTGCCCCTCGAGCGTGCGGTACTCGGCGCGGGCCTCGCCCAGCTCGTCGCGCAGCTTCGCGACGTCGGTGCCGAGTGCGTCGCGCTCGACGTAGAGCAGCGCCAGCACGGTGAGCGCCCCGAGGAACCCCAGGCCGAGCAGCACCGTGGCCGCCGTGGCGGCGCGCACCCCGCGGCCGCCCAGCAGGGCCGCCGCGGGCGGCAGGTCGGAGTGGCGCCGGTCGGGCTCGAGCTCGTCGAGCCGAGGGACCTGCACCTCGATCTCGGAGGGGACCCGCGGACGGCGCGCGCGCCCCTTGCGGTTGGCGGACGAGGTCACGGGCAGCTCGTCCGACCCGGGGCGGGCCTGGAGGCGGAAGGCGACCTTGGGCCCCTTCTTGCCAAACCGCAGGACGTCGCCGTCCTTGAGCCGCGCGTTGTGGGCGCGCTCGTCGTTGATGAACGTCCCGTTGGTGCTGCCGCGGTCGACCAGCCACCAGTCCCCGTCGCGCAGGCGCAGCTCGGCGTGCTCCCAGCTGACGCCCATTTCGTCGAACAGGACGTCGCTCTCGTCGCCGCGCCCGACGCGCACGAGCTCGCCGTCGAAGCGCTCCTGCGCCCCCGCGCGCTCTCCTTCCAGGTAGTCCAGGAAGAACTGGGCCATTGCGGGTGGGAGTATAGCAGCGCCCCCAGGCCCATTCCTTCGCCGGCTCGCGGGGCCGGGCTCGGCGCCGCGGCGTCGCTGCTTGGGGAAACCGGCCGCGCGAGCGAGGATCGCGCTCATGCGCGACCTGCTCCTCCTCGCCCGGGCGCCCCTCGCGGCCACGGCCGCCGCCAACGCGCTGGTCGGGCTCCTGCTCGCGCGGCCGGCCGGGCCGTGGGACGCGCGCGCGCTGGCGGGCGCGCTCGCGCTGGCGCTCGCCTCGTGCTGCCTCTACTGGGCCGGCATGGCGCTCAACGACGTGTTCGATCTCGAGCGCGACCGGTCGCTCCACCCGACCCGGCCGATCCCCGCCGGCCGCGTGTCGCGCGCCGGCGGCGCGCTGTTCGGCGCGGCGCTCCTCGCGGGTGGGCTCGCGCTGGGGGCCGCCGCAGGCGCGCTGCTGGCGGGCGCGGCGGGCGCCCTGCGCGGCCTCGCCGGCGCGGGGGCCGTGGCCGCGTGCGTGCTCCTCTACGACGGGTGGCTCAAGCGCTGGCGGCTGCCGGGCTCCCTCGCCATGGGCGTCTGCCGGGGCGTCAACGCGCTCGTGGGGCCGCTGGCGGCGGGCGCGCTGAGCGCGCCGCTCGAGCTGGGCGCGCCCGGCGGCGGGCTCGCGCTCGCCTACGCGGCGCTGCTCACGTTCTACGTGGCGGCGCTCACCGGGGTCTCGACGCTCGAGGACGAGGACGCGCCGCGGGCCCGCGTGGCGCTCGCGTTCGGCGCCACCGCCGCGGCCCCGCTGGCGGCGGGCGCGCTGACGTTCGTGCCGGGCGGCGCGAGCCCGCTGGGGCTGTTGGGCTGGGGCCCGCTGGTGTGGCGCGTGGCGCGCGAGGGCGCCGCCGCGGCCCGCGAGGGGACGCGCACCCGAGGCGGGCGCATGACGATCGCGCTGCTGCGGGGGCTGTGGGCGCTCGACCTCGGCGCGCTGCTGGCGGGGCTGGCCGGCGCGCCCGCGGCCGTGCTCGCGGCGGGGCTGGGCGCGCTGGCCGCGCTGTTCGCGCTCGGGGCCCTGGCTCGGCGCGCCCTGTTCGGCCCCCCGCCGGGGGCCAAGCCGGCGGAGGCGGGACAACCGCCCGCGCCCCTGTCATGATGACGAGCCCACCGGCGCGAGCCGACGACGAGGACCGGAGCATGGACGAGCGCGAGCACGAGCCCGACGAGGCGGCGGCGAGCGAGGACAAGCCGCTCCTCCCGGCCCGCCTCAGCCCGTTCGCGCCGCCCGACCCCGAGGCGGAGCGCCGCACCACCGAGCGGCTGCGCCTGATGTCGTTCTCGCAGCTCCGCTCGCGGCGCACCCGGATCGACAAGCGGCTGTTCGAGCTGGGGCTGAACGTGGGCGAGCAGGCGCTCGCGATCCCGAGCGTGCGCGGCACGGGCCTGCTCGACCTCGACCGGATCCTGCGCAAGCTCGACGCCCTCGACCACGCGCGCGATCAGGCGCGGCTCGAGCGCGAGGTCGACCGCGAGGGGAAGGTGCTCCCGCTCGACCTCGGCTGGATCGAGGAGGCGCTGCGCGCGCGCGAGGTCCGGGCCCGCCGCACGCTCCTGGTCTCGGAGCTGGGGCTGGCGCTGTGCGCGGCCGACCAGCGCGCGATCGCCGAGTACGCGCCGCACCTCGTGCGCCTGCTCGAGCAGCACGTCGCGACCGCCCGGCGGATCGACGAGCTGTTCGTGGAGATGCGCCTGGTCGAGGAGGAGCTCGAGCGGCGGAGCGCGGCCGGTCAGGACGGCGACCCGCCCCGGGAGATCGACCTCCTGCTCACCAAGGCGCTCGACTCGGTGGACGACGTCTCGAGCAAGGTCGGCGACCGGCTCGCCACGCTGGGGCGCAGCGCCGCCAAGAGCGCCACCCGGGCGGCGGCGCGCGGGAGCGGGCAGGCGGTGCTCGGGATCGCCAAGAGCGCCTGGGCGCTGGGCGGCGCGGCGGTGGGCCGCCTCGCCGCCGACGACGAGGCGGAGGAGCGCGAGGAGGAGGGCGCGCGCGCGCCGGCCGCCAGCGCGGGGCCGATCACGCTCGACGTCGGGCCGGCCCGCGCGGCGCCGGCCGCCGGCGATGCTTCGATCCCCGAGCTGATCCGGCAGCTCGCGGCGCTGCGCGCCGAAGGGATCCTGACGGAGGCCGAGTTCAAGGCGAAGAAGGCCGAGCTGCTGCGGCGGCTGTAGCTC
>CAZMSZ010000536.1:0-4186 GCA_964569055.1 uncultured Planctomycetota bacterium | reverse complement strand
GCTGCGGGCGGGGGCGCGGCCGCGCTACCCGGTGATCGTGGTGCCGGGGTTCGCGGTCGACGGGCCGGCGCCGCCCGCGCTCCACCCGCGCGCGCGCGCGCGGCTGGCGCGCGCGGCGCGCGCGTTCCGCGAGCGAGGCGCGCTGGTGATCCTGGCGAGCGGGGGCAACGTCCACCCCGAGGGAACGCCGTTCAACGAGGCGCTCGAGATGAAGCGGGTCCTGGTCGAGGAGCACGGCCTCCCGCCCGAGCGGGTAGCGGTCGACCCCTACGCGCGCCACTCGACCACCAACCTGCGCAACGCCGGGCGGTTCCTGCTCGCCCACGGGGTGCGGCGCGCGCTGGTGGTGACGAGCTTCCCGCAGAGCTTCTACTTCGGGCTCCCCTGGCTCAGCACCTTCCACGCGCGCTGCCGGGTCGAGCTGGGGTTCGAAGTCGGGCGGCTGCGCTGGCGCGGGCCCCACGCGACCGAGCTCGAGCCCGACCCGGCCGTGTTCCGCCGCGGATCGGACCCGCGTGACCCCTGATACGATCCCGCGCCCCATGAGCGAAGTGCCCCGCCCGGAGGTCGCCGCCACGCGGCGGATCGTGCTCAAGCTCGGGACCCGCGTCGTGACGCACGACGGGGGCGAGCTGGCGCTGTCGCGGCTGTTCGAGGTGGTCGAGGTGGCCGCGGCCCTGCGGCGCGCCGGGCGCGAGGTGTTGCTCGTCAGCTCGGGCGCGGTCGGGCTCGGGCGCGACGCGCTCGGGCTGGCCGAGACGCCGAGCGAGCTGGCCGAGCGGCAGGCCTGCGCGGCCGTGGGGCAGAGCCGGCTCATGGCGCTGTACGAGCAGGGCTTCGGCCGCCTGGGGCTGACCTGCGCGCAGGTCCTGCTGACCGAGGGCGACTTCGACGAGCGCGATCGCTACCTCAACCTGGGCGGGGCGCTGGGGCGTCTGCTCGGCTACGGCGCGGTCCCGGTGATCAACGAGAACGACGTGGTCGCGACCGACGAGCTGGCGTTCGTGGAGGGCGAGAGCCGCCCGGTGTTCGGCGATAACGACCGCCTGTCGGCGCTGGTGGCGACCAAGCTGGGCGCCGACCTGTTGGTGCTGCTGACCGACGTGCCGGGGCTGTACGACCGCGACCCGCGCCTGCACGCCGACGCGCAGCTGATCGATCGGGTCACTCTGAGCAGGCTGGCGCGGTACGACGCGGGCGAGTCGCGCTCGGGGGCAGGCCGGGGCGGCATGCGGAGCAAGGCGCGCGCGGCCACGATCGCGGCGCGCTCGGGCTGTCACGCGGTGATCGCGTCGGGGCGCCTGCCGGGCGCGGTCGCGCAGGCCGTCGCCGGCGAGGCGGTCGGGACGTGGTTCCCCGCGCAGCCCAGCCTGCCGGCGCGCCAGCGCTGGATCGCGTTCGCCACCGCCGCGCGCGGCGTGCTCCACCTCGACGCGGGGGCGGTGGAGGCGTTGCGCTCGCGCGGCGCCTCCCTCCTGGCCGCGGGCGTGCGCGAGGTCGCCGGGGAGTTCCGCCGGGGCGACGTGGTCGAGCTGCGCGGCCCGGGCGGCGAGCTGGTCGGCCGGGGCATGCCCCACTGCGACGCCGAGGCCGCGCGGCGCTGGTGCCAGGGCGAGCGGCCGGCGGGCGCGCGCAACCATCACGCGCTGGTCCACCGCAACCAGTTGGTGCTCGAGCCATGAGCCCCGCGCCCGCCGAGACGCCCGAGGCCCTGGCCCGCGCGGCGCGGGCGGCGCAGCGTCGCCTGGGGAGCGCCCCCGGCGCCGCGCGCACCGCCGCGCTCGAGCGCCTGGTCGGCCTGCTCGAGACGCGCGAGGCCGAGCTCCTGGCCGCCAACGGGCGCGACCTCGCGGCGGCCGACGCGAGCGGGCTCCCGGGCCCCCTGCGCGACCGCCTCGGCCTGAGCGGGAGCAAGCTCGCCACGCTCCAGGGCGGGCTCCGTCAGCTCGCGCAGGCGCGCGACCCGATCGGCGCCGCCCTGCGCCGGACCGAGCTCGACGAGGGCCTGGTGCTCGAGCAGGTCTCGAGCCCGATCGGCGTGCTGCTGGTGGTGTTCGAGAGCCGGCCCGACGCGGTGATCCAGATCGGCGGCCTGGCGCTGCGGACCGGCAACGCGGTGCTCCTCAAGGGCGGGGCGGAGGCGCTCCACACCAACCGCGCGCTGGTGGGGTGCCTGCGCGACGCGCTCACGGGCGAAGGGCTCCCCGCCGACGCGGTGGCGGGGGTCGAGGGGCGCGAGGCGGTGAGCGCGCTGCTCGAGCTCGACGCCTGGATCGACCTCGTGATCCCGCGCGGCTCGGGGGCCCTGGTGCGCTCGATCCAGGAGCGCAGCCGGATCCCGGTGCTCGGCCACGCCGAGGGGGTGTGCCACCTCTACCTCGACCGGGCGGCCGACCCGGCCATGGCGACCCGCCTGGCGCTCGACGGCAAGTGCGACTACCCGGCGGCCTGCAACGCGACCGAGACCCTGCTGGTCCACCGCGAGCTCCTCCCGCAGCTCGCGAAGCTGGGCGAGGCGCTGCGCGCGGCGGGGGTGGAGCTGCGCGCCGACCCCGAGGCCGCGGCCCACCTCGAAGGCGCCGTCCCGGCCACCGAGGCGGACTGGCGCGCGGAGTACGGCGACCTGATCCTCGCGGTGCGGGTGGTCGACGACCTCGACGCCGCGATCGAGCACGTCCACCGCTACGGCAGCGCCCACACCGACGCGATCGTCAGCGAGGACGCCGCGGCCGCCGAGCGCTTCTTGCGCGAGGTGGACTCGGCCTCGGTGTTCCACAACGCGAGCACCCGCTTCGCGGACGGCTACCGCTACGGCCTGGGCGCCGAGGTCGGGATCGCGACCGGCCGGATCCACGCCCGCGGCCCCGTCGGCGCCGAGGGCCTGCTGACGACCCGCTGGCTGCTCCGCGGCCACGGGCAGGCGGCGGGCGACTACGGCCCGGGGAAGCGGGGGTTCACGCACCGCCCGCTGTGAGACGGGGGCGGGGGGGGCCAGCTCTGGAGCCCT
This sequence comes from uncultured Planctomycetota bacterium, assembly GCA_964569055.1. Classification (GTDB taxonomy): domain Bacteria; phylum Planctomycetota; class J058; order J058; family J058; genus JAWLGW01. The sequence continues at coordinate 1,179 of CAZMSZ010000536.1, read as the reverse complement.
CCGCTACCGCCGGAAACCGGAGGAGCCCCTTAAATTCCTAATTTCTAATTTCTAACTCCCTGTTCATATTCCATATTTCCGGACTTCGGAAATAAGAAATATCAACAGGAAATTAGAAATTAGAAATTAGAAACGGGCTGTCGCTCGGATGAAGGGCTCCTCGAGAGAGGGGCGTCCTACCGGACGTAGCGCCACTCCAGGTCGACGTGGACCGCCTCGTGGTCCGACAGCGCGCCGCCGCTCGCGTCCACGAACTCGCTCGCGACCCGCCAGTTCGTGGGCTTCAGCTCGAGCTCGGCCGAGCTGCGGAACATGAGGCGGTCGATCTGCTCGGGGGCGCCGAGCGTGCGCGCCGCGTCCTGGAGGCCGGTCGCGGCCAGGAACCTGAGCAGGACCTGCTCGTCCTCGGGGCGCGAGGTGCCGCGCAGGTTGGTGTCGCCCGCCACGATCATGGGCTGGTTCGCCGAGTAGACCGCCATGAACTGCGCGAGCTGGTCGAACTGGTCCTCGCGGGCCCGAATGTCGCCCCCGTCGCTGCCGGCGTCGGCGTGGAGGTTGTAGACGTCCACGGTCACGCCCGGATGCAGCTCGTGGCGCGCCACCGAGAAGCCCTTCGACGAGAGGCAGTCGTTCCCGTCGCCGGTCAGGCCGTGGCAGGTGCTCCAGCGGATCCGGGTGAGCTGGCCGAAGGCGGTGGTCGAGAACCGATTCAGCCCGTCGTTGACGAGGGTGCTGTAGCCGGTGAGCGGAAGCGAGCGGTAGGGGTGGTTCGCCTGGGCCTCGAGCTCGGCGTGATACCAGAAGTCCTCCTGGACGAGGACCAGCTCGTAGGCGTCGAGGAGCGGGCTGATCTGCGGGGTGTTCGTGACCGGGTTCGAGCTCGAGATCCCCTGCGGGAGCCCGGCCACGTTGTAGGTCAGGGCGCGGATCGTCCCGCTGGCGATCACCTGGGGCCCGGTGGACCCGCCCGCTGGGCCGTTCGAGGTGATCGGCGCCGCGGTCGAGCCGGGGCTCACGCTGGCCGACTTGCTCGAGGAGCCCCCCTGGGCGCACCCGCCCAGGGACGAGACGAGCAGCGCGACGCAGGCGACGGCGGTCAGGTCACGAGCCATGGGGGGCCTCCTCCGGGTGGAGCGGATGGTTCTACGAACGGGGCGCGACGGTCGCAACTCTTTTCCC
>CAZMSZ010000535.1:2918-4214 GCA_964569055.1 uncultured Planctomycetota bacterium | reverse complement strand
CGCCGGGCCCTGGAGGAGCTGGCCGAGGGGCGGCTGCCCGGCCGCTGGGGCCTGCTGCAGCAGGTCGTGGGGCACTGGGCGATCCCGGCCCACGAGCGCGGCTGGCTGCGCTACGGCAAGGCCGGGCTCGACACGCTCGGGAGCGTGCTCACCTACCAGGCCGCGCAGAACAAGCTGCGCGACGACGGGGCCGACCCCTGCAAGGCCTGGCTGCGCGAGCGCGGCTACGAGGTCGCCTTCCCGGCGGTGGGCGACGGCTTCCTCAACTTCGTCACCAACGCCCTGACGGGGGTCGTGTTCCGCAAGCGCAAGGTCCGAAACCAGTTCGGCAACTCGGGCGAGGGCGCCCTGATGGAGTTCACCCTCGCCGAGGGGGTGTGCGCGTACTTCTACGACGCCAAGGGGAACCCGGCGGAGGGCAGCCCGACCCCCTCCGCCTCCGAGAAGGTCTCGCTGTTCTGGGAGGGGCCCTTCGTGCGGCCCGAGGACCACGCCGCGCTGGACGCGTTCGTGCGGCGGCGGATCTGGGACCGGGTGGGGACGAACACCCTCCTGCTGGCCCTGACCCGGAGCCTCGCGGGGACGTGCTTCAGCCTGGGCGGGGTCGACGACGAGTTCGACTTCATTCCCGCCGACGACGCCTGGAACGACGTGCGCCAGCTGGCGAGCCGCAGCAAGGCCTTCCTCGACAAGGGGCGCTCGCGCTGCGTGCTGTTCTACGGGCCGCCTGGGACGGGCAAGTCGACGGTGGCCCGCGCCATCGCGCGCGAGCTGGGCATGCGCGTGCTGCTCGTCGATCACGAGGCGACGAGCCGCATGTCCGACCACTCGGCGGCCAGGATCATCGCGCTCCTCCGCCCTGGCATGCTGATCCTCAACGACATCGATCGCAGCAGCGACGACCACGCCGGCCTGCTGCAGAGCCTGGACGTGGCGTTCCAGGGCAGCGAGCCCTTGATCACGGCCCTGACCGTGAACGACATCTCCAGCCTCGACCCGGCGCTCCTGCGCCCGGGTCGGATCCACGAGACCCGTCACGTCCCCGAGCCCTCCGAGCCGTCGCGCCGGCTGATCGTCGACTACTACGTGCGCAAGCTGGGCCTCTCGCTGCGCCCCGCCGAGATCGAGGCCTTCGTGGCCCGCAGCGCGGGCTTCTCGCCGGCCGACATTCGCGAGTTCTGCGAGACCGCCTTCGCCATGGGCCTCGAGCTGGCCTTCGGCGAGCTCGACCGGATCAAGGCCCAGCGCGCGCTCTACGCCGGCGACAAGTGCGAGGAGTTCAACAAGCAGCGCCGC
>CAZMSZ010000535.1:0-2818 GCA_964569055.1 uncultured Planctomycetota bacterium | reverse complement strand
CGGCGCTCAGCCCATGAGGTGCTCGTAGATCGCGCCGAGGTTCTGGCAGGGCGCGAACCAGCCCGGGCCGCCGAAGTTGAACTGCGCGCCGCCGATCAGGCCGCGCTGGCCAGCCTCGTCGAGCCACTGGCGGGCCTGGGCCGTGGGCATGCTCAGGAACAGGAGCTCGCCGGGGCCGCGCAGGCCGTTCTGCTCGGTGAACCGCGCGAGCTGGCCCGAGTCGGTGAACACGAACGCCCAGCGCCCGCCCTGATACTCGGTGACGTAGGGCCGGGTGGGGTCGCCCGGGTGCACGGCGAACAGCCAGTCGGGCAGGCCGAACAGGGCGGTCCACAGCGCGTCCAGCGCGGCGCGCGGGCCCGGCTGCCCGCCGGGGTAGGCGCTCTCGCACAGGGTCACGAAGTCGGGCGGCCGCGAGCTCACGCGCACCTCAGTGGAGGGAGGACTCCAGCATCATGAACCAGCGTTTCTCGGGCTCGGCGCCGGCGGCCGCGCCGGCTCGCTCGTGGGGCGTGCCGCCGTCGATGTCGCGCCAGCGCCGCTCGCTCTGGTCGCCCCCGGCGTAGCCCACCACCTCGGGCTCCTTGGCGGTCTCGCCCGGCTTCGGCGGGGGCGGCAGCGCCTCGCTCGCCGGGCGCTCGTGCCAGTACAGGATCCCCTCGACCTTGCGCTCCTCGTTGGGCTGGTCCTTCTTGCGGCTGCTGTTGAGCAGCTCGATCGTGCTGCGGAAGAAGGTGCGCGCCCGGTCGCCCGAGCTATCGATCGTGACCTGCGTGATCTCGATGTCGCGGATGTTGAGCTGCTCGGGCTTCACCTGGAACAGGCGCTCGATCAGCTTGGGGATCTCGACCTTCGCCTGGTCGGCGTGGGTGTGGTAGCTGGCGGCCTTCTTGAAGTCCTTGTACTGGAGGTCCTCCAAGAACGAGTGGGCGAGCTCGCGCAGGACCGCCTTGTCCTCGTTCCACGCGAACCCGAACCCACCCAGCGACACGCCGCCCTGCTTGAGGCCGAGCAGGAGGGCCACCCCGCCCACCAGCAGCACGACCAGCGCGATCCCGACCTTCTTCATGCCGCAATGGTATCGAGCGAGCCGCCGTGCCGCAGCACGATCCCGTATAGACTCGGGTCGTGACCCGATTCCTGCTCGAGGCACGCGGCGTCTGGCTGGCGCGCGGCGGCGTGCAGATCCTGAGCGACGTCTCGGTCGGCGTGCACCGCGGCGAGCTGGGCGTGCTGCTCGGGCCCTCGGGCTCGGGCAAGAGCTCGCTCCTCAAGGCGCTCGGCGGCATGGCCCGCCCCGACGACGGCGAGGTGCGGCTCGGCGGCGACGACCTGTACGACCTCCCGCCCGCGCGTGTGGCCGCGAGCATCGGCATGGTCCCGCAGGACGACATCATTCACACCGACCTCAAGCTGCGCCCCGCGCTGGAGTACGCGGCGCGCCTGCGCTTCCCGGCCGGCGCCGCCGAGCAGGCGATCCAGGCCGCCGTCGACCGGGTGCTCCGCGACCTCGAGCTCGAGCAGCGCGCGAGCGTGCGGATCCGCCGACTGTCAGGCGGGCAGCGCAAGCGGGCCAGCATGGGGATCGAGCTGCTGCAGGCCCCGCCGGTGCTGCTCCTCGACGAGCCGACCAGCGGCCTCGACCCCGACCTCGAGGCCACCACCATGCGCCTCCTCCGCAAGCTGGCCGACCAGGGCCGCGCGGTGCTGACGACCACCCACGCCACCGCCTCGCTCGAGCTGGCCGACTTCCTGATCGTGATCGTGCAGGGCCACCTGGCCTGGCTCGGCCCGCCCAAGGCGGCGCTCCAGCACTTCGGCGTCCCCGACCCCGACCTGATCTTCAAGGCGCTCCGCAAGGACCCGCCCGCCGCCTGGGCGACCCGCTACCGTCAGAGCCCCTTCCACAAGCGCATGGCGGCCCGCCCGCCGCGCGCTCGCGGAGGCGCCGCGTGAGCGAGGACGACGAGGTCGAGCGCCTGCTGGCGGAGGCCCGCCGCAAGCTCCCACCCGCCCCCGAACCGACCGCCGCGCCCCCGCCCGGGCCCGCGTTCCCGCCGCTGGCCGCCCCCAGCCCGGCAGCGACGCCGGCCCCACCGCGCGAGGGCCTCCTCGCCCGCGCGCTCCAGCTCCGCATGGCCTCGATCCTGACCTCGCGCTACGTCGACCTCAAGCTGGGCGACTTCGCGGGCACCGCGATCTCGGTGCTGCAGGCCCCCCTGATCGGCTGGCTGGTCGGGCTGGCCTTCAACGGCAGCCGCGAGGACGAGCGCCTGCAGTTCGTGCTGGCCATGGTCGCGGTGTGGCTCGGCACCTTCAACTCGTGCCGCGAGGTGGTCAAGGAGCGCCTGATCTTCCTGCGCGAGCGCCGCACCGGCGTCCCCGTCCGCGCCTACCTCGTCTCCAAGGTCCTGGTCCTGTCCTGCCTGGCCGCGCTCCAGGCCCTGCTCCTGGTGGTCGCCGTCCAGAGGACCGTCCGCTTCGAGTCCAGCCTCCCCCTCACCTTCGCGACCCTGTTCCTGGTCGCCCTGACCGCCACCGCCCTGGGCCTCCTCCTCTCCTCCCTGGTCAAGAGCCAGAACAGCCTGATCGCCCTGGTCCCCCTGGCCCTGATCCCCCAGCTGATCTTCTCCGACGTCCTGATCCCCAACCCCGGCCCCGCCGTGGAGCGGATCGAGCTCCTCATGATCGCCGACTGGGGCCTGGGCCTCCTGAAGGAGCTCCGCCAGACCAGCCCCTCCTGGCTCGAGCTCACCAAGGGCAGCGCCGTCCTGACCGGCATGACCCTCGGCCTGCTGGTCGTCGCCGGCGTGCTGTT
>CAZMSZ010000534.1:0-4244 GCA_964569055.1 uncultured Planctomycetota bacterium | reverse complement strand
GCTGGCACTGCATCGGGAACAACTTCCCGCCGATCCTGTCGGTGCGGTTCGCGTAGCTCCGAACACGCGACGACTTCACGCGGCGCGGCGCAAGCGCGCGCCGAGCGCGCGCACGGCGCGGCGCAGCGCGCGGCGCCCGCGCCAGCGCGGGGCCACCTCCACCCGCAGCGCGTCGACCAGCCGGAGGCACAGCCGGCGACGCTGGGCGAGGTAGCGCGCCTGCGCGGCGCGCTCGCGGCGCGCCGTCTCGAGGCCGCGTTGCCCGAGCGCCGCGAGCAGGTAGCCCCAGGCCTCCTCGGACGGGCAGTCGAGCAGCCGGCAGTGGGCGTCGAGCTCGCGCCGGAGGCGCGGCGCCGGCAGGTCGAGGCCGTCGGCGAGCGAGACCAGGTCGAGGAGCGGGTAGCCGCCCCAGGGGCGGGCGGCGCCCCAGCCGGAGAGGGCGACGTCGGCGGCGAGCGGCCGCTCGAGCCACCACGCCCGGGGCGGGAGGCGCTCGAGTCGCTCGCGGGCGACGTCTCCGTGGGAGAGGGCCTGGAAGGGGCGCCAGGAGCCGTCCTCGAGCCGCTCGCGGAAGCGGCGGGCGACGCGGCGCGCGCCGGCCGGGAAGTCGGCGTCGGCCATCAGCCACCCGAGCGGCCGGTGGAAGTCCTCCTCGAGCGCCGCCACGTCCACCTCGCTGCGTGTGAGCCGCGTCACCTCGCGCAGCCACGCGAGCAGCGGCTCCGCGGCGGGCTCGCTCAGGGCGCGCCACCGCCGCCGTCGCGGCGGCTCGAGCAGGCGCGAGGGCGGCAGCAGCGCGCAGGTCCCCTCCGCCTCGACCACCACGGCGAGCGGCGCCAGCACGGCGTCCCCCAGCGCCGGCCCGAGCCGACGACGGGCGCGCGCCGCGAGCGTCGCCTCCACGGCGACCGGGTCCCGCTCGCTCGGCCCGCCGCGGCGTAGGCGCGCCACCCGCTCGCCGCGGCGCGAGCGCACCACGAACGCCTCGGCGCCCGCCACCCCGCGCGCCGGGGAGGGCTCCCGCTCCAGGCGCCCGAACCCGCCTGCCGGCGCGAGCACCTCGGCCAGCCAGCGGCCGAGCCGCTCGCTCAGGATCAGGAGCTCCTCGTCCTTCACCGCGTCGACCTCCGCGCCGCGAGCAGCTGGACGGTGAGGTAGTAGAAGAACGCGGGGTCCTCCACCAGGTAGCGTCGCCACAGCCGCCGCGGCTCCATCGAGAGCCGCCAGGCCCACTCCAGCCCGCTGCGCTGCGCCCAGCGCGGCGCCCGCTGCACCATGCCCGCCACGAAGTCGAACGACGCGCCCACCCCGATCGAGACCGGGACCTCCAGGGCGTCGCGGTGGGCGTGGAGCCACAGCTCCTGCTTGGGGGCGCCCAGCCCGACGAACAGCACGTCGGGGCGGGCGGCGCGCACGCGCGCGATCACCGCGTCGTTCTGCGCCGGGTCCTGCTCGAAGCCGCGGGGCGGCGCCTCGACCCCGCACACCAGCAGCCCGGGGTGCCGCTCGCCGAGCACGCTCGCCGCCCGCTCGGCCGCGCCCGGCCGTCCGCCCAGGAAGTAGAGCCGATAACCGCGCCGCGCCGCCACCTCGGCGAACACCTCGAACAGGTCGGAGCCGGAGACCTTCGCGAGCAGCGGCGTGCGCAGCAGCCGGCTCGCCCACACCAGCGGCATGCCGTCGGCGAGCACGAGGTCCGCCTCGGCGTACGCGCGCTGGAACTCGGGGTCGCGCTGCAGCTTCACGAGGTGGTCGACGTTGGGCGTGACGACGTAGCTCGGGATCCCGCGCGCGACCAGGTCCTCGACCCGCGCGATCGCGCTCGACATCGTGAGGTTGTCGATCGGGACGCCCAACAGCTCCACCTGATCGGGTGCGATCGAGATCCGCGCGACTTGGCTCATGGCGAGGCGCCGCTCCGCTCGTTGGAGGGAGGAGGCGCGATCGCAACGCGCGTTCCCCGGCCGGCGGCGCGCCGACGCGGCGCGGGGCGCGGCGGCCGACCGCCGCAGCTCCAATCCCCACGGCCGCGCACGCGCCCACTGCGGCGGGCGCGCGTACGCGGCGAGGACCTCGTCGTCACCGACGTGCGCGGCGCGGTCCCGTCTCGCGCCGCCGCGGCCCAGCCGCGCCGCCGCTCGCGCCGCGCGCGCGCGAACGCCCCTCGCCGGGTGGGAGCCCGCGCCGGCCGGCGACGCGCGGCCGGTGCTCACCTCCGCAGAGAACGCGCCCAGCGCGCGCGGGCCGCGCGCTCATCTCGTGAGGCGGCCGCGCGGCCGGGGCCCGCGGCGAGCGAGCTCTCGCGGCGCGCTCGCGCCGCCCGCGTTCGAGCGGCGCGCGCGGGGAGGCTCACGCACGGCCGCGGCGCAGCCGCGCGCGCGGCTGCGGCCCTCCGTCGCAGTCGTCGTCACATGTCCGCGGCCTCCGCCTTGCGAATGGGTGGGTCCACTCGCACAGGAGAGAGCAGCCATGGGTAGCCCGCCCCTGTTGACCGAGGACCGGACCGATCGCCGCGCTCGGGCCGCGGTCACCGCGCGCCCGGCGCGCGCCGCCGAGCCGCTCGTCCCCCTGCCCGTCCTCCCGCGCCCTCGCCCCGGCTACCTGTTCATCAAGCGCGCGCTCGACGTGGTCTTGACCTCGCTCGCGCTCGTCCTGCTCAGCCCGGTGCTCCTGTTGATCGCGCTGCTCATCAAGCTCGAGGACGGCGGCCCCGTCCTGTTCGAGCAGGAGCGCGTCGGCAAGAAGGGGCGGCGGTTCGCGTTCTACAAGTTCCGCTCCATGGCCGCCGACGCTGAGGCCCGCCGCGCCGAGCTGGTGGCGAGCTGGGCCATGTCGCGCGAGGAGCGCGAGGCCGTGCGCTTCAAGCTCGAGGAGGACCCGCGGGTCACGCGCGTCGGCCGCGCGCTGCGCCGGCTCAGCCTCGACGAGCTGCCGCAGCTGTTCAACGTGCTGCGCGGCGACATGTCGCTCGTCGGCCCGCGCCCGCCGATCCCCGAGGAGGTCCGCGAGTACGGCCCCCGCGAGATGCTCCGCCTCGAGGTGGAGCAGGGCCTGACCTGCATCTGGCAGGTCGAGGGGCGCTCGCTGATCCCGTTCCCCCAGCAGGTCGAGATGGATCTCGACTACATCCGCAGGCGTGGCGTCCTGCTGGATCTGTGGCTGCTCGCCCGTACCGTCCCGGCCGTCCTCGGCGGCCGCGGAGCCTATTGACGAAGAAGGAGCCGAGTCGAAATGAAGGTTGCGATCCTCGCGGGAGGCCTCGGGACCCGGTTGGGCCCGCTCACGGCCGAACGCCCCAAGCCGCTGGTGGAGGTGGGCGGACACCCGATCCTGTGGCACATCATGCGGATCTACGCCCACCACGGCTTCGACGAGTTCGTGCTCGGCCTCGGGTACAAGGGCGACTGCATCAAGCGCTGGGCGCTCGAGCACGCCACGCTGCGCGGCGACCTCACCGTCGGCCCCGGCGGGGTGGTGACCCGCCGCACGCCGCCGGGCGAGGACTGGACGATCCACTGCGCCGACACCGGCCTCGAGACCAACACCGGCGGCCGCGTCAAGCGGCTCGCGCCCTACGTCGAGGACGAGGCGTTCTTCATGACCTGGGGCGACGGGGTGGCCGACATCGACCTCCACGCCCTCCTGGACTTCCACCGCTCGCACGGGCGCCTGGTGACCGTGACGGCCGTGCTCCCGCCGGGTCGCTTCGGGCAGCTCGAGTGCAGCGGCGACCGCGTGGTGGCGTTCCGCGAGAAGCCGCACGGCGAGGGCGGCTGGATCAACGGCGCCTTCTTCGTCGTCGAGCCCGGGGCCATCGACTACGTCAAGGACGACGCCACCTCGTGGGAGTGCGGCCCGCTGACCGCCATGGCCAAGGACGGCGAGCTGATGGCGTTCCGCCACGAGGGCTTCTGGCAGTGCATGGACACGCCGCGCGACCGCGAGACGCTGGAGAAGATGTGGGCCGAGGGCAACGCGCCCTGGGCCGTCTGGGAGCGCCCGCGCGCGCCGCGCGTGCTGCAAGGACGTCCGCCCCAGAAGGTCCCCGCCTGAATTTCGCTCGAGTTTCGCTCGAAGCGAAACTCGGATGGGACGACGAGCGGTCGCGCCGACGCAGCTCCGAGCTCGAAGGGCGCCTCGCCAGGACGGATGTCTTGGCGAGGCGCTGCTGTTTGATTGGGCGGTGGCTCGGGGGAGCCCCACTCCATCGGGCGAGGAGATTGATGCTGTCGCTGGGACGGACA
>CAZMSZ010000533.1:0-4257 GCA_964569055.1 uncultured Planctomycetota bacterium | reverse complement strand
CGCTCTCGCAACAGGACGTCCGCCTGGGGGGCCACGCGATCGAGGCGCGCCTCTACGCCGAGGACCCCGCGGCCGGGCACCTCCCGCAGACGGGCCGGGTGGCGGTGTGGGCCGCCCCCGGCGGCGAGGGCGTGCGCTGCGACCACGGGCTGCGCGCGGGGCTCGAGGTCACGCCCTACTACGACTCCATGCTCGCCAAGGTGATCGCGCACGGGCGCGACCGCGAGGAGGCGCGCCGGCGCCTGGCCCGCGCCCTGCGCGAGACCGCCGTGCTGGGGCTGCGCACCAACAAGGGCCTGCTGCTGCGCGTGCTGGCGCACCCCGCGTTCGTGGGCGGGGAGGTCACGACCGGGTTCCTCGACGGACCCGAGGGCGAGGCGCTGGCCGCGCACCCGGCGCCGAGCGCCGAGGACCTCGCGCTCGCCGCGGTGCTCCTGGCGCGCGGGCCCGCAGGCGGCTCCGCGGCGGGCGGCGAGCTCGCCGACGGCTGGCGGCCGACCGGACGGTTCGCGTTCCCCGTGCCGCTCACCGTCGACGGCGGCGCCGCGCTCGAGGTCGAGATGCGCGCCACGGCGCCCGGCGCCTACGAGGTCACCCCGCCGGGCGCGGGGGCGGTCGCGGTGCGGGTGCTCGGCGCGGCGCCCGAGGCTCCGCACGCGCTGCGGGTCGAGGTCGCGGGCGTGCAGGAGACCGTGCTCGTGGCCTGGACGCGCGAGCCCGCGGGCGAGGTGCGGCTCCACCTCGAGCGCGCCGGCCTGCTGCGGGTCGTGGCCGAGGACCTGCCGCGCGGCGCGAGCGACGCGGCCGACCGCGCCGGGGACGGGCAGCTCCGGGCGCCCACCAGCGGGAGCGTGACGCGGGTCGCGGTGGCGGTGGGCGAGCGGGTGCGGCGCGGGCAGGCCGCGGTCGCGATCGAGGCCATGAAGATCGAGTCGCAGCTCTGCTGCGACGTGGACGGGGTGGTCGCGGAGGTGCGCGTCGCGCCGGGCGATCAGGTGCAGGGCCGGCAGGTGCTCGTGGTGATCACGCCGGCCGAGGAGGAGCAGCCATGAGCGACAAGGCGATCCTGACCTGCGCCCTGACGGGCGTCCTGACCGATCCGCGCCAGCACCCGGTGCCGGTCACGGTGGAGGAGATGGCCGCCTCGGCGCGCGAGGCCTACGACGCGGGGGCCGCGATCGTGCACGTCCACTTCCGCGCCCAGGAGCCCGGCATGGGCCGCTTCCCGAGCTGGGACCCCGAGGTGGCGGCGGCGATCGACGAGGCGATCCGGGCCGCCTGCCCGGGGGTGGTGTTCAACATGACCACCGGCGTGGTCGGCCCCGACGTCTCGGGCCCGCTCGCCTGCCTGCGGCGGATCCGCCCCGAGATCGCGGCCTGCAACGCGGGCTCGCTCAACTACCTCAAGGCGCGGCAGGGCGGGACCTGGGCCTGGCCGCCGATCGTGTTCGACAACCCGGTCGAGAAGGTGGAGGCCATGCTCGCCGCCATGAAGGAGACCGGCGCCAAGCCCGAGTTCGAGTGCTTCGACGTGGGGATCGTGCGCTCGGTCGCGCTCTATCAGCAGGTCGGCCTGGTCGACGGCGCGCTGGAGTACAACTTCGTGATGGGCGTGGCCTCGGGCATGCCCGCCGACCCCGAGCTGCTGCCGCTCCTGCTGCGCTATCGCCTCCCCGACACCACCTGGCAGGTGACCGCGATCGGGCGCGAGGAGGTGTGGCGGCTGCATCGCCGCGCCGCCGAGCTGGGCGGCATGCTGCGCACCGGCCTCGAGGACACCTTCTACCTGCCGAGCGGGGAGCGGGCGGCCGGCAACGGCGCGCTGGTCGAGGCCATGGCCACGATCGCCCGCGAGGTCGGCCGCGAGGTGGCGAGCCCGGCCGAGGCCCGGGCCATGCTGGGGCTGCGCGCCGCGTAGAGCTCTGGCGCTGTCGCGCCGCGGGCGGGATCCTGGAGGTAATGAGCGCGCCCGCCCCGCCCCCGCCAAGCTCGCCCGAGGCCGAGGCCGCGCTCACCCGGGCGGCGGTGCTGGCCGGGCTGTGCCGGTTCGCGCCGGTCCCGTTCCTCGACGACGTGCTGCTGCGGCGGGTCGATCGGCACCTCGTCGCGTCGCTCCTCGAGGTCCACGGCCGAGCTCACCCGGTCGAGGCGATCCGGCCGCTGTACGACGAGGGCGGCTGCTGCCTGCTGGGGGCGGCGTGGTTCGTGCTCACGCTCCCCCTCCGGCTGGTGTGGAAGCTGGTGGCCAAGCTGCTCAAGGCGGTGTTCTTCGTGCTCGCGCTGCGGGCCGCGGCGCTCGAGGCCGGCCGGGCCTACCTCCTCGGGCGCGCGCTCGACCGCTGCCTGCGCGACGGTCGCCTGCCGCTCCCCGTCGGCCCAGCGGGCCCCGGCGAGCCGGCGTGGGAGGCGGCCGCCCGGCTGCGGGTCGCGTTCGACCAGGCCTTCGCCGGCGCCGATCGCGACGCGCTCCGCCACGCGTTCGCGGGCGCGCTGGCGGGGGTCAAGGCGCTCGGTCTGCGCGGCGGCGGGGCGCTGCGGCGGCTGTTCGTGCGCGAGCGCCTCGAGCCTTCGCCCGCCGACGCGGCGGGCGAAGGCGCCGCCGAGCGCGCCAAGCTCGACCAGCTCGTGGACGACGCGCGCGGCGCGCTGGCGCGCCCCGACGTCTCGGCCTTCGTGCGCGCCTTCGACGAGCGCTTCGACCAGCGCTGGTCGGCTGCGCCTCACGACGCGAGCCCGGCGCCGCCGCGGAACGCGCCGTAGCGCAGGACGCGCCAGGGGACGCTCCCCACGCCCCACGCGCGCGGGGCCTCGAGCAGCCGCTCCAGCGACACGAGCCGCTCGACCTCGGCCGCGACCGCCGGCTCGTCCAGGGCGCCGGCGCGCTCGGCGGCGTGGCGCGCGGTCGTGGCGATCGCGCGGGCGCGCGCGGAGTCGCCGCGCTCGCCGGCCCGCAGCGCCCGGCGGCGAGCGCGCGCGAGCCGCAGCCGCCACAGGTCGCGCTGGCCGGCGCGCTCCTGCTCGCCGCTGGGGTCGAGCCGCGCCGCCGCGCGGACGGGGACCTCACGCAGGCCGGGGGCCTCGGCGGCGACGTCGAACCAGCCCACCTCGCCCGACACGAGCGGCACGCCCTCGGGGGCGCTCTCGGCGAGGTCCACGTCGCACACCAGCCCCACGAGCGCGGTCTCGCCCGCCAGGAGATCGCCCAGGCGAAACCCGACCGCGCGCTGCTCGCGGGCGCGCCAGGACGGGTACGCGCCGACCTGGTGCACGGCGCTCACCGACGGGGCGAGCCGCAGCCTGAGCGTCACGTTCTGCGCGGCGACCGGGCACAGCTCGCCGAGCTCGGTGAAGAACGCGGGGACGCTCGCCTCGTCGGCCACCTCCCCGTAGGTGCCGCCGCCGGCGTCGGCCAGCGCGGCGAGCAGCCGCCGGTCCCAGGGTCCGCCCACGGCCAGGCACGAGGTGAGGACCGGCGCCTCGGCGTCGTCGCGCGCCGCCTCGGTCATGGCGAGCAGCCGCTTGCGGCTGGTCACCCCCGCGTCGGCGCCCCCGTCGCTCAGGAGCAGGACGCGCGCGGGACCGGCGGGGGAGCACCCGGCCCGCACCTCACGCGCGGCCTCGCTCCAGGCGCCGGACAGATTGCTCGCCCCCGCGGCGAGCACGCTCTCGAGCCGGGCGATCAGCGTCGCCGGCTCACCCAGCGGGGCCGCCTCGCGCACGACCCGCACCCGGTCGCGAAACAGGATCAGGGCTACCACGTCCTGCGGCCGGAGCCGCTCGAGCACCCGGCGCGCGGCGGCCTTGGCCATGGCCAGCTTCGCCCCCGCCATGGAGCCCGAGACGTCGAGCGCGAGCGCCAGGTGCACCGGCGGGACCTGCTGCGGCGGCAGCGCCGGCGCCTCGATCCGGACCAGGACGCTCACGCTGGCGCGACCCCACGGGATCAGCCCGGCAGGGTCGACGTAGGTCGTGACGCGCAGCATGGGCGTGCCCCCGGGGGGGACCGCGCCCGCCCTTCCGGTGGGACACCACGCGGCGGTCAGGCTCACGGGGCCGGCGGGGGCTTCGAGAGGCTGTGGCGTACGGCTCTCGTCGAGGACGAGTCCGAGACCGCCAAGGAAGAGCTGTCGCTGGAGAAGTCAGCTCCCCGCGTGAGCTCTCACCGCGAAGGAAGAGCTGTCGCTGGTGAGGTCAGCTCCCCGGCGTGAAATCTGACCGCCAAGAACGCCAAGAGCGCCAAGGAAGAGCTGTCGCTGG
>CAZMSZ010000532.1:1901-4269 GCA_964569055.1 uncultured Planctomycetota bacterium | reverse complement strand
CACTGGAGACCGGCATGTCCGAGATCATCCTCCTCGAGCCCGACCCCGAGACGCGGCTGCTGATCCGCTCGCTCCTCGAGCGCGACGGGTTCCGCGTGCAGGAGGCGCAGGACCCCGGCCACGCGCTCGACGTGGCGCGCGCGACGCGGGCGGCGACCCGGGTGCTGGCGGGTCCGGCCGTGGTCGCGCAGCACCCCACCCTGGCCGAGGAGCTGCACGCGGTGCGCGCCACGCTGGAGGTGCTGACCCCGAGCAGCTACGGGGGCGCGCTCCTGGAGGGCGCCGCGGGGGCGGAGGGCATGTCGGAGCTGGCGCGCGACGCCATGCTGCTCCTCGCCGTGCTGGCCGAGGAGGGCGCCAAGCGGCCGCAGCTCGCCGAGCGGCTCGGGCGCATGACCGAGCTGACGGCGGTCAAGCTGCAGCTCCCGCGCGCGCACCTGGAGGCGGTGTCGACGGCCGCGGCGCTGGTGGCGCTCGGGCCGAGCCTGGTGGCGTTCCGGTTCGGGGTCCAGCCGGGGGGCGGCGCCTCGGGCGGGATCGCGCAGGAGCTGCAGGCCTCGCTGGCCGCGCTGGCCGCGGTGCGCTGCCCCTACGACCTGCGGCCGGTGCTGGAGTCGGTCGACGAGCGCTGGGACGGGCGCGGCCGGCCGCGGGGGCTGAAGGGGGAGCGGATCCCGCTGGGCGCGCGGATCATCGCCGTGACCCGCGACTACTGCGCGCAGCTCGCGGGCGGCGCCGACCCGATCACCGCGACCGAGCTGGTGCGCACGCGGGCGGGCAGCGACTACGACCCGGCCGTGGTCGAGGCGTTCTTCCAGGCGGTGCGCGACGAGACCTACCTCGAGCGCCTCCAGGGCGGCCAGGCGGGCGCGCGGGTGCTGGTGGCCGACGGCGACAGCGGCAGCCTGTCCATGACCGAGATGCGCCTGGCGGCCGCCGGGTTCGAGGTGCTGACCTGCCAGGACGGCGCGCGCGCCTTCGACGTGATCTCGAGCGAGCGGCCCGACGTGGTGATCGCCGAGACGGCCCTCCCCAAGCTGGACGGGATCTCGCTGCTCCTCAAGCTGCGCCGCGACCCGCAGCTCAAGAACGTGCCGCTGATCTTCACCGCCGCGCGGACGGACGCGGGCATGCTCAACAAGGCGCTCAAGCTCGGCGCCAAGGACGTGCTCGCCAAGCCGATCAACTTCGACGTGCTGCTCGCCAAGCTGCGCGCCCTCAGCTCGGGCAAGCAGGAGCAGGCCCGCGCCGCGGCCGCCCCCGAGGCCCGCGGCGCCGCCTCGGGCGACCTCGCCGAGATGCCGCTCGCCGACTTCTTCCGCGTGCTGTCGCTCGGGCGCAAGACCGCCAAGATCAGCGTGGAGGGCCCCCACGGCCGGGCCGAGGTGTTCTTCGACCAGGGCACCCCCTGCGCCGCCTACACCGAGCGCGAGCGCGGACGCGAGGCCTTCGCCGAGGTCGTGACCTGGAGCGAGGGCCGCTTCTACCTCACGATCGGCGAGACCCCGCCCGAGCGAAACCTCGACCGCGGCCTGGAGGCCGCCCTCCTGCAGGGCACCTGGATGGGCCCCTCCGAGTCGGGCATGGGCGAAATGGGCCCCGGCATGATGTTCACGCCGGACGAGGACAACCCCTACGCGTAGCTCGCGAGGAAATAAGAAATATCAACAGGGAATTATGAATTAGAAATTAGAAATGGCTGCCGCTGCGACGCCGGCCAATGACGCGAGACCGGGCGTCTGCGCGTCCGTTCGGCGACAGCCGTTCTGGCATTCATAATTTCTAATTCTCTGTTGATATTTCTTATTTCCGGCGTCCGGACGGCCCGCCTCCCACCAACCCGCCCCCATCCGAGTTTCGCTTCAAGCGAAACTCAAGCGATTCAGCGCTCGTCCGCGCCGCCGTAGATCTGGGCTTCGAGGTCGTCGGCGGTGCGCGCCATCTGCTCGATCGCGCGGGCGACCTCGGTCGGGTCGGCGTCGTCGGCGAGCTGGTTGTAGACGAGCACGACCTCGGCGTCGCGGACGGCGAGGCTGCCGTACAGGTTGCGCCAGTTGAAGCGCAGCAGCTCGAGGGGCTGGGTGAGGTTGAAGTCCTCCGCGTCGGCGATCACCGTCCAGATCGTGGCGATCCAGAACCGCTCGTCGTCCTTGCGGAAGCTGACGAACACGTCCTGATACCGCCCGCCCGGGACCTCGACGGTCACCTTGTAGAAGTCGTCGCCCTCGACGAACAGGAGCGGCCACTTCCGCTCCTCGGCGACCCGATGGATCAACTGGTCGATGTCCACGGCAGCTCCTCCTGGAAGGGCGCTCACTATACCCGCGGCCAGGGCCGCTCGTTCGGGCGCCGCGGGGAGCTCCGACTC
>CAZMSZ010000532.1:0-1801 GCA_964569055.1 uncultured Planctomycetota bacterium | reverse complement strand
TCACTATACCCGCGGCCAGGGCCGCTCGTTCGGGCGCCGCGGGGAGCTCCGACTCCGAGCGGCTCTCACCTTGAGCCTCGTGCCCGCGCCCGTGCCCCGTGCTCGTGGCCCGCGCGGGTGCGACGCATGGTCGTATGCGCGCACGGGCAAGGGTCACGCGCACGGAGACGGGCACGGGCACGGGCCCGGGCACGCAGGCTGGCGCCAGACGACAGCCTCGACTCCAGCCTCCGGCGCGCGGGCGCTCCTCGCGACGCGCTACACTCGACCCCGTGCCTCCCCGCCCCAGCGACGCGTTCGAGGTTCCCGACCGGCTCGGGCCGTGCAGCGGTCTGAGGCGGATCGGGCAGGGCGCCATGGGCGCGGTGTTCCGCGGGCGCCACGGGCAGCTCGGGCGGGACGTGGCGGTCAAGGTGGTCAACCCCCGCCTCGGCCGCAACGACCCGATCATGCTGCAGCGGTTCGTGCGGGAGGTGCGCCTCCTGGCGGCGATCCGCGACCCGCACGTGGTGCAGGTGATCGACGCCGGGCAGGACGCCGGGCTGACGTTCGCGATCATGGAGCTGATCCGCGGCCAGTCGTTGCAGGAGCTGCTCGAGGCGGAGCCGAGCGGCCGCATGCGGCCCGGCGCCGCGGCCTACTACCTGACGCAGGTCGCCCGCGGGCTCGCGGCGGTGCACGCCTGCGGCGTGGTGCACCGGGACATCAAGCCCGAGAACGTGATGGTCGACGAGCAGGGTCGGGCCAAGATCGCCGACTTCGGCCTGGCGCGCGGTCGCGACAGCAAGCAGCTCACCATGGCCGACGAGCTGATCGGCACGCCCGAGTACATGGCCCCCGAGCTGATCTCCCAGGAGGGGGTCGACGGGCGGGCCGACCTGTACTCGCTGGGCTGCGCCGCCTACCAGCTCCTGACCGGGCAGACCCCGTTCGCCAAGGGGAACCTGCTGCAGGTCGCGCAGGCGCACCTGCGCACGCAGCCGGTCCCGGTGCGCGTGCGCGCCCACGAGGTGCCGCCCGGGCTGGAGGCCGTCGTCCACCGGCTGCTCGCCAAGGACCCCGCGCAGCGCTATCCGGACGCCGCCCAGGCCGCGGCGGCGCTGGCCCCGTTCGCGGACGCCGCCGCGCCGCACCGCCCGCGCGCGGCGGAGCCGGGGGCGGCGCAGGTGTCGGGCGACGGCGCGCGGGCCGCCGAGCTGGCGGGCTGGAGCGAGCTGCACCTCGCCAAGCTCCTCGCCCAGCACGGGATCTACCCGCTCGACACGCTCCTCGACGGCCTCGAGGCCTGGCTGACGATTCCGGCCGCGGGCAGGCCGGGGTTCACCAAGTTCCTCGTCGAGCGGGCCCGGCTCCCCGCGCCCACCGCGCAGCGCGCCGAGGCCGCCGCGGCGCAGCGCCTCCTCGACCTGCGCAACCGGATCGGCCTCACGCTCCTGCAGCACTCCAACGTGTCGCGCGCCGACCTCACGGCGCTCACCCAGCAGCCGCCCCCGCCTGGCGTCCCGCTCGTGACCCAGGCCGCCATGCGCGGCCTGATCTCGCAGGCCGACGCCAAGGCGCTCAACGAGCGGATCGACGAGGCCATGGCCACCGTGCGGGCCCGCGCGGTCCACGCCGCCTGCCAGCGCGCCGGCGTGACCCCCGCCCCCCTGGAGCGCCTGGGCGGCCTCGCGCCGGACCGCCTGCAGGCCGTCCGGCGCGAGGCGACGCGGGCCCTGCTCGAGCACCTGTAGGCTGGGCGGGGAACGGACTCGGACTCGGACTCGGACTCGGACTCGGACTCGGACTCGGACTCGGACTC
>CAZMSZ010000531.1:3673-4288 GCA_964569055.1 uncultured Planctomycetota bacterium | reverse complement strand
TCTTGGCGGTCAATTCCTACGCCGGGGAGCTGACCTCTCGAGCGACAGCTCTTCTTGGCGGTCTCGGATTCGTCCTCGACGGTAGCCTTACGCGAAAGCCTCTCGGATTCGGACTCCGACGCGGCGATCCGCCTCTTCACTCGCTCACCAGATACACCGCCCCCAGCGGCGGCACCGTCAGCAGCACCGACCACTCCCGCCCGTGGAACGGCACCGGCGTCGCCTCGACCCCGCCCATGTTCCCCTGGCCCGAGCCGCCGTACTCCAGGGCGTCGGTGTTGAGCACCTCCGCCCACCGCCCGCCGCGCGGCACGCCGATCCGGTGGTTGCGCCGGACGACCGGGGTGAAGTTGAGCACGGCCAGGAGGCAGCGCTCCGCCTCCGGATCGCGGCGCACGAAGCTCAGCACCGTGTTCTCGACGTCGTTGCAGTCGATCCACTCGAACCCGGCCGGCTCGAAGTCGGCCGCGTGGAGCGCCGACTGCTCGCGGTAGAGCTCGTTGAGGCGCCGCACCATCCGCTGCAGGCCGGCGTGCTCGGGGCGCTCGAGCAGGTGCCAGTCGAGGCTGGCCTCGTGGCTCCACTCGCGCGGCTGGCCGAGCTCGCCGCCCATGA
>CAZMSZ010000531.1:0-3663 GCA_964569055.1 uncultured Planctomycetota bacterium | reverse complement strand
ATGAACAGGAGCTTCTTGCCGGGCTGCGCCCACTGCCAGGCGAACAGCAGGCGCAGGTTCGCCCGCTGCTGCCAGTGGTCGCCGGGCATCTGCGCCAGGAGCGAGCCCTTCCCGTGCACCACCTCGTCGTGCGAGAGCGGCAGCACGAAGTCCTCGGTCCAGGCGTAGAGCATGCGGAACGTCAGGTTCGAGTGGTGGTACTTGCGGTGGACCGGGTCCTTGCGGAACAGGGTCAGGGGGTCGTGCATCCAGCCCATGTCCCACTTCATGGTGAAGCCGAGCCCGCCCGCGGCGGTCGGGCGCGAGACGCCGCCCCAGGCGGTCGACTCCTCCGCGATCATGAGCGCGCCCGGGGCCTCGGCGCGGGCCGCGTCGTTGACCAGGCGCAGCGTCTCGAGCGCGTCCACGTTCTCGCGCCCGCCCCAGCGGTTGGGGATCCACTCCCCCTCGCGGCGCGAGTAGTCGAGGTAGAGCATGGAGGCGACCGCGTCCACGCGCAGCCCGTCGGCGTGGAACACGTCCAGCCAGTAGATCGCGTTGCTGAGCAGGAAGCTGCGCACCTCGTGGCGCCCGTAGTTGAAGATCAGGCTGCCCCAGTCGGGGTGGCTCCCCTGGCGCGGGTCGGCGTGCTCGTAGAGGTGCGTCCCGTCGAAGTAGACCAGCCCGTGCTCGTCGGTCCCGAAGTGCGAGGGCACCCAGTCCAGGATCACGCCCACCCCCGCCTGGTGCAGCGTGTCGACCAGGAACATGAAGTCCTGCGGGGTGCCGTAGCGCGCGGTCGGCGCGAAGTAGCCCGTCACCTGGTAGCCCCACGAGCCGTAGAACGGGTGCTCCATGACCGGCAGCAGCTCCACGTGGGTGAAGCCCTGCTCGCGCGCGTACTCGGCCAGGCGCGGGGCCAGCTCGCGGTAGGTCAGCGAGCGCGCCTGCTCCTCGGGGACGCGCCGCCACGAGCCGAGGTGGACCTCGTAGATCGAGATCGGCGCCCGGCACGGGTCGAGCTCGCGCCGGCGCGCCAGCCAGTCCGCGTCGTTCCAGGCGTAGCCGAGGTCCCACACCACCGAGGCGGTGGCGGGCGGGCGCTCGCTCCGGCAGGCGAACGGGTCGGCCTTGTCGACGCGGTAGTCGCGGGCGCTGGAGGTGATCCGGTACTTGTAGAGGTCGCCGCGCGCCACGCCCGGGAGGAAGCCCTCCCAGATCCCCGAGCTGCCGCGCGGGCGCAGCGCGTGCTCGTCCGTCTCGCTCCACCCGTTGAACGTGCCGATCACGTGCACCGCCCGCGCGTTGGGGGCCCACACCGCGAAGTAGGTGCCCTCGCGCCCCTCCGCGTCCCGCATGGGGTGGGCGCCGAGCCGCTCGTACAGCCGCCGGTGCGTCCCCTCGTTGAACAGGTGGAGGTCGGCCTCCCCGAGCAGCGTCGTCTTCTCCAGCTCGGCGCGCGGCGTCACGCTCCCTCCTCCTCGGTGGGCCGGGCCGGGAGTCGCGCCAGGAAGCCCTGCAGCGGCAGCGACACCCAGTCCGGGCGGTTGTTGAGCTCGTACTCCAGCTCGTAGGCGGTCTTCTCCAGGAGGTGCGCGTCGAGCAGCACGCGCAGCTCCCCCGGGTCGACGGGGAGGAACGGCGCGCCGGCCGCGGTGGCGAGGTAGGCGCGCAGGTAGACGGCGCCCACCCAGCGGTACCACACGTCGAGCCAGGGCCGCAGCGGCTCGCGGTCCTCCTCGCGCACGCCCGGGCCGTGGAGCGCGGCGTGCGCCGCGTAGTGGAACGAGCGGAGCATGCCGGCCACGTCGCGCAGCGGCGAGTCCTTGAGCCGGCGCTCGCTGAGCGGGCGGGTCGGCTCGCCCTCGAAGTCGATGATCTGGAAGTCCTTCCCGGTGTAGAGCGCCTGCCCCAGGTGGAAGTCGCCGTGCACGCGGATCCGCAGCGACTCGAGGGGCGCGCCGAGGATCGCGCGCAGGCCGTGATACAGCTCCGCCTCGCGCGCGATCAGCTCGTCGGCCGCGCGGCGCGCCTCGGGGTCGAGCGCGTCCAGGCGCGAGCGCAGCAGGCGGAGCGCGCGCCCGACGCTGGTCCGCAGCCCCTGGTGCAGCGAGCGCTGCGCGTGGGGCGGGTAGCGCTCGGGCGCGAAGGCGGGGTCGGCGGGCTCGCTCGCGAGCGCGAGGTGCAGCCGGGCGGTGCGGTCGCCCAGGAGCCGCGCCATCTCGAAGTAGACCCCCACCGCCTCGCGCAGCGCGTCGGTCGGCTCGGCGTCGGGGTCGCGCGCCAGGGTGAGCGGGTCGCGCTGCTCGCGCGGGCGCTCCTCGGGGCCCTGCGAGAGCACCCGCTCGATCGTGCGCCCCAGCGCGTCGAGGGTCGTGCGCCAGGCGTCGCCCTCGTTGGGCACGTACTCGAACAGCGCCGCCAGCGCGGTGGTCTCGACGCGCGCGCCCCGCCGCGCGCGCGCGTGGTAGGTCAGCTCGCCCGCGACCTGCGCGGTGTAGGCGAAGCCGCGCGCGGTCAGGAACCGCCCCAGCTCGAGGTCGGGGTTGGGGCCGGGCTGGACCGCGCGGTAGACCTTGAGCACGTAGGCCTGGCCGAACGCGGCCGAGGTGTTGCTCTGCTCGTGGCCCAGCAGGCTGGGCGGGCCCTCGCCGCGCCGCTCGGCCAGCAGGCCGAACACGGCCGTCCGGCTCCCGGTGACCTCGCCCTGCTCGCCCCGCAGCGGCCGGCGCCGCTCGATCGCCCCCAGGAGGGCGCTGAGCACCTCGGGCGAGGCGAGGCCGTCGTGGAGGAGCGCCTGCGCGCCGTTCGGCTGCCCGCGCAGCGCGGCGACCACCGCCCACGGCTCGCGCTCGGCCAGCTCCCGCGCCCGCTCGCCGCCGGCGCGCGCCAGCGGCAGCAGGTAGGTCTCGGGCTCGCGCTCGAGGTAGTCGACCTCGAGCAGCAGCAGCGCCGCGTCGCGGGTGGGCGGCGGCAGCGGGATCACCTCCCGGACCACGACGGCGCGGATCGTGAACGCCTTGCTGCGGAACCAGCGGCAGCGGCGCAGGTAGATCGGCAGCAGGCGCTCGAGCGCGCCGCGCGCCTCGCCGGTGAGCAGCGGGGCGAGCGCGCCCGGGTCGGGCAGGGCGTGCGGCTCGCGGCGCAGCTCGATGGCCCCGTTCCCCGTCTCGCGGGTGAGCGACAGCCACAGGAAGCTGTAGGGCGCGAGGGTGAGCTGGTACGGCCGCCCCTCCTCGACGCGCGGCAGGCGGGCCCCGCCGAACAGCTCGCGCGGGCGCACCCCCGCGTGGCCGGCGAGGTCGAGCGCGGCCGCCTGCACGAAGCGCGACAGGTTGGCCACGACCAGGATCCGCTCGTCCTCGTAGGCCCGCACGAACGCGAGCACCTTGGGGTTGTCGGGGCGGAGGAACTCCAGCGTCCCGCGCCCGAACGCGCGGTGCCGCTTGCGCAGCGCGATCAGGCCCTTGGTCCACCACAGCAGCGAGCTCGGGTTCTGCTGCTGCGTCTCGACGTTCACCGCCTCGTAGTGGTGCTCGGGGTCGATGTTGACGGGCAGGTACAGGCTCTGCGGGTTGGCGCGCGAGAAGCCGGCGTTGCGGTCGGCGCTCCACTGCATGGGCGTGCGCACGCCGTTGCGGTCGCCGAGGTAGACGTTGTCGCCCATCCCGATCTCGTCGCCGT
>CAZMSZ010000530.1:0-4302 GCA_964569055.1 uncultured Planctomycetota bacterium | reverse complement strand
CGCCTGCACGTCGCGGTAGGCCACGCGCCAGCCGGGCTCCTGCTCCAGGCGAGCGGCGGCGGGGCGGTCGGCCGGGAGCAGGACGAGGTCGGTGGGCCAGCGGGTGATCGCGTCGCGCCAGCCGGGGGCGGCGGTGGCGGCGGTGAACGCGAAGTAGGCGTCCTCGACCTCCGCGTCGTAGGCGGTGCGGAAGCGCCCGTCGTAGAACACCTCGGCCTCGGGCCACAGGGCGGCGATCGCGAGCTGGGCCCAGTCGAAGTGGACCAGCAGGCGGCGCGGGGCCGCGCGCCCGCTCTCCGCGCGCAGGTGGGCGCGCAGGAACTCGAGCGCGCCGGTCGGGAAGCTCGAGCCGCCCACGGGGTGGAGCCGTAGGGTGAGGAGGTCGCGGTGGGGCCAGGACAGGTTGACCGCGAGCGCGGGGATCAGCAGCCCCGCCGACAGCCAGCGCAGGCGGCGCGCCGCGCCCGGCTCGAGGTCGCCGCGCGGCGGCGGGACCCAGGCCCGGTAGAGGTCCGCGACCGCGCCCGCGGCGAACGCCGCCGCGGCCATGGCGAAGAACGGGGTGTGGCGCACGTGGCGCACGCTCAGCGCGCAGGTCGCGATCAGGACCAGCGCGTGCGGGAGCGGGATCCGCGCCAGCCCGTCGCGCCGGGCGCGCGTCGCGAGGGCCAACAAGACCACCGCCGCCCAGCCCAGGAACAGCACGCCCTGCGCGTCGAGCTCCACCGGGCGCCACTCGCCGATCTGGGGGCGCGGCTTGCCGAGGGCCGCGATCATGTAGGCGTGGAGCCGGGGGCCGTAGGGGTTCACCAGGCTCGCCAGCCCGGCCACGGCCGTGGCCCCGAGCGCCGCCGCCGCCAGGCGCCCGGGGCGGCGGGGCGGCGCGGGCAGGTCGCCGCGCGGCGCGCGGCCGAGCAGCGCGTCGAGCGCGAGGCCGCCGGCGTAGGCCGCCAGCACGCACCACCCGGCCAGCCAGCCGCCGTGGGCGTTGGCCCAGGGGAGGGTCAGCAGGGCGGCCGGCACCAGCGCCCACTGGCGGCCGGCGCGGGCCGCCTCGAGCAGCGTGAGCAGGACGGCGAACAGGAGGTAGGTCACGAGCTGCGGGCGGATCGTGATCGCGGCGAAGGCCAGGGCCGCGAAGGCCAGGAACGCCACGGCGCCCGGCACGAAGTCGGCCGTGGCGCGGCGGATCAGCCGCAGGATCAGCGCGCCGGTCAGGCCCCAGCTCAGCGCCTGCAGCAGCACCAGCCCGGTCGCCCCGAAGGCCGAGTAGACCAGGCCGAGGGTCGCCTCGAACCCCCACTCGTGGTTGATCCAGGCCCTCCCCGCCGTGGTGTACGCGTAGGGATCGCCCCAGGGGAGGCGCCCACCCGCCAGGTGATCGAGGCCGTACACGAGGTGGCCGGGCAGGTCGGGGTCCACGATGGCGGTCAACCCGAAGGTGAGCACCACCCCCAGCAGGAGGGCGGTGAACCAGCGCTCGACCCGGGCTCGTTCGGACGTCGGCTCGGTCATTGGGGCAGCATGATACGCCCGTCGCCGCGTCTCACTCCGCGAGCAAGGGTTGCCCACCCGGTTCAACACCCGCGACGGAAGCGAGACGATCCGGGTGGCGCCGGCGCCAGCGACGGCCTCGAGCCACGACTTACGCCGGTCCAGAGGTTGCGAACGGAGTGCGCGGGCGCCACACTGGGGGCGCCGCGAGGGAGGAGTCCATGAGCGCGTTGCATCGGTCCCGTCGCCCTGGCCGCGGCCAGGGCATGGTCGAGTACATCATGCTGGTGTGCCTGATCGCGATCGCGCTCATCTCGATCATCAGCGTGGCCTCCGGCCCCGGCAGCTTCGGCTACGCCGTGGACGAGGCGATCCAGGGGAGCACCGGCAAGGTGCGCGGCGCCGCGGGGGCCATGGGCGGCAACTCGGACGCCGAGCGCAACCTCTCGGGCGAGAACCGCAAGATCGGCACCACCAACCAGGGCCACACGGTCTACGAGAACGCGGCCGGCAACCGCGTCATCGAGGACGGGTCGCCCTACGTCCCGGCCACCCACGGGAACCTCTGATCCGCGAGCCCTAGGCGCCGCCCTTGCCCCAGCTCCCACCCCTCCCCCAGCTCCTCGCCGCCTTCGGGATCTCCGCCGCCCTCGTGGCCGGCGGGCTCGTGCTCAGCGGCGCGCCGGCGCGCGCGCGCGCGGCCGGGTGGCTGGCCGCGGTCCGTCGGCCGTCGAGCGCCGGGGTCGAGCCGGTGGCCGGCTCCGAGGTGCGCTGGGAGCGCGTGCTCCTCGACGGCCGACCCACCGACGTCCGCTCCTGCCGCGCCCCGACCTGGACGGCCGAGCGGCTGCTGGGCCACTACGAGGCGCTCGCCCTCGAGCAGTCCCCGCCGGGTGCGCCGTACCTCGTGCAGGAGTCCGCCGCGGGCGGGACCGTGCTGTGGCTGGGCGAGGACGGCCGCCACCGCGCCGTGATCGTGGAGGCGGATGAGGTCGGCTCGCGCTACCGCCTGGTCGTCGACGCCCGCCCCGCCGGCCCGCGGGACGCGAGCGGGCCGCTCCCAGGTGGGCTCGACTACGGGCTCCCCGTCGCGTTCAGCTACGGGCGCCAGGACGGGACGGGCCTGGTGCTGCTGCGGGCGGACACCGACCCGAGCGCGGCCACCGACGCGCTGACGTCGCGGCTGGAGGCCGCCGGCTACGCCGCGATCGAGCGCGAGACCGCCCCGGACGGGCGCGTGCGTGCGCGCCTGCGCCACGCCGCCGGCCGCCTCGCCGCCGAGGTCGTCGCGACCCCCGACGCCCGCGGCGCGCGGGTGTGCCTCAGCTTCCGCGCGGACGGGTGAGCGCGAGGGGCGGCGCCTTGGGTATGATCGCGCCGACCAGGAAGGGCGCGAGGAGGGCCTGGTGACCAACAAGCTGGCGCTGCTCGTGGCGGTGATCCTGGGCGGCCTCTCGGTCCTCGGGATCAAGCTGTACGTCGACAAGATCGAGGAGCAGTATCGGCGCGACGAGCGCAAGCTGCCCTACCTCGTCGCCGCCCACGACGTCGGCGAGGGCGAGATCCTCACGCAGGACGACATCGCGATCCAGCAGTTCAACAGCGAGGTGATCGACGCCGCCCTGCGGAACACGCACATCAAGGAGTCGGACCGCCAGTCGATCCTCGGCCGCCGCACCCGCGGCCCGATCCGCGAGGGCCAGATCCTGCAGACGCATCACTTCCACACCCAGGGCCCGGGCGACGAGCTCAAGTTCGCCAAGGACCAGCGCGCCGTCACGATCCCCGTGTCGCGCACCGCGGGCGTGGCCGGCATGCTCAAGCCCGGCGACTACATCGACATCGTGGTCACCATGGACCTGATCGATCCCCAGGGGAACACGCTCCAGGTCACGCGCACGCTGTTCAAGAACGTGATGATCCTGGCGACCGACACCAACACCAGCCCGTACGACACCGCGAGCCGCGGCTACAGCACGCTCACCCTGCGCCTCCGCCCCGAGGAGTGCAACAAGCTCCTCCACTGCATCAACAAGGGGGCGGTGGTCCACTGCCTGCTCGTGCAGGAGGGCACCTCGCCCACGGCCGGGTTCGACACGGTCGTCACCGACACGCTCTACGAGGAGGTCGCGCCCGAGATCAAGCCCGGGCGCAGGCGCTAGCGGAGGGAGGGCATGCCGTCGCTCATCGTCCGCGACGTCAAGAACGGGCGCGTCAAGGAGATCGAGCTCACCAAGCGCCGGTTCACCATCGGCAAGAGCGACTGGAACGACCTCGTCCTCCCCCGCGACGACGTGGCGCGGGAGCACTGCGTGCTGTTCGTGCGCGGCGAGCAGTTCCACGTGCGTGACCTCGGGACGCGCGGCGGGACGCTGTTCGGCGGCCGGCCGATCGACGGCGACCAGCCCCTCGAGGACGGCGACCGGTTCGAGGTGGGCGGGTTCGAGGTCCAGTTCCGCCTGGCCCGCCAGCGCCGCCGCGCCGACGAGGACGACGCGGCGGAGGGCGGCTCGGGCGCCGGGCCGGTCGCCGCGTCGGACCGCCCGCGCGGGGCCACGCGCCGCAAGGCGGCCGAGCCGGTCGACCCCAAGGACCCCGCCCGCGCGATCCGCGAGGAGTGCCACAAGCGGCTGCTCGAGTCGAAGGAGCTCAAGCGGGTCGACTTCGACGAGCTCCCCGAGGAGCGGGCGCGCGAGCTGACCGAGAAGGTCCTGGTCCGGATCATCAAGGAGCTCGAGACGCAGGGGAGGCTGGCCGGGATCGACCGGCGGGCCCTGCTCAAGCAGGTGCTCGACGAGGCGCTCGGGC
>CAZMSZ010000529.1:0-4314 GCA_964569055.1 uncultured Planctomycetota bacterium | reverse complement strand
TTGCCCGACAGCGGCGCAATGCGCCTAGAACCCCATTAAAGCTGCCTTTCCTTGCGGGCTAGGGCTCCTTCGAGCTCGAGCCCGGCAGGGAGGTGTCGTTGGCCGCGCCCTCGAGCGCGGCGCGCAGGCCGCCCGGGTCGTCGGGGCGCCGCGCGCGCAGGAGGGTGTAGGTCGGGATGCCGTGCAGGGCGATGCCCGCCACCAGCAGCAGCCACGGCCAGGGGCCGGCCAGCCAGCCCGCCGTCCACACGCCGACCGCGACCCCGATCATGCCCGAGGAGAGCGCGAGCAGGTCGATGTCCATGAAGCGCAGCCGCGCGTAGCGCTCGTTGCGCGCGAAGTAGAACTGCGTCGCCCGCCGGAGCAGGCCGGCGTCCTGTTCGAGGCTGGTGGGGCGGTCCTCGAGCACGGCCTCCACGTCGTGCAGCAGCGCCAGCACGTCGGGGTAGCGGCCCTCGCGCTCGGTCGCCAGCGCCTTGGCGATCACCGCGGCCAGCGCCGGCGGCAGGTCGACCTCGGGCGGGATCGGGTCGAGCTTGCCCAGGACCGTGCGCTGGATCCGCTCGAGCCGCGTGCTGCCCGTGACGGGCGCGCGGCCCACCAGCATGGCGTAGAGCAGCGCGCCCAGCGCGTAGACGTCGGTGCGCACGTCGAGGTCGGCCGCGCCGTCGGCCTGCTCGGGCGACATGTAGCCGGGGGTGCCGAGGACCGCGCCGGCAGTGGTCTCCTCGCGCGCGGCCGAGGTCTGCACCGGCGGGCGGTCGCCGTCGACCCGCGGGTCGAGCACCGTCTCGTCCTCCGCCCCGAGGGCCTCGGGCGCCGGCTGACTCGCCGCGGGCGGAGGTCGCTCCGGTTGCCCGAGCACCTTGGCGAGCCCCCAGTCGAGGACGCGGACCTCCCCGAACCGCCCCAGGAGCACGTTGGCCGGCTTGAGGTCGCGATGGACCACGCCGCGGGCGTGGGCGAAGGCGACCGCGTAGCCGATCTGCAAGAACACCCGCAGCAGCCGCGACGTCCCGAACGCGCGGGCCAGCTCGGGGTCGCGCGCGCGCGCCGCGATCAGGTCGGCGACGCTGTGCCCCTCGATGTAGTCCATGGCGAAGAACGGCCGGCCCTCGCGGTCGATGCCGAGCGCGTGGACGGAGGGGATGTTGGGGTGGTCGAGCTGCGCGGTGACCTGCGCCTCCTCGATCAGCCGCGCGACCGCGTCGCCGCCCGCCCGGTCGGGCCGGGTGCGCTTGAGCGCGACGCGTCGCAGCAGGTCGAGATCGAACGCCTGCACCACCTCGCCCAGCCCGCCCCGCCCGACGAGGCGCTGCTCGACGAACCGCGTGCTCCCGGGCGCGCGCGGCGGCTCGGGCGCCTGGCCCGCCTGCTCCTCGGGGAGGCGCAGGGTGGTCTCGGTGCAGCCGTAGGCCTGCTCGAGCACCTCGAACACGCTGACCGTGCCGACGTCGGTCGGTTCGGGCATGCCCCCGCCTCCCCCGCGATCGTAACGGACGCCGCGGCCGGGGCCGACCCGATGGGCGACCCTCGGTGTCCGTGAGGTCCTGCGAAGGTCCGTTGCCCCGAGCGCTCGCGCCAGGCGCTCTCCTGCAGGCGACAGCCGCTCTGGCCTTCGGATTGATATTCGCTGTCGTTCCTCCGCGTCGTCTTCGGCCAGCTCCACGGGCGTGCCGCCTTCCGCGGAGGTATCCTGCCCCTTCCCCGCCGCCCCCGAGGACAGCGAGGCCATGAGCGAGCAGACCCGCAGCCCGACGCAGATCTACCGCGAGGTCCAGGCCGGCCAGACCGCCGAGCACGTGGCGCGGATCCAGGCGCTCGAGGCGCGGGTCCGCGAGCTCGAGGGCGAGCTCGGCCGGCTGCGGCGCGGCGGCGGGACGACCGAGCTGCAGCGACTGCCCGAGGAGGCGCTCGCGGGGCTGCTGCGCGTGTTCGACGCGGTGCCGATCCCCGACCTCGGCGCCTGGGAGCGGCGGCAGGCGGCGCAGCGGCTGAGCGCGCTCCTGGCCAACGTCGAGCTGCCCGAGGGCGCGTTCAGCGGCGGCGACACGCCGCGGGCGCGCGTAGCCGAGGGCGACGGAACCGCGGTCGCCCGGATCACGGGCGCGGTGGTCCAGGTCCTGGGCGAGGTCGCGAGCCGCTACCTGGCGCAGACGATCGAGTACCAGGGGATCACGCCCGACGAGGTCGCCCGGGCGCGCGCCTCGCACCTCGTGGACGTGAGCGCGCTGGTCGACGTCAAGGCGCAGTTCGGCCTGTTGCCCCCCGACGGGCAGCGGGCGGTGTTCGACTCGCACCTCGACCAGTTGATCCTCGCCAAGGACCAGCTGTTCTCGGTGACGCGCTGGATGACCGAGGCGCGCGAGCTGGCGCGCGGGCTCGCCCAGCGGCGCGGGCTGCAGGTCGCGCGCGGCGCCACGCTCCTCGCCCTGCTGCGCGCGCTCGCGTCCCAGGACGAGCTCGACCCGCCGCGCGCGCTGCTCGAGCAGCTCCGCGCGCTGCACACGCGGCTGGCCGCCCTCCTGCCCGAGCGCGCCGTGCTCCAGGCCCTCGAGCTGGCCGAGACGACCTACCAGCGGGCGCACGCCAGCCTGGCCATGGACGAGGCCGGCCTGCAGCTCCTGGCCGAGGCCCTGAGCGAGCTGTTCGCCGATCACGAGGCGGTGGCCGGCGCGCTGCGCGCGCCGTCGCTCGCCACCCGGGAGCGGCAGGCGCTGAACCGCCTGGCCAAGTCGGCGGCCGGCTCGCCGGCCGCCGCCCGCGCCGCGATCGAGGCGGCCGCGGCACGGCTGGCCGGGGTGGAGGCCGCGCAGGCGCGCTCGGACGAGGCGCAGCGCGCGCTCGTCAAGCGGTCCGCCGCGGCGCTCGAGCGCGAGGCGCGCGCCCGGATCGCCGCCAGCGAGCGGCCCGAGGCGGCGGGCGCCGCGTTCGAGCGCCTGAGCAAGGGCGAGCGGACGGTCTACCTGGTCGGGCTGTGGCAGGAGCTGCTCGGAGAGCTGCGCGCGGGGCTCGAGGCGCTCGAGGCGCTCGAGGCGGCCGAGGCCAAGGGCCGCACCTGGGGGGCGGCCGCCGGGCGCGTCCTCGCCCCGTCGGCGCTGGAGTCGCTGGTCGAGGCGCTGCGCTGCCCCGAGGACGCCGAGGGCGGCGCCGACCTCTCGCTCGCCACGCCGATCGACGTGGAGCAGGGCCTGCTGCAGCGGCAGGCGGCCGACCTCGCGGCCCGCGTCGACGAGCTGCTCGGCAAGTACAGCCGCTCGCCGCGCGGCGGGCTGCCCACGCTGGAGGTCGCCGCGGCGAAGCTGAGCGAGATCAACGGGCTCTCGAGCGGCAAGAAGTCCGCCCTCGACAAGCTGCTGCGCAAGGCGCACCAGGGCAAGCACTCGCCCAAGCGCGAGGCCGAGGCGGCCCACGCCCTGCTCGAGGAGCAGCGCGCGGTGGAGGAGGGCGAGCGGCGGGTGACCGCCCGCAAGGCGGCCGCGCTCGAGCTGGTGCGCCCGCGCCTCGACGGGCTGGGCCTGGCCGAGGCCGCCACCAGCTACGACGCGCTGTGGTCACGCCTGGCGAGCGAGCGCGAGCGGCGCGCCGCCGCCGAGGCCACGCGCAAGGCGCGCGCGGAGCACGAGGCCCGCCTGGCGTCGGTGCTCGCGCGCCTCGGCGTCGAGGACGCGGGCGGCGACCCGCCCGCGCGCGCCCGCGCGGTCCTGGCCGCGGCCGAGCCCGACGCGCGAGGCCTCCGCGACCTGGCGAGCGCCCTCGAGGCCGCGCGCGCCGAGTACCTCGCCGAGGCGAACCGCGTGCTGCGCCGCCGCGCCCCCGACTTCAACGCGGCGCGCAGCACGCTCGAGCAGGTCGCCCGCGACCTCGAAGGCGTCGACGCGCTGGCCCGCGCCGCCGAGGCCTACGTCGCCGCCTGGTCCGAGCACGTGCCGGGGCTGGCCTCGCCCGACAAGGTCCTGAGCTATGTCCGTCGCGAGGGCTCCAAGGCGGCGCTGCTGCGCACCGCGGTGGAGACCGCGTCGGGCCACGTGGCGCGCGCGGCGGCGAAGCTGGACACGCCAGGCGGCTGATCGGGCGGGGGCTGCTGAGACCGCCAAGGAAGAGCTGTCGCTGCCGAGGTCGGCTCCCTCGCCTGAAAAGTGACCGCCAAGGAAGAGCTGTCGCTGTCGAGGTCGGCTCCCTCGCCTGAGAGCTGACCGCCAAGAGCGCCAGGAGCGCCAAGGAAGAGCTGTCGCTGTCGAGGTCGGCTCCCTCGCCTGAAAATGACCGCCAAGAGCGCCAAGAGCGCCAAGGAAGAGCTGTCGCTGTCGAGGT
>CAZMSZ010000528.1:0-4324 GCA_964569055.1 uncultured Planctomycetota bacterium | reverse complement strand
CGACAGCGGGGGGGACTCTGGGGGGGCGGAGCCCCCCCAGAAACCACGCAGGTGGTAATTTTGCGAGCAGCCCAGCCAAACGCAGCCCACGCTGTGGGGGCATACGCGACCACGCCTCATGACCACGCCTCACGAGCACGACCATGCGCACGAGAACGACCACGCCTCACGAGCACGAGCAAGAGCACGAGCACGAGGATCAACCAGGGCGCTTGATGGCACCCCTACCCCCCCCGTAGCATGGCGCCCCTCCGCGTAAGTCGAGAGAGTGACTCATGTTCCTGGGCCGGGTGATCGGGACGGTGTGGGCGACCCGCAAGGAGGGGCGGCTCGAGGGCCTCAAGCTCCTCGTGGTGCGTGAGCTCGACCCCGAGCTGCGCCCGCAGGGGCGAGTGGTGATCGCGGCCGACGTGGTCCAGGCGGGCGTGGGCGAGGTGGTGCTCGTCTCGACCGGCTCAGCGGCGCGGCAGTCGCCGCTGGTCGAGAAGCGGCCGGTGGACGCGCTCGTGATGGCGGTGATCGACGGGGTCGAGGTGCGCGACGCCCAGGAGCTCGAGGCCGCCTACGCAGCGCGCCGCGACCCGCTGGTGGCGGACCTCGAGCGGCAGCCCGAGCTCTAGGGGCTGAGCGGTGAGCCTCCCCACCCGCGAGCAGATCCAGGCGGTCGCGCGCGACGTGCTGCGCGAGCTGACGGGCGCCAGCCCCGAGGGGGGCACCGGGCCGGGGCTCGGTCGCTCGCTGGTCAGCGAGGGCGACGTGCGCGCGGCCAAGGCCAAGGGCGAGCGCGTGCTGGTCGTGGCGCCGGGCACGATCGTGACCCCGCTGGCGCGCGACGCGGCCCAGGACGCCAAGATCGAGATCCGGATGGCCGCGCCGGGGGCGCCCGCGGCCGAGCAGCCGAGCGACGCGGGGCCCGCGCCGCAAGCGGCCGGCGGGGCGATCGCCCTGGGGGCCGACCACGGCGGGTTCGCGCTCAAGCAGGCGCTGCGGGCGCACCTCGAGCAGCGCGGGCTCGAGGTGCTCGACCTCGGCACCCACTCGCCCGAGTCGTGCGACTACCCCGACCTCGCCGCCAAGGTGGCGCGCGCGGTGGCGCTCGGCGAGGCGAGCTTCGGCGTGCTGATCGACGGCGCGGGGATCGGCTCGTGCATGGCGGCCAACAAGGTCCCGGGCGTGCTCGCCGCGACCTGCCACGACGAGCGCACCGTCAAGAACAGCCGCGAGCACAACGGGGCCAACGTGCTGTGCCTGGGCGCGGTCGGGCTCGACGAGGCGGGCGCGCGCCGGCTGGTCGACGTGTGGCTGGCCACGCCGTTCGGCGGCGGGCGGCACGCCAAGCGGGTCGACAAGATCCGCGCGATCGAGCGGAGCTTCGTGCGATGAAGCTGGCGCGCGTGATCGGCACCGTGTGGGCGAGCCACAAGCACGCCGACCTCGAGGGGCTGCGCATGCAGCTCGTGCAGCCGGTCACGGGCGAGGGGCGCCCGAGCGGCCGCCCGCTGGCGGCGTTCGACGCGGTCGGGGCGGGGGTGGGCGAGCTGGTCTACTTCGTCGAGCAGTACGAGGCGACGCTCGCCTTCGACCGCCCGCTGACCCCGATCGACTGCGCGATCGTGGGGATCGTCGACCGCTGCGACGACGCCTCGGCCGAGGTGCTCGGCCCGGGCGGCGGGCGCGGGGAGGCGGGCGCGTGATCCTGTGCCGCGTCACCGGGAGCGTGGTCTCCACCGTCAAGCACGAGAAGCTGCGCGGCCACAAGCAGCTGATCCTGCAGCAGGTCGAGCTCGACGCGCGCACGCCGCGCGGCGACTCGTTCCTGGCGCTCGACACGGTGCAGGCCGGCGTGGGCGACCTGGTGCTCGCGCTCCAGGAGGGCTCGGGCGCCCGGCTGATCTTCGAGGACGAGCGGATCCCGCTGGCGAACGTGGTCGTCGCCGTGGTGGACGAGCTCGAGGTGGTGCCCGACGAGGCGGCGCTCGTCGGGACGTCGACGCTCGAGCTGGCCCGGGCGGCCGCGCGAGGGGGCGAGGCGTGAGCGAGGCGGTGCGGATCGACACCCAGGCGCTGCTGGAGCGGGTGGCGAGCGAGGTGGCGCGCCGGTTCGCGCGCGACCTGCCGATCGCGGGCGGCTTCGGCAGCAAGCATCACGTCGGCCCGCCGTTCTGCGCGGCCTGCGACACGCGCGGCCACTGCGCCAGCCGCTGCAGCGACTCGGCCGCGAGCGTGGCCGGGGCGGGGGCGGACCGGATCGGGGCCGCCCCGGGGATCGGCGCGATCGAGCGCCAGATCGCCGACATGATCGACCACACGCTGCTCAAGGCGGACGCGACCAAGGACGAGATCGCGTTCCTGTGCGCCGAGGCGGCCAAGTACCGGTTCGCGAGCGTGTGCGTCAACCCGTTCTGGGTGCCCTACTGCGCCGAGCTCCTGGCCGGCCACCCGGTGAAGGTGTGCACGGTGGTCGGCTTCCCGCTGGGCGCGAGCGCGATCGAGGCCAAGGCGAACGAGGCCGCGGTCGCGGTGGCGCAGGGCGCGCAAGAGGTCGACATGGTGATCAACGTCGGCGCGCTCAAGAGCGGCATGCTCGACGTGGTCGAGCAGGACATCGCCGCGGTGCGCGCCGCCTGCGGGCCGGGCGTGGTGCTCAAGGTGATCCTCGAGACCGCGCTCCTCGACGACGCGCAGAAGGTCGCGGGCTGCGAGGCGGCCAAGCGGGCCCGGGCGGACTTCGTCAAGACCTCGACCGGGTTCTCGAGCGGCGGCGCGACCGCCGGCGACGTGGCGCTCATGCGGCGCGTGGTGGGCGAGGGCATGGGGGTCAAGGCCTCGGGCGGGGTGCGCACCTCGCGCGACGCGACGCTCATGATGCGCAGCGGCGCCGACCGGATCGGCGCGAGCGCCGGCGTGAAGATCCTGCAGGAGGTCCGGGGCCTGGCGCCCGGGGCCCGCACCGCCAGCCGGGACGCCGGCGGCGGCGGTTACTGAGCTCCGCCGCGCGGCGGGCGCGGAGGGGACGCATGGCCGAGCACTATCAGTCCGCGCAGATCGTCAAGACCGCCGAGGGCGTGCAGTACCACGTCGGCGTCGGGCCCGGCGACGTCGCGCCCAGGATCCTGCTGGTCGGCGACCCGGCGCGCGCCGAGAAGGTCGCCAAGCGGTTCGACTCGGTGCGGGTGCGGCGGGCCAACCGCGAGTACGTGACATTCACCGGCGAGCACCGCGGCGCGCCGATCACGGTCACCGCCACCGGGATCGGCACCGACAACACCGAGATCGCGGTGATCGAGCTGTGCCAGTGCGTGGAGCGGCCGACGTTCATTCGCGTCGGCTCGAGCGGCGCGCTCGCGCCCGAGATCAAGCTGGGCGACCTCGTGGTCTCGACGGGCGCGGTGCGGCTGGAGTCGACCTCGACCTGGTTCGTGCCCGAGGGCTACCCGGCGGTCGCGCACCACGAGGTGGTGCTCGCGCTGCTCGAGGCCACGCGCGAGCTCACCGGGCGCCGGGTCCACGCCGGCCTGACCGCGACGGCCTGCGGGTTCTACGGGGCGCAGGGGCGGCAGGTCCCGGGCTTCCCGCCGCGCGACCCCGAGCTCCCCGCGCGGCTGGGCCAGCTCGGGGTCAAGAACATGGAGATGGAAGCCAGCCTCCTGTTCACGCTGGCGCAGGTCCGCGGGGTGCGCGCCGGCGCGGTATGCGCGATCTACGCCGACCGCGGCGCGGACACCTTCGTGGACACCGACGCCAAGGACGCCGCCGAGGCCGCCGCGATCGAGGCCGGGCTAGGGGCGTTCGAGGTGCTCAGCCGCATGGACGCCGCCCGCGGCGACGCCCCGGCCTGGCTCCCGGGCCACGGGCTCTGACGTGGCCCGCAAGCACGTGATGGTGCACGGCGTGGTCCAGGGCGTGTTCTTCCGCAAGGCCACACAGGAGACCGCGCGCCGCCTCGGCCTCAAGGGCTGGGTCCGCAACCGCGCCGACGGCGGCCGGGTCGAGCTGGTGGCCGAGGGCCCGCCCGAGGCGGTCGAGGCGCTCCTCACCTGGTGCCACCAGGGCCCGCCCGCCGCGCGCGTCGAGCGCGTGGAGGCGGTCGACGACACCGACGACGAGCCGCTGGCCGAGCCGTTCGAGGTCCGCCCGACGGCGTAGGTCGGTCAGACCTACTTTCCCGCCTCCGCCCCGTCCTCCGCCAGCTTGGGCTTCAGCCACAGCGTAGCCGGGAGGTCGGGGTCGAGGCTCCAGCGCACCTTGAACGTGCGCGGCTCCTCGTTTTCCTTGCCGCGCTGGTCGCTGAGCTCGGCGGGGAGCTTGAGCGCGCCGCCGGGGC
>CAZMSZ010000527.1:3150-4391 GCA_964569055.1 uncultured Planctomycetota bacterium | reverse complement strand
ACGCGTTCGAGCTCATGAAGTCGATGATCGAGGCGGGCGCGGCCGGCGTTCACTTCGAGGACCAGCTCTCGAGCGAGAAGAAGTGCGGCCACCTCGGCGGCAAGGTGCTGGTGCCCACCGCCCAGTTCATTCGCACCCTGATCGCGGCGCGCCTCGCGGCCGACGTGGAGGACGTGCCCACGGTCCTGATCGCGCGCACCGACGCCAACGCCGCCAAGCTGCTCACCTCCGACGTGGACGAGCGCGACCGGCCGTTCCTGACCGGCGAGCGCACGGCGGAGGGCTTCTACCGGGTGCGTGACGGCCTCGAGGCCGCGATCGCGCGCGGGCTGTCCTACGCGCCCTACGCCGACCTCCTGTGGTGCGAGACCTCGACCCCCGACCTCGACGAGGCGCGCCGCTTCGCCGAGGCGATCCACGCCGAGTTCCCGGGCAAGCCGCTGGCCTACAACTGCTCGCCCTCGTTCAACTGGCGGCGCAAGCTCGACGAGGCCACGATCGCCCGCTTCCAGCGCGAGCTGGGCGCCATGGGCTACCGGTTCCAGTTCGTGACCCTGGCCGGGTTCCACGCGCTCAACCACTCCATGTTCGAGCTGGCCCGCGGCTACCGCGACCAGTGCATGACGGCCTACGCCGAGCTGCAGGCGCGCGAGTTCGCGAGCGAGACCGACGGCTACACCGCGACCAAGCACCAGCGCGAGGTCGGGACCGGCTACTTCGACGCGGTGAGGGAGGTCATCTCGGGCGGGGAGGCCTCGACCTTGGCGTATGAGGGGTCGACGGAGGCGGAGCAGTTCACCGAGGCGGCGTAGTACGACTGCCACGGGTTGAACGAAGACAACACGGAATATCAACAGGGAATATCAATCCGAATGCCAGAACGGCTGTCGCTCGCGGTGCGGCGCCTTCGGTCACACCCGAAGGGCTGTCGCTGAGGCGACGGCCGCCTCGGTGGAGCTCGAAGGGCTGTCGCTGATGGGACGGCCGCCTCGGTGGCGCTCGAAGGGCGGTCGCTGATGGGACGGCCGCCTCGGTGGCGCTCGAAGGGCGGTCGCTGAGGCGACGGCCTCCTGCTTCGGGCTGGTGTTCTTCGCTGTTCCGGGTGCTTCCGGGCGTCGCGGTACGTTCAGCTCCGTGGTCCTCGAACCTCTCTGATCGCACGGCCGGGCGAGCTTGCTCGCCCGGCCGGCTGCGCCTGAGAGGGACCGGCCGGTTCTGCCCTACCCGCGGGCGGGCGCGGG
>CAZMSZ010000527.1:0-3050 GCA_964569055.1 uncultured Planctomycetota bacterium | reverse complement strand
TGGGAGCTGGCTCCCGCTCGCGGGCGCGACCCCTCGCTCGTGCTCGAGCTGGAGGACGACGAGGACTGGGACGAGCGCCTCGAGCGCCTGGCCCGCGCCGCCCAGCCGGCGCCCGGCCTGGCGGCCCAGATCGCGGCGCTCACCCGGGCGATCGAGCGCGACCCGGCCAACCCGCGCCCCTGGACACGCCGCGGGATCGTGCGGGCCCGCGCCGGGCAGCTCACCGACGCGGTGGTCGACTACACGCAGGCGATCGAGGTGCGCGCCGACTACGTCCCGGCCTGGGCCAACCGGGCCAGCGCCCGGTTCCACCTCGGGCAGCACGAGGACGCCACGCGCGACGCGACCCGCGCGATCGAGCTGAAGCCCGACCTCCCGCTGGCGTGGCTGTGCCGCGGCCTGGCCCGCGCGCGGCTCGGGCAAGCCCGCGCGGCCGAGGAGGACCTGCTCCGCCACCTCGCGCTGGCGCCGTACTCGCAGCACCTCCCCTTGATCCGCTCGGTGCTGCGGGAGGTCGCCGACTGGGACGAGCGGGCGCCGCTGCCCGGCGCCGCCGCGGCGCGAGCCCAGCTTGCCCCGGCGAGGTCGAGCGGGTAACACGGTCCCCGCGCCGCCCGGCGCCGGAGCGACCGTGTGGACCGCGTGATCGGCTGGATCGATGGCCTCACCGAGCGGGTCGCCCGCTGCGCGTTCTGGCTGGTCCTGCTGGTCGTGGCGGTGGCCGCGTTCAACACGCTGGCCCGCTACCTCGGCAAGGCCACCGGCACCAACCTCAGCTCCAACGCCTACCTCGAGCTGCAGTGGTACCTGTTCGGGGCGCTGTTCCTGTTGAGCGGCGCCCACGCGCTCAAGAAGGGCGCCCACGTGCGGGTCGACGTGCTCTACGACCGGCTCGGGCCGCGCGCGCAGGCCTGGATCGACCTCGTCGGGCACGCGGCGCTGCTGCTGCCGTTCTGCGCGTTCGCGGTGGCCGTCTCCTGGGGGCCGGTCGTCGACTCGTGGCGCGGGCTCGAGGGCTCGCCCGACCCCGACGGGCTGCCGCGCTACCCCGCCAAGACGCTGATTCCGCTGGCGTTCGCGCTGCTCGTCCTCCAGGGGATCGCCGAGCTGCTGCGCAAGGTGAGGGCCGTGCGCGAGCTGGCCGAGCCGGACGGCGGTGACGCGCCTGCCGCGCTGCCCGAGGACGAGCCCGAGCCGCCCGCCGATCCTGACCTCGCCCAAGGGGACGCCCCGTGAGCCCCGAGGCGATCGCGCCGCTCATGTTCGCCGCCGTGCTCCTGCTGCTGTTCGCGGGCTACCCGGTGGCGTTCAGCCTGGGCGGGACCTCGCTCCTGTTCGGCGCGCTGGGCGTCCACCTCGGCTACTTCTCGTGGGCCTACCTGGGCGCGTTCTTCGAGCGCAGCTTCGGGGTGCTCTCGAACTACGTGCTCCTGGCGGTGCCGTTCTTCATCTTCATGGGCACCGTGCTCGAGAAGTCGAAGCTGGCCGAGGACCTGCTCCACACCGTCGGCCAGCTGTTCGGGCCGATCCGCGGCGGCCTGGCCTTGGCCGTGGTCGCGGTCGGCGCGCTGCTCGCGGCCGCGACGGGCGTGGTGGGGGCTTCGGTCGTGGCCATGGGCACGATCTCGCTCCCGATCATGCTCCGCTACGGCTACCAGAAGGAGCTGGCCACTGGCGTGGTGGCCTCGGCCGGCACCCTCGGCCAGATCATTCCGCCCAGCGTGGTGCTGGTCGTTCTCGCCGATCAGATCGGGACCTCGGTCGGCGACCTGTTCCGCGGCGCGCTGCTCCCGGGCCTCCTGCTGGCCGGCCTGTACGCCGTCTACGTGGCGGGGATCAGCCTGGCGCGCCCCGACCTCGCCCCCGCCCTGCCGGCGGAGGAGCGCCAGCTCGCTCCCGGCGCGCTCGCTCGCCGCGTGCTGTTCGTGCTGCTCCCGCCGCTGGCCCTGATCGTGATCGTGCTCGGGAGCATCTTCTGGGGGGTGGCCACCCCCACCGAGGCCGGCGCGCTGGGCGGGGTCGGCGCGCTCGCCCTGGCCGCGATCTCGGGCCGCCTGAGCCTGGCCATGGTCCGCGAGAGCTGCGAGACGACCGCGCTGCTCACGACCATGGTCATGTTCCTGCTGCTGGGCTCGACCCTGTTCTCGCTGGTGTTCCGCGGCTTCTACGGCGACGAGTGGATCGCCTCGCTCCTGACGGGCCTCCCCGGCGGCCGGCTCGGCGCGCTGATCCTCGCCAACCTCGCGGTGTTCGTGCTGGGGTTCTTCATCGACTTCTTCGAGATCGCGTTCATCGTGATCCCGCTGCTCGCCCCGGTGTTCCTCAAGGAGTTCGAGCTGCACCCGGCGTGGTTCGGCGTCATGCTGGCGCTGAACCTGCAGACCTCGTTCTTGACCCCGCCGTTCGGCTTCGCGCTGTTCTACCTCAAGGGCGTGTGCCCCCCCGAGGTGCGCACCGCCCACATCTACCGCGGCGTGCTCCCGTTCATCGTGATCCAGCTCCTCGCGCTGGGGCTGGTGGTCGCGTTCCCGGGGCTGGTGACGGGCATGCTCTGATTTCGGGTCAGGGTCGCGCCGCGAGGTTCGCCAGGAAGTCGAACCGCGTGGTCCACAGGCGCAGTCGCACGTCGAACACCGCGTAGCTGGGCGGCGCGTCCTTGATCGAGAACAGGACCGGGAGGTCGGGCCGGCCCTCGACCCAGAACCAGTGCGCCGCGAGCCAGGCGGCCACCTTGCCGACCACCCCGAACCAGACGTCGGACTCGAGCTGCTGGCGCCGCGCCGGATCGACCGCCTGGAGCGCGGCCTCGGTGGCCGCGATCAGCTTCGCCATGGCGGGGTGCGCCAGCAGCGGCCGCGGCTCGGTCGTCGGGTCCTGGAACGCCTCCGCGCCCGAGACCCGGACCGTCCTCCCGGCGACCGTCATGGCGAAGCTCATGTCGTCGATCACCACCTCGAGGAAGGCGGCCCCGCCCCAGTCGACGGCAGCGAGCGATCGCACCGCCTCCTGCAGCGCGGGGGTCACCTCGTCCTGGAGCGTCGACACCACGA
>CAZMSZ010000526.1:0-4454 GCA_964569055.1 uncultured Planctomycetota bacterium | reverse complement strand
ACTCCGACTCCGAGTCCGAGTCCGACTCCGACTCCGACTCCGACTCCGACTCCGAGTCCGACTCCGACTCCGACTCCGACTCCGACTCCGATTCCGATTCCGACTCCGATTCCGACTCCGACTCCGACTCCGACTCCGCTTCCGAGGCCGGGGCCCTCGACGAGGTGAAGGAGCAGGTGCTCGACTCGGTCGTGGCGGCGCTCACCGCCGGGCGCGATCCGGTGGCGGAGCTCGAGGCGCTCCTGTTCGCCACGCACGAGCCGCTGACGCGCGAGGAGATCGCCGAGACGCTGGGCCTCGGCCCGGCGGCCGTGCAGGAGGCGCTGGTCGGGCTGGACCAGGCGCTGCAGGCGCGCGGCGGGCCGCTCGGGATCTTCACGCGGCCCAAGGAGCGGCGCGGGCGCAAGGAGGCGGGGCCCCCGCCCATGGGGTTCATCCTCGACGTGCGCGCGCGCTACCGCCGGAGCGTGGTCCCGACGGGTCGGCCGGTGCTCTCGCCGGCGCTGACCGAGACCCTGGCGCTGATCGCGCTCAACCAGCCGCTCCCGCAGGCGCGCCTGGTGCGCGAGAAGGGCTCGACGGTCTACGAGCACGTCAAGGAGCTGGTCGCCAAGGGGTGGGTGCAGAAGCACAAGGACGGGCGCAGCTACGCGCTCCGCACGACCGAGGCGTTCGCGGCCGAGTTCGGGCTCGAGAACGACCCCGAGCTGATCAAGCGGGCCCTCGCCCGCGCGGCCGGGGTGCAGGGCGCGCCCGAGCTGGTGGGCAGCGAGCGGATCCGCTTCGACGGGGACGGGCTCGACCTCGTGGCCGAGGCCCGCGACGTGGTGCCGCCGCCCGCGCCGGAGGTGGCCGCGGCGCCCGAGCCCGAGGCGACGCCGCGCTTCAGCTTCGAGGGGCTCCCGCCGCTCGCGCCCGCCCGGCCCACCAGCACCCCGCGGGTGATCAGCATCAGCCGCCCGCTGGACGACGACGACGAGGACGAGGACGAGGCGGACGAGTGCGTGGTCAGCGGCGGCGAGGCCCCCGGCCGCGCGCCGGCGCCCGCGCCGACCCCGACCCGCTCCGCGGACGACGGCGACGAGGAGGCCGAGGACGACGAGCCGCCCGCCGCGGCCGCCCCGCCGCCCCCGAGTCGGGTGGCGCACCTCCTCAACCTGCTCGACGACGACTCCACCACCGACGACTGGTGAGCCGACCCGCGGGCGAGGCCGCCTGGGCCTCGCCCGCTTCGCCTGCGCCCCGGGAGCCCCCATGGCCGATCTGTCCGCTCCGAGCAAGCTGCGCCGTCTGATCGAGGACGCGGGCTACGCCTTCCCGGTGATCGAGGAGGCGGTCGACGCCCTGCGCGGGCAGATCGGCGAGCTCGCGCCGGGCGACCC
The DNA here is from genome assembly GCA_964569055.1 of uncultured Planctomycetota bacterium. Taxonomy (GTDB): domain Bacteria; phylum Planctomycetota; class J058; order J058; family J058; genus JAWLGW01. The sequence goes on along the minus strand of CAZMSZ010000526.1, from coordinate 3,072 downwards.
CGACGTGGTCGAGGTCCTGCGGGCGCACCTGCTCGCGATCGGCAGCCCCTCGGACGTGCTCAAGTTCTTCTCGCTCGAGCTGCTCGAGCGGGTCGACCCGCACGCGGCCGAGGAGGTCTACCTGCAGGCGATCGAGACCCTGGCCCGCTCGCCGATCCAGCCCGACCGGACCTACCCGGTCGAGCGCGCCATGATCCGCAAGCTGGGCGACCGCAAGGGCACGCGAGCGCTGCCCGCGCTGGCGGTGCTCGCCAGCCGCGAGGTCTACCCGCTCTCGCGCACGGCCGCGCGGGCCGTGGCCTCGATCGTGGGGAGCACCGACAAGGAGGTGATCACCGAGCGCCTCAAGCGCGACGACCTCCCCGAGGCCAGCGCCCCCGACCACCTCGGCGAGGGCGTCAGCCGCGCCCTGTGGCCCAACCGCCGCTCCAGCTCGGCCAAGTCGAGCCAGGAGCGCCGCCGCCGGCTCACGCTCCAGAACGCCCTCCCGGCGGAGGCCGCCCACGCCTGCCTGCGCCCCGAGGGCGAGCGCACCCGCCAGCGCCGCCTGTGCGCGATCCTGCGCGCGGCCGACCGCGACCCTGCCCGCTGCGGCAACTGCGATCAGGTCAGCGGCGACACCCGCGTCGGCCACATGGTCCCGGCCTCCCGCGGCGGCAGCGACCTGCCGGGCAACCTGGTCACCCTGTGCGGCGACTGCCGCAAGAAGCTCCCCCGCGTGCGCGAGGAGGGCTTCGAGGACGAGCCCCGCGCGGGCACGTCGACCGGCCAGCTCTCGCTGTTCTGACCCCCGCCGGCGCGCGTACGCGCGCCGGGCCCCGAGGCGAGGCGCCCCGGGGCCGCGGAGCCCAGCTCACTCACCTCGGCGCAGCGATCAGCTCGCGTCATCCTCCCCGCTCAGCTCCTCGCGGAGCGCCTCGCGCACGTCGCGGTCGAGCTCGTCGAGCACGTCGGTCATGTCGATCGCTTCCTCCTCGTCGTCCTCGGGCGCGGCCTGGTCGACCAGGATCAGCTCCTCTTCGTCCTCCTCGACGCACTGGTGACCGTGGCCCGGACAGCCGACCAGCGAGAAGGTCAGCGCGAGCAACAGCTCGGCGTGGGGTAGCCGGCGCTCGTCGTGCTCCATGGGGGCGCCCTCCTTCGGCCAGTGGGCGTCGCAAGCCGCGCGCCGCCCAGGCGGTGGCCGGGAGCGGCGCTTGGAGGGCCGTGGACCGAAGGTGGCGCGTCGCTCGGGACGCCCGAGACCCCTCAGGAGCCGGCACCCCGGGTGGCGCGCGCGGGGCTGCTCGCGCGTCGGTGCGGGCCATCTGCCGCGCCCCCCGTTCGGGCGCCGCGCGCGGCGTGGGGCTCGCGCGCGAGCGGCCGCTTCGAGCCGTGGCCGCGATTGCGCGCCCCCGGCCGCTCGGTAGGGTGGTGCGGCGCACGCCCGAGCGCCCACCAGGAGCGACGCCGTGGGACAGGACGCCTCCAGCTACCGCCGGATCCACGCCGCTACCCGCAAGATCCCCAGAGGACGGGTCGCCACCTACGGCGACGTGGCCCGCGCCGCGGGCTTCCCGGGCGCCGCGCGGCTGGTGGGCTACGCGCTCCACGCCCTCCCGCCCGGGAGCGACGTCCCCTGGCACCGCGTGATCAACGCCAAGGGCGAGGTCAGCCTGCGCGCCGACCCCGAGGCCGGCGGCCTGCAGCGCGCGCTGCTCGAGGCCGAGGGCGTGGTGTTCGACGCCCGCGGGCGCGTCGACCTCGCGCGCTTCCGCGCCGGGGCGCGCGGGCGGAGCTCGCGTAAGTAGGCCACGACAAAAGGTCGCCGCCTCGCCGGGATCGTCGAAGAGTCGCAGAGGAGCTGGCGAGCTTGACGCCGCGCGGCGTTCGCCGCCCTCGGCCGAGGCACGCGCTCCGGGGGCTCGCAGCCGCGCGCCGCCCAGGACTTACGATGAGGAGCGGGTCGGGCTCGAGCCCGACCACGTCGCAGCTCCCCGCCGCCAGGAGCACGTCGTCGGCGGCGGGGCCGAGCGAGCGCCAGGGCGGCCGGCGCCGGCGCTCGCTCGCGAGCTCATGAGTACTCCTCCCACCGCCAGGGCACGTTGAGGGCCCGGGCGAGCTCGACCGCCATGGGGAGCATGGCCTGGTAGGGGCGCTCGGGGTCCTCCCGGGCCTCGGGCGTCCTGTGGATCAGCGGGTCTCGTCCAGGGACGACCGCCTCCAGCGCGCACCAGTACACGCTGTAGGTGTGGTGCGTTCGGTGGCTCCCGCTCCCCGACGACGACTGGCGCGTGGCCCGGTGCCCACGCAGGACCAGGCCCTCGACCTCGTCGAGGGCGAGCTCCCGGACCTCCTTGCCCGAGCGGAACAGCGCGCGCCGGCCTGCCCAGTCGAAGTCGACCTCCCGCTCCTCCCAGTTCGCCCAGAACGCCAGGGACACGAGCGCCGCCCCGCCGGGCAGCGTGAGGGCGAGCACCAGCGCGCTGGCCTCGAGCTGAGCCATGAGGAGCCAGCCCGTCAGCCCGCCCAGGACCGCGCCGAACGCGGCCGATCCCAGCAGCTGCGACGCCCCGATCGGCGGGACCACCAGCCGCACGCGCTCCCCCGGCGCCCACACGACGACGCTGTAGGCGCTCCCCTCGCGCAGCACGCCGGGGTCGAACGCGGCGACCTGCAGCTCGGGCTCGCGGTGGCGCTCGACCGCGCCGTCGGTGTCGTAGTCGACGGGCTCGGTGACCTCGGGCACCCGGCGCGCCTTCCCCTTGCGGACGAGCTCGAGGTCCAGCCTCCGCGGGTCGCTGCGGTGGCACAGCCACCCTGGCCAGCCGGCGACGCGGGCGACGCGGAACACGAGGTCCATGGCCTCGGGCCGCCGGTCGAGGTCCCGCACCGCCAGGTGGATCACCACCCGCTCCTCCCGGCCCCGCTCGTCCACCCACCCGAGGTGCCACGTGAGCGGCAGCGCCTGCCCGCCGCCCTCGGCGCCCGCCTCGAACCGCAGCACGCGCAGGCGATCGAGCGGCACCGTCCGCCGCCAGGGGAACCACAGGAGCATTCCGCTGTAGGCGAGCGTGAGCGTCCCCCGCTCGA
>CAZMSZ010000525.1:0-4480 GCA_964569055.1 uncultured Planctomycetota bacterium | reverse complement strand
CCTTCGGGCCCGGCTAGCCCGGCTTCCGCACGACTTCGTCGTGCAAAATCCGGGCGCTAGAGTCCCGCCCCGACCTGTGCTGGCGCCAACCCGCGCTGTGGTCCTTGCTGCCCGAGCGGACCGATCCCCTCCCGGTCGTGCCGGAGTGGCCCGAGTTCCTCGAGGGCTGCATTCGCTTCCGCCGCTCGCTCGACGAGCAGGCGCCCGCCGCGCCGCGCACGCGCGAGCGCTACCGCGGCGAGCCGGGGACTGCCGCGTGAACCCGCACCTGGGGAGCGGAGCGGCAACGCCCGAGCACCGACTTCCGCCGTGGCCGAACCAATCGTCGAGCATCCGCGGGGTCCGTCGCGCTGAAGCGCCCCGCGGTCGGCGATCCCCTCGTACTCGCTGGCGATCCGCAGCGGGCGACGCGGCGGGTCGTCGAGCAGGCGCTCCTGTCCGGCGGGGACCGCGACCACCAGGTCCACCGGCGCGAGGCCGAGGTCGAGCAGCGGAACGACCTCGTCGTAGCCCGCGTCGACCCCAGGTCGAGCCCGCAGAACCCGAGCGGGAACGCGCCCAGCGCCACGAGCTGCGGGATCGCCCGCGCCTTGACCAGCGTGCCCGCGAAGGCCGGATCCGCGCAGCTCGGGCGGTAGTCGCGCGGCCCGGTGAACGTGAACCCCCTGCGGCGGCCAGGCGGGCCAGCACGCCCTCCTGCAGCCTGCCCTCGGGGAGCACCAGCCGGAGCAGCGGCGTCACGACACCTCCTCCTTCACGCCGAGCGCCTCCTCGAGCAACAGCTCCATCAGCGCCGTAGCCTGCTCCGGGGCGAGCGCTGCCATGCGGTAGGCGAGGAACAGCCGGACCTCGTCGGGCCCGGCCAGGCCGCACAGGCCGGCCCCCATGTGGAGGCACACGGGCGTCTGCAGGCGGAGCCCCGCCAGCTCGAGCGCGCCGCCCGAGCGGGCGCGCAGGCGGGCGTCGAGGTCGTCGGCTCGCTCGACCCAGGTGAAGTGGCTGGTGGCGAACCCGCTCCAGGTCGGGTCCTCGGCCAGGCGCCGCAGCACGCGGTAGGCGAGGAGCGCCCCCGGCGCGGTCAGGAGCGGGACCGCGAGGTGAGCGCGCGCCCGCAGCCCGTCGCGGAGCTGGGCGCGCACGCCGCGCGCGACCTCGAGCAGCGGCCGGTCGGGGTCGGCCTCGATCACCAGCGGCGCCACGCGGTTGCCGAGCGGGAGCTCCGAGCCGCTGCGCGCGCTGACCGGGACCTCGAGCGTCACGCGCCGCGGCCCGCCGGCGCCCTGCGCCGCGTTCCAGCGCCCGAGCGCGCGCGCCCAGGCCGCGGCCGCCACGGCGGCCGGCGTGACTCCGCCCGCGCGGGCCTGCTCGCGCAGCCGGGCGCGCTCGCCGGCCGCGAGCGTGCGGCCCACCACGTCCACCGGCCCCAGCTCGCACGAGCGCACCGCCAGGCGCGCCGCGCGCCCGCCGCGCGCCTCGCGCTGCAGCGCGCGCACGTGGCGCAGCATGGGGCCGAGCCGGCGGCGCGCCCACAGCTCGCGCAGGCGGTAGGGATCGGGCGGCTCGGGCGACTCCGCCTCGGGCGCGCCGGCGAGCTGGTCGAGCAGGCGGCGGGCGAGGCCCAAGAACGCCTCGCCGTCGCACGCCGCGTGGTGGACCCGCAGCGCGAGCGTGCCGCCCGCGGCGCCTTCGCCCGGGACCCACAGGACGCCGAACGGAGGCTCGCGGAACGGGTCGATCGGCCGCTCGCGCCACTCGCGCAGCGCCGCGGCCTCGCCGCGCCGCGCGACCTCGCCCTCGGGCCCGCTCCAGGCGAGCCCCAGCCAGCGGCGACGCAGCGTGCGTCCGAGGTGGGGCCAGCGCGCGAGGAGCGCCGCCGCGGCGCGCTCGACCTGCTCGAAGGTCACCGGGCCCGCGAGCGCGGCCTCGGCCTCGAGCAGCATGGGGACGCCGCTCGCCTCCTGGTGGGCCACGAAGAACGCGTCGATCGCGGAGAGGCGGCTCATGGGACGAGCACGATCTTGCCGCAGCGCGCGCGGTCTTGCAGCAGGGCGTACCCCTCGGCCGCGCGCTCGAGCGGGAGCACCGCGCCCACGTGCGGGCGGAGCGAGCCGGCCGCGACCCGTTGGTCGACGCGCGCCAGGAGCTCCGTGCACAGGGAGGGCTGCTCGCGGAGCGCGTCGAGGTGACAGCCGAGGATCGCCTGCGAGCGGTGGACGAGCTGCACGGGATCCCAGGCGGGCGACGGGCCCTCGACCCATCCGACCAGCACCGCGCGGCCGAGCGGAGCCAGGACGCGCAACGCCGTGCGCAGCGGCGCACCCCCCACTCCGTCGAGCACCACGTCGGGCCGGCGCGCGCGCAGCGCGGGGCCGACCTCCTCGTACCCCAGCGCGAGGTCGGCTCCGAGCTCGCGCGCCAGGGCGCGCTTGGGCTCGGTGGAGGCGACCGCCACCACCTCGAGCCCGAGGCCCTTCGCGACCTGCACCGCCGCACTCCCGAGCCCGCCCGCGGCGGCGTGGATCAGCGCGCGCTCGCCCGGCTGCGCGCGCGCCAGGCGCTCGAGCGCCAGGGTCGCGGTGAGCGCCGAGACCGGCAGGGCCGCCGCCTCCGGGTCGTCGAGGCTGGGCGGTGCGGGTCGGCAAGCGCTCGCCGGGAGGATCGCGTGCGTGGCGAGGAGGCCGCCCCGCGCGAGCGCGATCAGGCGCTCCCCCACGACGAACGAGACTCCCGCGCCGACCGCCTCGATCTCGCCAACCGCCTCGAGCCCGGGCACGAACGGCGGGCGCGGACCGCCGAGGTACAGCCCCTCGCGCTGCAGCAGGTCGGCGAGGTTGAGCGCGGCCGCGCGGACCCGCAGGCGGACTTCACCCGGGCCGGGCGCGCCCACCTCGTGCGGCACCAGGGTGAGGCCCTCGGCTCCCCCGAGCGCGCTCACCTGCACCGCCCTCACCGTCCCGCCTCCCGCGTGATTCGCCGCGCCACGTACGGCGCGTCGCGCGCGATCCCGCGCAGGAAGGGCGAGGCGAACGTGCGCCCCAGGCGGACCCCGAGCAGGAACAGCCCGCGGACGCGGTCGCTCTCGCAGGCCCGCAACAGCGGCGTGCCGCGCGCGTCGCGCGCCACGAGCTCGCCGAGGTGCGCGGCGCGGTGCTCGTAGCCGGTGGCGAACACCACGAGGTCGGGCTCGAGCGCGGCGCCCGCGCTCGACGTCGCGCGCCCGCCCTCGAGCGCGACCACCGGCGCCACCTGCTCGGCCGCCCCGCGGCGCAGCGCGCGCACGAGGTCGGTCCCGATCGTGGGCTCGCGCGGGAGGAGCCGCCCGGCCAGGGCCCGGATCGGCCCGGGCCAGCTCGGCAGCCGCTCGAACGGGCCGACGAGGTGGTGCACGTCCACCCCCAGCAGGCGGTGCGGCGTGGCGCGTGGCGTCGAGCGCAGCGAGACCCACAGCCGATCGTCGGGGCCGCGACCTGGCGCCCGCGCGGCGAGCCAGTCGCGCACCGCCTCCACGGCCGAGGTCCCGCCGCCGATCACGAGCAGCCGGCGCGCGCGCGCGAGGTCCTCTGCGCGCAGGTCGCGGGTGTGACGCCAGGCGACCCCGGCGCGCGCGGGGTCGAACCAGCGCGGCAGGTGAGGCGTGGCAAGCATGCCGCTGGCGTCGATCACCCAGCGCGCGGCCTGCTCGAACGAGCCGCCCGGCCCGCGCCCGCGCGCCACGAACCCGCCGCTCACCGCGGCGACCTCCTCGATCAAGACCCCGCAGGCGACCGCGAGCCCGCGCGCGTGCGCGTGCTCCTCGTACAGCGCGATCAGCTCGCCGAAGCTCGGGTAGGTGGGCGTCCCCGCCGGCGCGCGCTGGCCCGCCAGGAGCGAGGCGCCGAGCGGCGTGAGCAGGCGGATCGCGGGGTCGATCCGGCGCAGGCCCGCGAGCGGCGCCTCGCCCGCCTCGAGCAGGGTGTAGGGGACGCCGCGCGCCGCGAGCGCCGCCGCGGCCGCGATCCCCGCCGGCCCCGCCCCCACGATCAGCGCGCGGTCCGCGGCGGACACCCCGCCTCCTTCCAGCGCGCGAGCCGCGCGGCCCGCGCGGCGACCGCCGCGGGCGGGCTCGCCTCCGCGGGGAGGAGCGTGAACAACAGCTCGGCCGCGGCGTCGGGCGCGCTCGATTGGGACACGGACTCGGGAGGCTGTCGCGTCGCCACTCGCTCGTGCTCGTGCTCGTGCTCGTGCTCGTGCTCGTGCTCGCTCCTCGCGAGGCGTGGTCGCGCATGCGACAGCCTGTCGGACTCGGACGCGGATTCGGATTCGGACTCGGATTCGGACTCGGACTCGGACTCGGACTCGGACTCGGACTCGGACTCGGACTCGGACTCGGATTCGGACTCGGACTCGGACTCGGACTCGGACTCGGATTCGGGCTCGGACTCGGACTCGGACTCGGATTCGGATTCGGACTCGGACTCGGACTCGGACTCGGACTCGGACT
>CAZMSZ010000524.1:0-4501 GCA_964569055.1 uncultured Planctomycetota bacterium | reverse complement strand
GCGCTGCGCTGGGCGCTCGAGCAGGTGGCCCCGGCCGTGGTGGAGGTGGAGGCGCTCGGCGGGCTCCCGCCCAAGGTCGAGCTCCCCAGCTCGCCCGAGGAGGCGCAGAGCCAGGGCGTCCTGGTGGCGCGCGGCTTCAAGCAGGCCTACGGCCCGACCACCGGGTTGATCGTGCGCGCCGACGGCCTGATCGTGACCAGCACCCACGCGCTCGCGCGCGAGCCGCGCCACCTGATCGTGACCCTCGCCGACGGGCGCGCCTTCACCGCGCGCCTGCTCGGGCGTGACGAGACCCGCGCGCTGGCGCTGCTCCGGATCGAGGCCGAGGGCCTCCCCACCGCGCGCCCGGCGCCGCCCGCGGCGCTGCGGGTGGGGCGCGCCGCGATCTCGGTCGGCCTCGGCCTCGGGACCGCCCGCCCCGTGGTGGCCGAGGGCCTGGTGTCGGCGGTCGGCCGCCTGCAGGGGCGCGCCCTGCAGACCAGCGCCCTGGCCTCGCCCGTGAACTACGGCGGCCCGCTGGTCGCGCTCGACGGGACGGTGCTCGGGGTGATCGTCCCGCTCGACCTCACCGGCGGGATCGCCAGCGTGGACCTCTACGACTCGGGGATCGGGTTCGCCGTGCCGCTGCACGACGTGCTCGCCGTGCTCCCGCGGCTCGAGCGGGGCGGGGTGCTCGAGCCCGGGTTCTTGGGCGTGGTCCCCGACCCCGCCCACCACGGCGGGGGCGTGCGGGTGGCCGAGGTCGCCGAGGGCTCACCCGCCGCGGACGCGGCGCTCGAGCCGGGGACCGTCGTGCTCGCCGTGGACGGCGCCCGCACCGACGCGCCGTGGCAGCTCGCGCGCGCCCTCGCCCGCAAGTTCGCGGGCGAGGAGGTCGAGCTCGAGGTGCGCTGGCAGACCGAGACCCGCGCGGTGCGGATCACCCTGGCGCCGCGGCCGCAGCCGGAGGCCCCATGAGCACCCTCCTCCCCGCACGGGCCGCGCGGCTGTGGCCGCTCGGGCTCGCCCCGCTGGCCCTCCTGGCGTTCGTGGCGCCCCAGCGCCCGCAGCCCGCGCGCGCGCAGGAGGAGCCGAGCGTCGCGCCCGCGGGCGACGAGCTCGTGGCCGAGCTCCCGCCCCACGTCACGCCCGCCACGCTGCGCGCGATCGACCGCGGGATCCAGTGGCTCGCGCGGGCCCAGAAGACCGACGGCTCGTTCCGCGAGGGGGGCGGCATGGGGAACTACCCCGTCGCCATGAGCGCGCTGGCGGGCATGGCCTTCCTCGGCCACGGCGACACGCCGGTGCGCGGGCGCTACGCCCCGGCGGTCCGGCGCCTGGTCCGGTTCCTCACCGATCCGCGGCAGGTCCGCCGCAACGGGCTGATCACCTCGGCCGGCGAGGAGGGTCACTCGATGTACGGCCACGGGTTCGCCACCATGTTCCTGGCGCAGGCCCTGGGCGAGGAGGGTGACCCCGAGCTGGAGCGGACCGTGCGGCGCGTGCTGGAGGGCGCGATCCAGCTCACCGCCCGCGCCCAGAGCGCCGCCGGCGGCTGGTACTACGGGCCCGACAGCCGCAACGACGAGGGCTCGGTGACCATCACGCAGGTCCAGGCCCTGCGGGCCTGCCAGAACGCGGGGCTCGCCGTGCCGGTCGAGGTGATCCGCAAGGCGGTGCGCTACATCGAGATCTCGGCCAACGCCGACGGCGGGATCTCGTACAGCGCCGCCTCGAAGGGGAGCTCGCAGCCCGCGATCAGCGCCGCCGCCTGCGCGGTGCTCTACAACGCCGGGCAGTACGACAGCGCCATGGCGGAGCGCTGCTTGGCCTACTGCCGGCGCACGATCCGGGTCACGCAGCGCGGCGGGTTCGGGCACTGGTTCTACACGCACCTCTACTTGGCCCAGGCCTACTGGCAATCGGGCGGGCGCGACTGGGACGGCTACTTCCCCGCCCTCCAGGCCGAGCTGCTCCGCTCGCAGAACGCCGACGGCTCGTGGGACGGCGACGGGGTCGGGCGGATCTACGGGACCTCCCTGGCCTTGACGATCTTGACCCTGCCCTTCGAGCGGGTGCCGCTCTACATGCGTTGAGCACCGATCGGAGCGGATCCCTAAAGAAATTGAAGGGGTTCGTCGCACGCCGTAAGTGCCTATGGGACGGTGCGTCACCCTTGAACGGTTTGGACTTGTGACTCGGTTGGGACCATCGCTAGAATCCCGGCGCACCGAGGGCGCCTCGCTGGGCGCGATCGGGTAACCGGCTGACCCGCTGAGGGTTGGCAGCTTCGACCCACGGCGGTCCCGAGCTTGGACCCTCGTTCGGTACGGAGCACGCAGTCCAGATCCGAGCGGGGGACACCCGAATGGCCGTTCAACTCGCCAAGCAACAGCTTCCGTTCACCCGCGCCACCACGCTCGGCGAGATGCTGCGGGCGCGGGTCGACGGCCCGCAAGGCGCGGACATCCGCTTCCTGTTCGTCGGCGACGACGACCTGCCCGAGGGGCGGGTCCCCGAGGGCGACGATCAGGCCGTGGTGTTCTCCTACGCCGAGGCCTGGGACGTGGCCCGGCGGGCGGCGGCCCACCTCAAGAAGCGGGGGGTGCGCGCGGGCGACCGGGTGCTCCTGGTGCTCCCGACCGGGCCGGCCTTCATGGCCGCGTTCTACGGCTGCCAGGTCCTCGGCGCGATCCCGGTCCCCGTGGTGCCGCCGCTGTCGCTGGCGCGCATGGAGGAGCACCTGGCGCGGATCGCGCGGATCGCGCGGGTGTGCGAGGCCAGCGCCACGGTCGCCTCGGGCATGCTGAGCGCCGTCCTCAAGGTGGCCCGGAGCAGGCACAAGGACGCGCGCCCCGCGCTCGCCACCTTGATCCTCGGGACCGAGCTCCTGCGCGAAGAGGAGGCGCTGCTCGACCTCGAGCCGGTGTCGCCCGACGCGCCCGGGTTCATTCAGTTCACCTCGGGCAGCACCGGCGACCCCAAGGGCGTGGTGCTCCCCCACAGCAGCCTGCTCGCCAACATGAAGGCGATCGGGATCGGGGCCGGCTTCCAGCCCGGCGACGTGTGCGTGTCGTGGCTGCCGCTGTTCCACGACATGGGCCTGATCGGCCACTTCCTGGCCTCCATGGCCTGGGGCATGCCGCTGGTCAAGCTGCCGCCCGAGAAGTTCATTCGCCGGCCCAAGGAGTGGCTGCGCGCCATGTCGCGCTACCGCGGCTCGGCCAGCGCGGCGCCCAACTTCGCCTACAGCCTGTGCGTGAAGAAGATCAAGGACCGCGACCTGGAGGGGGTCGACCTCTCGAGCTGGCGGGTGGCGTTCTGCGGGGCCGAGCCGATCAACCACGAGACGGTGCGCTCGTTCATCGAGCGGTTCCGTCCGCACGGCTTCCGCGAGACGACGTTCTTCCCGGTCTACGGCATGGCCGAGTTCTCGCTCGCCGCGACCTTCCCGACCCCCCAGACGCCCCCGCGGTTCGACCGGGTCGACCGGGTCCGGTTCGAGCGCCACGGCGAGGCGGTGCCGGTGCCCGAGGGCGCCGCCGAGAGCGACGTCGAGGTGATCACGTGGGTCGGCGTGGGGCGCGCCATGCCCGGCGACCACGCGGTGCGGGTCGTGGACGGGCAGGGGAGCCCGCTCCCCGAGCGGCGCGAGGGCGAGATCGAGGTCCGCGGCCCCTCGCTCATGGCGGGCTACTACAAGAACACCGTCGCGACCGCCGAGGCGCTGCGCGACGGCTGGCTCCGCACGGGCGACCGCGGCTACCTCGCCGAGGGCGAGCTGTTCGTGACCGGCCGCACCAAGGAGATCATCATCAAGGGCGGCAAGAACCTCTACCCGCAGGACGTGGAGGCTGCGGCGGCCAAGGTCGAGGGGATCCGCCTGGGGTGCTGCGCCGCCTTCGGCGTGCAGAACGCCGGGCGCGGCACCGAGGACCTGATCCTGGTCTGCGAGACCCGGGTCGACGACCCGCAGCGCCGCGCCGCGATCATGAGCGAGGTGCGCAGCGCGGTGCTCGAGGCGATCGGCGCCACCCCCGACGTGGTCCTGCTGGTCGAGCCCGGCACGGTGCCCAAGACCTCCTCGGGCAAGATCCAGCGCGACCTCATGCGCCGCCGCTACCGCGAGGGCGACCTCCGCCCCGGCCGCCCCTCGCTCATGACGCTCGTCCGCCTCAAGGTCGCGACCACCCTGCAGCAGGTGCGCGAGCGCGGCGTCGCGAGCCTGCTCCGCCGGTAGCCCCATGAGCGACGAGGCCACGCCCGAGTTCTCCAAGGACGAGCTCGCCCGCGCGCTCAAGGCGTTCAAGAAGCGGCTCAAGCTGGCCCGGCGCGACGACGAGTCGAGCTCCATGGGCGGCGCCTTCAGCAGCGGCAAGAAGTCGGCGATCGTGGGGATCGAGCCGCCCGACGGCTTCCCGGCCGCGATCTGGGAGGCGCTCCAGGCCAAGGGCCGCCTGCGCCGCGTGCCCGGCACCCAGCGCCGCCCGCGCTACGAGCTGCTCAACCCGGGGGACTGACG
>CAZMSZ010000523.1:0-4506 GCA_964569055.1 uncultured Planctomycetota bacterium | reverse complement strand
GGCGGGTGGCTCGCCGGTCGCCTGACCGGGACGCCGCGCCGCTTCGACCGCGCGCTGCACGGCGTGGTCGCGTGGAGCGTGGCGACCCTGTTCGGGCTGTACGTGCTCACCAGCGGGGCCGGCTCGGTCCTGTCGGGCACCGCCTCCGCGCTGGGCGGGATCGCGGGCGCCGCGACCCCGGCCGTCGGTGGGGCGCTCCAGCAGGCGCAGCTCCCGCCCGAGGTCGAGCAGGACCTCGAGGGCTTGCTGCAGGAGGCGCAGCGCGACCCTCAGCTCCGCCAGAGCATCGCCGGCGTGATCCAGGGCGAGGCCACGCCGCAGGAGCGCGACCGCGTGGTCCAGGAGCTGTCCGAGCGCACCGACCTCAGCCCGCCCGAGATCGAGCAGCGCCTGGCGCGCTGGGAGCAGCAGGCCGCCACCATGAAGCAGGAGCTCGCCCGGACCGCCGAGAAGGCCGCCACCGCCGCCAGCGGCGTGGCGTTCCTGGGCGTGGGCGCGATGTTCGTCGGCCTGTGCGCCTCGACCCTGGGCGCTGCGAGCGCCAAGCCCGAGCGGCGCCGGCTCTAGGCCTAGCTGCCCACGGCTTGACGGGCCAGCGCGCAGAACCGCGCCAGCAGCCCCCGCGGCGCCGGGCGAGCCCGGCGCAGCAGGCCGAAGCTCGGCAGCGGGCCGAGCTCGGCCGCGGGCCCGCTCAGGTCGAAGGCGACCGTGCCGTCGGGGAGCGTCCTGCGGCGGCGCGGCGGCGCGGCGCCGCGGAGGGCCGGCACGAAGGCCGGCGCCACCCCGGCCCGCACCAGCGCCTGCATGGCGGTCGCGGTCGAGGCCTCGGCCGCGGGGACCACCGCGAGGCCCGCCCGGGCGAGCAGGGCGTCGCTGAGCGCGCGCCCCTCGCTCCCCTGCGTGTAGACCACGCAGCGCAGGTCGGCCAGGAGCTCGGGCCGCAGGGGCGGGCGTCGCCTGGCGAGCGGGTGGTCCGCGGGGACGTGCAGCTCCAGCCCGAGCTGCCCCAGCTCCTCGAACGCGACCTCCGGGGGCAGGCGGGTCGGCGTGCCGGTCAGCGCCACGTCGAGCCGCCCCTCGAGCAGCGCCGCCGGCTGGTCGAGGAGGTCGAGCTCGAGCAGCCGCACGCGCGCGGCCGGCGCGGACGCCTGCAGGGCCGCCACCACCGGCGCCGCCAGCGCCTCCACGAACAAGGGCTCGCTCCCCACCAGCAGCACGCCGCTGTCGCTGCCCGCCACCCCGCGCAGCACCGAGGGGAGCGCGGCGAAGTACGGCGCCACGAACTCGAGCAGCGCGCGCCCCTCGGGGGTGAGCAGCATGCGCCGGCGCGGGCCGCGCTCGAGCAGCCGCGCCCCGAGCGCGCGCTCGAGCTTGCGGACCTGCTGGTGCAGCGCCGGCTCGGTGATCGGGTAGGGCATGGCCTCCGCGGCGCGGGTGAACCCCTCGTGGGTGGCGACGTAGAAGAAGCCTTCGAGCTGATGCAGCCGGACCCCGACCAGCCACCCGTCCGGCCCGCTCACGCGCGGCCCGCTCAGAACACCAGGTCGGTCAGCTTGTCGCGGTACTCGTTGGCGAGCGGCGAGCGCGAGCCCACGAGATAGAACACGTGGACCATCGCCTCGCGGACCTCCTTGCGAGCGAGCTCCTTGTCGCGCAGCCCGGCCGCGTAGAGCAGCTCGAGCGCCTGGGGGAAGCGCCCGGCCGCGGCCTCGTGCACGCCGTGCTCGTAGCCGGCCCGCGCGTCCTTGGGGTCGGCCTCGTGGCGCGCGCGCGCCGCGGCCGGATCGCCCAGGCCGCCAGCCAGCTCCTTGATCGCGATCTCCGCCTGCAGGCGCGAGGTCTCCTCGCTGCTCTCGGCGCGGGCGAGCTGCTGCTTGGCCTCCTCGATCTCGCCTCGCGCCATGAGCACGCGGGCCAGGCCGAGGCGCGCCTTGCTGTTGCGCGAGTCGTCGGCGATCGCCTGGCGGTAGATCTCCTCCGCCTGGGCCGGGTCGCTCGCCTCGAGCGAGGCCGCGCGCGTCAGCGGGTCCTGCTCGCCCGCGGCCGGCCCCACCCCGAGCCGCTGCAGGAACTGCGCCAGCTCGGGCTTGGAGAGCACGCCCGTGAACTCGTCGACCGGCCGCCCGCCCTTGAAGGCGACGACGAGCGGGATCTGCTGCACCCCGAACTGGGCGGCGAGCATCTGGGCCCGGTCGACGTCGACCTTGGCGAGCACGAACCCGCCCGCTCGGGCGCGCGCCTCCTCCTCGAGGAGCGGACCGAGCAGCCGGCACGGCCCGCACCACTCCGCCCAAAAGTCCACCACCACCGGGACCGTCAGGCTCTTCTCCATGACGGCTTCGCGGAAGTTGTGCTCGTCGACGTCGACGATCCAGGGTGACGACTCGGCCACGCGCTCTCCCCTCGCCGGCAGCCCGGCGAAGCCGGCTAGATTAGGGCGCGGCCGCACCCGCGCCAAGTCCACCCGCCGGAGGGAGAGCATGGTCGGCACCCGAGCTCCACACGAGCACGCCCAGCACGAGCTGCGCGAGGCCGGGGTGCTGACCCCGCTGCGCGAGCTCGACGGCGCCCGCGACCCGCTGCGCCCGACCGAGCGGCTGCGCCGCCTGCGGGCCGCCGCCCACGCCCTGCGCGAGCGGCTCCTGGCGGGCCCGCCCGCGCCGTTCTACCGCGCGGCCTCGCTGGTGCGCGTGCCCTACCCCACCCGCTACGGGCTGTGGCGCGCCTCGCGGGTCAAGACGCCGCTGCTGCACATCCTCAACCGGGTGTTCGTGGTGCAGGTCCGCGCCGCGGACGGGCTCAAGACGGTCCTGCTCTCGCCGTCCGACGTGGAGCGCAACAAGGAGACGCCCCACTTCAAGCGGCTCGCCGCGCGCGCCCGCCTGCTCGGCCGCTACGGCGAGCGCCTGCTCGCCCCGGTGCTCGGCTCGGTCGAGGGCGCCCTCGCCGCCGCCGGGCTCCGCCCCGAGGACGTCGACTACATCGCCTACGACCACCTCCACACCCAGGACGTGCGCCGCTGGCTGGGGGCGGACGGGACGCCGGCGCTCCTGCCCAACGCCAAGCTGCTCGTGTCGCGCGCCGAGTGGGAGGCCGCCCACGGGCTGCTCCCGCTGGAGGCCGACTGGTACTGCCCGCACGGCCTGGCCGGGATCGACCCCGCCAAGGTGGTCCTCCTCGACGGCGACGTGCTGGTCGGCGAAGGGCTCGCGATCGTGCGCACGCCCGGGCACACGGTCGGCAACGTCTCGTTCGCCGTCCACACCCCCGAGGGGCTGCTCGTCACCAGCGAGAACGGGATCAGCGCCGACAGCTACGCGCCGCTCCGCTCGCGCATTCCGGGCGTGGCCGCCTGGGCCCGGCGCACCGGGGCCGAGGTCGTGCTCAACGGCAACACCCTCGAGCGGACGCAGGACCAGTACCTCTCCATGCTGTTCGAGCGCGAGCTGGCCGGGCCGAGCCGGCGCGACCCGGCGTTCTACAACGTGTTCCCCTCCTCCGAGCTCGCGGCCTACTGGGCGTTCCCCGGGGTGGCGCCCACGTTCGGCTTCGGCGACCTCTCGTTCGGCGCCGCGACCCGCCCGACGCGCGAGGCGCGGCCGTGAGCCTCTCGGAGCGGGTCGCGCTCGTCACCGGAGCGGCGGGCGGGATCGGCGGCGAGGTCGCGCGTCTGCTCGTCGAGGGCGGCGCGCGCGTGGTGCTGACCGACCTCGACCCCTCGCCGCTCGAGGCGCGCGCCCGCGCCGCGGGCTGGCCGGCCGAGCGCGTGGCCGTCGCCGCGCTGGACGTGCGGCGCAGCGAGGCCTGGCGCGCCGCGCTCGACGCGGCGGCCCGCTGGGGCGAGGTCGACCTCGTCTACAACGTGGCGGGTTACCTGCGCCCGGGGGAGGTGCACACCCTCGCGCTCGAGGACGTGGAGCTGCACCTCGACGTCAACGTGAAGGGGGTGGTGCTCGGGACCCGCCTGGCCGCCGAGCGCATGGTCCCGCGCGGCCGCGGCCAGGTGGTGAACGTGGCCAGCATGGCCGCCCTGGCGCCGATCCCCGGGCTCGCGCTCTACAGCGCCTCCAAGTTCGCGGTGCGCGCCTTCTCCTTGATCGCCGCCGAGGAGCTGCGCCCGCGCGGGGTCCACGTGACCGTGGTGTGCCCCGACGCGGTCCGCACCCCGATGCTCGACCTCCAGCTCGGCTACCGCGAGGCCGCGCTGACCTTCTCGGGCGGCCGCCTGCTCGAACCAACGGACGTTGCCCGCGCGCTGATCGGCCCGCGCCTGCTCGGGCGCCGCCCCCCACGCGAGCTGTGGATCCCCCGCTCGCGCGGCCTGTTGGCCCGCTTCGGCGACGTGGTGCCCGGCCTCGGCTTCCGCATCGGCGCCGCCCTCGCGCGTCGCGGGCTGGCTCGGCAGGAGCGGATGAGGAACGGGGGGGCGGGGTAGGAGGAGCCGGGCGGGCTCGGAGAGGACAGGAAAGCAGGAAGGCGCCCCGGGCGCTCGCCTCGCTCGAGCTG
>CAZMSZ010000522.1:2176-4550 GCA_964569055.1 uncultured Planctomycetota bacterium | reverse complement strand
GCCCTGTCCCACACGCCGCTCGGGCGCGCGCTCGAGCGCGAGCTCGACGAGCTGCGCGCCGTCGCCGCCGCGCTGGCCGCCGGCGAGGAGAGCCTGGTGGTGGCGCGCTTGCTCGCGACCCTCGGCCGACCCGCGCGGACCGACTACCTCGCCGGCCGGATCGCGCAGCACCCGCTCGCGTCCCGCGGCAGGACCGACCTCGCCGGCCCGCTCCTCGGTCTGGTCGTGGTGCTGATCGAGCCCCCCCAGCGCGGCGGCCAGCTCCGCCTCGAGCTCGGCAAGCTCGAGGTCGAGGTCAACCGCCACGAGGTCGTGATGGGCGACGCCCGGCGCGGGCTCGATCCCCGCGGCTGGAGCGAGCAGCCCGCGATCGCGCTGCAGTGGGCGGGGCGCAACCTCGTCGCCCGCGTGCTCGACCCGGAGCGAGGCGGCGGACAGCTCGTCGTCCTCCCCCTCCCCGAGGCGGCCGAGACCGCCGCCTCGATCGAGGTCCACCCCCGCCGCTTGCGCGTGGACACCGCGTGGCTCGCGACCCGCCCCGCCCGCGCCGGCGAGCCCTCGGACGCCCTCGGCGACTGACGGCGCCGCTCGCTTGCACCTGAATGCCTCTTTCCTTGCCCTTGCCCTTGCCCTTGCCCTTGCCCGGCTCTCTGCTGCCGCTGGTCGGCAGGACCGCCTTGGCAAGGGCGGGCAAGGGCAAGGGCAAGGGCAGGGAGCTCGATCGCTTCACGCGGGCAGCGCGTCGAGCCCCCGGCCCTCGCCGGCGCTTCGGCATGGAGCCGTGCTGAGCCGCGTCAGCAGAGCTCGGCGACGAGCAGCGCGGCGAGCGGGCCCCGCCGCGCGCGCGGACATGCGCGGGCGCGCCGCGCGGTAACCTACGGCGTGAGCACTCCTCCTGCCTCTCCCCCCAGCGCCGCCGAGGAGGCCGCGCGGTTCGTGGTGAAGGTCCTGCGCGAGCACGGCCACACCGCGCTGTTCGCCGGCGGCTGCGTGCGCGACCTCCTGCTTGGCCGCCCGGCCAACGACTTCGACGTGGCGACCAGCGCCACCCCCGAGCAGGTGCGCGCGCTGTTCAAGAGGACCCTGCTGGTGGGCGAGCAGTTCGGGATCGTGATCGTGCGCCTCAAGGGGCAGCAGATCGAGGTCGCCACGTTCCGGGTCGACTACGACTACACCGACGGGCGGCGACCGGACCGGGTCGAGTACACCGCCGACCCGGCGCTCGACGCCGAGCGGCGCGACTTCACCGTCAACGGCCTGTTCCTCGACCCGTTCTCGGGGGAGATCCACGACTACGTCGGCGGCGAGGAGGACCTGCGCCGCGGTCGGATTCGGGCGATCGGCGACCCGGCCCAGCGGTTCGAGGAGGACCGGCTGCGGATCCTGCGCGCGCCGCGGTTCGCCGCCGCGCTCGGGTTCACGATCGAGGAGCGCACCGCGGCCGAGGCCCGGGCGCGGGCGCGCGAGATCGAGACGGCTCACGTCTCGGCCGAGCGGATCCGCACCGAGCTGGAGAAGGTCCTGGCCGTGCCCGCCCGGGCCCGCGGGGTCGCGCTCTGCCACGAGCTGGGGATCCTCGAGGTCGTGCTGCCCGAGGCGGTGGCCGCGGTCGCGCCCGCCTGCCGCGCGCTCGCGGCGCTCCCCGAGGACGCCTCGCGCCCGCTCGCCTGGGCGACGCTGCTCCACGCCGCACCGCCCGCCGCCGTCGACGCGGCGCTGCGCCGCCTGCGCCTGTCCAACAAGGACCGCGAGGCGGCCGTCCACCTCGTGCGCGACCTCGCCCCCGCCCGCGAGCTCGCGAGCCGCTCGCTGGCCGAGCAGAAGCGGCTCCTGCGCGCCGCCGACGCCGACGCCCTGCTCGAGCTGCTGCGCGCCGGCGCGATCGCGCGAGGCGGCGACCTCGAGCCCACGCGCTACCTCGCCGCGCGCCTCGCGGCCTACCGGGATGACCCCACCCCCAGCGGCCTCGCGGCGCGGCCGCTCCTGAGCGGCAAGGACCTGCAGACGGCCGGCCTCCCCGCCGGCCGCCTGTTCAGCCGCCTGCTCGCCGCCGCCGAGGACGCCCAGCTCGAGGGGCGGGTCCGCACGCGCGAGGAGGCGCTGTCCCTCGCGCTGGCCCTCGCCGCCGAGGGCGGGGCGTAGCGGCTGTCACTCGTGCTCGTGCTCGTGCTCGTGCTCGTTCTCGTGCTCGTTCTCGTGCTCGCCTGGCGATTCCACACATTTCGTGCCCGTGCCCGTGCCCGTGCGCCGTGCTCGCGACCCACGCGCGTGCCGGTTTGCCCGAAGGAGCTACCCAGACCGCTCTCGCTTGCAGCGCTCCTCCGCCGCACCGAAGTGAAGACGGGCCACGCGCACGGTAACGGGCACGGGCACG
>CAZMSZ010000522.1:0-2076 GCA_964569055.1 uncultured Planctomycetota bacterium | reverse complement strand
ACGGGCACGGGCACGATTCGCTTGGCGCAAGGATGTGTGGCGTCGTCAGACGAGCACGGAGCACGAGCCCAAGGGCACGCGCTGGGGGGCAGGGCGGAACCGCTGACGCTCACCAGCGCACCCGAGCCTGGCACCCGGCTGCGATCTCTACCACTCCGCCCCGGTCCGCACGCGGAATCCTGCGGCGTGCCTCCACACGGCAGAGCCCGCCGCTATACTCGTCGCCGAACCGGCTCGCAGGAGAGATCGACAATGGACTTCGCCGCCACCCCCCCGAGCGCCCTGGCCGACCCGCGCGGCGCCGTGATCCCGATCGTGGTCGAGAAGACCGGGCAGGGCGAGCGGAGCTGGGACATCTACAGCCGGCTGCTCAAGGAGCGGATCATCTTCATCGGCGACGAGGTCACCGACTCCTCGGCCAACGTGATCATCGCCCAGCTGCTGTACCTCCAGTTCGAGAACAAGGCGCAGGACATCTCGCTCTACGTCAACAGCCCGGGCGGCTCGGTCACCGCGGGCCTCGCGATCTACGACACCATGCAGTTCGTGACCTGCCCGATCGCGACCTACTGCCTGGGCCAGGCCGCCTCCATGGGCGCGGTGCTCCTGGCGGCCGGCACCAAGGGCAAGCGCTACGCGCTCCCCCACGCCCGGCTCATGATCCACCAGCCCTGGGGCGGGGCGCGGGGCACCGCGGCCGACGTCGAGATCGCGGCCGGCGAGATCAAGCGGCTCAAGAGCCTGCTCAACACGGTCATGGCCTTCCACACCGGGAAGACCCCCGAGCAGATCGAGCGCGATACCGACCGCGACTTCTTCATGTCCGCGGTCGAGGCCAAGGAGTACGGCCTGGTCGATCACGTGATCGAGTTCGACGAGGTCCCCAAGAAGAAGTGACTTACGAGCGCCTCGCGCTCGTGAAGTAACGCCGCGCCTCCCCGAGCGTCCTGGCGGTGAGCGGCGGTCGTGCCTCCGACGGGCACGCCGCGGACCACCGGACCGAGGGGCGGCGCGATGGCGCTCGAGCTCTCCGACGAGCTGTTCTTGGAGCTGGCGCCGCTCGGCAAGGTGCCGCCCACGTTCGTGGAGCTGCTGCGTGACCAGCAGCGGGCAGCAGCGACCGAGGGTCGCTCTCCGACGTTGTTCGCGCTGCTGCGCGCCTCGGGCCGGCTGAACGCCGAACACGAGCTGTGGTTCCTGCAGTCCGCCCAGCGAATCCTCGCGGCGCGCGCCGCGGAGGGCACCAACAGCGATCACGCGTCGAGCGCGTCGCCGCCGCGGGCGGCGCGCCCGCGCGTGATCGTGATCGTGGCGCCCCGGGAGGTCGGGCCCGGGGCGCCCGCCGTCGCGCCCGGGAGCGGTGTCGGCCCTGCGACGCCGCTCCCGGTGCGGGCGGCGTCACCGCCGCTCCCGCTGGCTGCCCCGCCGCCGGCGCCGCCCCCCTTGCCGCGCCCGGCGCCCCTGCCGGCGAGCCCACCGCCCCTGCCGAGCGCGCCTCCCGCCGCGACGGCGCCGAGCGCCGCTTCGGGCTCCGGAGCTGTCCGCGCGAGGACGGCGGTGGGCTCGGGCGCGCCCGCGCGGCCGTCGGGCAGCGGATCGCGCCGCCTGGCACGACCCACCACGGGTCGGCGGGCCCGCGGCCAACCCTCGTCGGTCTCGAGCAGGACCTCCCCGCTCCTGATCGCCGCAGCCACCGTCGGCGCGCTCGTGGCCTTGGCCGTGGGTGCGCGGCTCGCGCTCGGACCGCGCGCGTCGGCGCCGACGACCGACGTGGCGGCCGGCGCGGCCGGCGGCGCGCCCGAGACCCCGCCCGAGGCCGACCGCACCGAGGCCGCGCGGGCCGCCCTCGACGTGGCGCGGGCCCTCGCCGACGCCGGCAAGCCGATCGAGGCGCTCGCCCGCCTCGACGCGCTCGAGCGGGCCTCGAGCGCCGGCGAGCACGGCGCCGGCCCGCCCGTCCACGCGCTGCGCCGCGACCTCGCCCGCCTGCGCGCCAAGATCGAGGCCCGCCGCGACGCCCCGCTCGAGCTGGCGCGGCGCCCCGACCCCCCGCCCCCGCCCGCCCCCGCCGAGCCG
>CAZMSZ010000521.1:0-4558 GCA_964569055.1 uncultured Planctomycetota bacterium | reverse complement strand
GCTCGCCGAGCAGCTCGTGAATGAAGGCCACGTCGTCGTCGAGGGGCGAGCGCGGGAACAGGTAGAAGGCGCCCTCGGGCGCGACGCAGTCGTAGCCCGCCTCCCGCAGGCCGTTCAGGAACAGCTCGCGGCGCGCCGCGTACTCCTCGACGTCGACGGTGACGTCCTCGAGGCGCGCGATCACCCGCTGCATGAGGGCTGGGGCGTTGACGTAGCCCAGCGTCCGGTTGCAGAACACGGCCGCGCCGAGCAGGGGCGCGCGGTCGGGGTGCTCGGGGTGGACCGCGAAGAAACCGATCCGCTCGCCGGCCAGGCCGAGGTCCTTGCTGAACGAGGTGGCGATCGCGCTGCGCGGCGTGGCCCGGAGCACGCTCCCGGCCTCGACCCGGCCGTACACGATCCGCCGGTAGGGCTCGTCGCTGATCAGCGTCGCGTCGGGGGCGCGCTCGTCGAGCAGGCGGCCGAGCGCGTCGAGGTCGGCCTGGGGGTAGACCCGCCCGGTGGGGTTGTTGGGCGAGTTGACCACCACCGCGCGCGTCCTCGGCCCGAGCGCGCGCGCGATCGCATCGAGGTCGAGCGCGAAGTCGGCGGCGGTCGGGACCACGACCAGGGCGCCGCCGTGGTTGTCGACGTAGAAGCGGTACTCGGGGAAGTAGGGCGAGAGGACGACGACCTCGTCGCCCGGGTCGAGCAGCGCCTTGAAGGCGACGTTGAGCGCGCCGGCCGCGCCGACCGTCATGAGCACGCCCTCGACGCCCGGGTCGACCCCGTGCAGCTCGCGCACCCGCGCGGCGATCCGGGCGCGGGTCTCGGGGTAGCCGGCGTTCGGCATGTAGCGGTGGGCGTGCGGGGTGCGGTCGTGGACCACCGCCTCGAGCACCGAGAAGAAGGCCGCCGGCGGCTCGAGGTCGGGGTTCCCGAGGGAGAAGTCGAACACCTCGTCAGGGCCGAAGCGCCGCTTGAGCTCGGCGCCCTGCTCGAACATCCGCCGGATCCAGGAGGCCGACTGCATGAAGCCTTGGATGCGGCGCGACACGGCCATGAGCTGCTCCTCCGGGCGGCGGGCGCGAGCGAGCAGTTTAGCGCGTACGAGCGGCGCGGCGGAGCGTGCCCGGGCCTCTTGCCTGGACCAGGGAGGTCGTCACGCGAGCGACAGCCTCCTTGCCCTTGCCCTTGCCCGCTTTCAGCTTCCTCCAAGGCGTGGGAGTCAGTGCGCGACAGCGACCTCGCCGTGGGAGCTGTCCTACGAGCGACAGCTCTTCCCTTGGCGCTCTTGGCGCTCTTGGCGGTTGGTTCTTTCTTCAACCAGGGAGCCAAGCGAACCAGCGACAGCTCGTCCTTGGCGGTCTCGCGAGCGGGCAAGGAGCCGCAAGCCAGAAAAACGACCCCTCCGGAAAAACCCCGACCCCGGAGCCACGCACTCCGGGGTCTGACGGGTCGTGCCTGAGAGGGGGAAGGGCGGGGGGAACTTGACCCCTCTCAAGCGTCTTGAACAGAACCGCTGGGCTCTTGAGCGACGCTCGTGCCGGAGCTAAGTCACGTCTCTAACGTCGGTGTTCGCGAGCGGTCGACCCTATTTGCCCGACCCACCCGTTTTCGCACCGGCAAAAATAGGCCGGCCCTCCGCGCTTCGCCTCGGGAGGCGAGGAGCCGGGGCGCCCTGTAGCATTGCCCCGTCGCGGAGGAGGTGCCCCATGCTGAAGCCCGAGGAGACGGCGGCCGGGTTCGTGGCCCAGGCGGTCGGGAGCGCGGCGGCCGAGGTGGCGCTGCCCGAGGTCGCTCGCCGGGCGCTGACGCAGGACGCCGAGGCGCTCGGGCTGTTCGGGCTGCTCTCGTCGCTGGCCTTCGCCGAGGCGCCCACGGCCGACCCCGCGGTGGCGCGCGAGCTGACCGACGTGCTGGCGCGTGACCTGCGCGACGCCCTGGGCGCCGCGCCGGACGCGCGGCTCGAGGGGCTCCTCGACCGCTTCATGGCCGAGAAGGGGGAGCGCGCGGGTGAGCTCCTGGCGCGGCTGATCGCGCGCGTGATCTACGAGGTCTACGACCTCGGCGCGCACCGCTTCGTGCAGGACGACGTGCTGTTCACCGCGGAGGCCATGGCCTGGGGCGCGGCCGGCCAGGACGCGCGCGAGGCGGCCCGCCGGATCGGGCGGATCTCGCGGCTCGCCCTGCGCAACCTCATGGGCCACCTCGACAGCCAGCTCGAGCTGGTGCACCGACTCGGCCAGCCCGAGGCGCCGGTGCTGTACCCCGAGATCGACGGGCGCCTCGACGAGTTCGCGCCCCGGATCTTCGCGCAGCGCCTGCCGTCGCTGGTGAAGGTCCTCCTGCGCGACGAGAAGAAGTTCCGCTTCGCGTTCGTGCTGTGGTGCCGCCTGCGGGGGGTCGTGATC
Organism: uncultured Planctomycetota bacterium; assembly: GCA_964569055.1. Classification (GTDB taxonomy): domain Bacteria; phylum Planctomycetota; class J058; order J058; family J058; genus JAWLGW01. The sequence goes on along the minus strand of CAZMSZ010000521.1, from coordinate 2,165 downwards.
GGGCGCGACCCGCTGCTGGCGGCGGCCGAGGCGATCGTGCCCGAGCGGCCGGTCACGCTGCTGCAGGCGCTCGAGGAGCGCCGGGCCGCGCGGGCCGCGCTGCGCCAGGCCGACGAGGCCTTTCCGCTGGCGCGCAGGATCGAGGCGGCCTTGCGCGCAGGTCCGCTGCGCCGCACCGAGTAGGGCGCGCGCGGCGCGGCGGCGGGCGGGGAGTCGCTCAGTCGTCGTCGTCGAGGTCGAGCTCGAGGTCCGAGCCGAGGTCGTCCGACGCGCTCGCCTCCTCGGGCGCGCCGCTGCCGCTCGCGGCGGCGTCGTCGTCGTCGTCCTCGAGCTCGAGGTCGATCCCCGAGCCGATGTCGAGGTCGGACGAGAGCCCGTGAGGCGCCGACACGTTGGCCGCGGGCGCCTTCTTCGGCTTGCTGGCGGCCGACTTGCTCGCGCTGGCGCTCGCCTCGTCGATGTCGAGGCCGGAGATCGCGTCGTCGATGTTGGAGTCGAGCTCCTCGACCGCCTCGCCGTCGTCGAGGCTGCCGCTCGCCTCCTCGAGGTCGAGGTCGACCTCGAGGCCGCTCAGCTCCTCGACCACGCCCGGCTTGGAGCCCGAGCCGTCCTCGTCCTCGATCTCCTCGAGCTCCTCCTCGTCGAGCTCGTCGTCCTCGTCCTCGTCCTCGTCCTCCTCGGACGCGGGGGCGGGGGCGGCCGCCGCCTTGCCCTTCTTCCCCTTGCGGCCGGTGATGTACTGCTCGACGTCGAGGCTGTCGAGCGCGGCGCGGATCGCCTCGTCCTGCTCCTCGTTGATCCAGTTCTTCTCGAGCAGGAGCGCGCCCAGGGCCGGCGGCTCCTCGCCCTCGAGGTAGGCGGCCTTCTGCTTGGCCAGGCACTTGTCGACCTGCTTGCTCTCGCAGAACTTGCTCTTGATCGCGATCCGCGCGTAGACCTTGTCCTGCATGCGCCGCTCGCGGAACAGGCGGGCGTTCTCCACCTGCCGGGCCTGCGTGCCGGTCAGCAGCTTCTTCTGGACGAGCACGTCGACCAGGCGCGGGCGCCTCTTGGCCTTCTTGCCCAGCTTCTTGCGGAGCGCCTGGAGGGCGCGGAACGCCTCGTCGTGCTGCTTCTTGTTGAGCAGCTTGTGCTTGAGGGCGATCTGACCGAAGTGGACGTCGGGATCCATCGGGCGGGACCTCCTCCGCGCCCAGTCCCGGGCGCGGGGCGGGAGCATAGCCGCCGAGCCGAGCGGGCGCCAAGGGTCGGTGCCCCGAACCAAGCGAAGCGGGGCGGCCGAAGCCGCCCCGCCGCTGGTTCCCCGAACCGCGCGCCGCTCAACGCTCGAGCAGCACGATCTCCACCCGGCGGTTCTTCTGGCGCGCCGAGTCGTCCTTCCCCGGGGCGAGCGGCCGGTGCGGGCCGTAGCCGGCGAAGCACAGGCGGTCGGGGGCGATCCCGCTCTTCTCGAAGAAGTGCAGCACCGCCAGCGCCCGCTTGGCCGAGAGCTCCCAGTTGCTGCTGTGCCCCGAGCGGGTGATCGGCATGTCGTCGGTGTGCCCCTCGACCCGCACGATCCGCCCCTGCATGGCCGGCTTGTTCAGCTCCGTGAGGAGGTCGCGCAGGATCTTCTCGCCCTGCGGCTTGAGCACCGCCTTGCCGGGCTCGAAGAACACGCCGTTCTCGAGCACCAGCCCGCGCGTGGCGGGGTTGACCTCCAGGCCCAGGAACTCGGCCTGGGTCGGCTGCTCGACCTTGGGCGTCGAGGCGGGCACCGCCGCCGGCTCGGGCTTGCTCGCCATCTGCGCGGCGAGCCGCTCGCGCATGGTCTCCGACTTCTCGAGCCGGGTGCGGAGCAGCTCGATCTGCCGCTGCTGCTCGCGGGCGCGCAGGGTCAGCACCTGCTCGCGCTTCTCGAGCCCGCGCACGTCGTCCTTGTGCTTGACGACGTAGGTCTCCTGCTCCTGGAAGCGCTTCTCCATGGCCTTGTAGTCGCTGAGGGGGACGCAGCCCGCGGACCCCGCGATCAGGGCCGCCACCACCAGCCGTGCGTGAACGTTCATGTCGTCTCCTCCGGCCGCTGGCCGGTCCGTGGCGTGGGCGGCCCCGGGGAGCCGCCCCCGAGCGCCGCGCTCCCTCTCCTTCGACCGGGCAGGGGGGCTTCCTGAAGGGGGAGGTGCGGA
>CAZMSZ010000520.1:0-4572 GCA_964569055.1 uncultured Planctomycetota bacterium | reverse complement strand
TGAGCCTGCTCCCCGTCCTGAACGTGCTCCCGCGCGGGATCGTGTTCGCCGAGCGCTACGCCTACCTGGCGGTGTTCGGCCTGGCGCTCGCGGCGGGGGCGGGGGTGGCGCGCGCCCGCGTCGCGACGCGCGCTCGCGCGTGGGTGGCCGCGCCCGCCGCGGCGCTCGTCCTCCTGGCCGTGGCGAGCGCCGTCCGGGCCGGCGAGTGGCGCTCGGACCTCGCGCTGTGGTCGGCCGAGGCGCGCCGCCGCGAGGGCGACGGCTTCGCCGCGCTACGCCTGAGCGACGCCTTGGCCGCGAGCGGCCGCCCGGCGGAGGCCGAGCGCCTGCTGCGGGCGCTCCTCGCGAGCGACCCCAAGGCGGCGCGCGCCCACACCGCCCTGGGCGAGCTCCTCGCCGCCCGCGGCGACCCCGCCGCGCTCGAGCACCTCGCCCGCGCCTGCGAGCTCACCCCGCGCCGCGCCGCCCCGCGCATGCGCCTCGGCCTGGCCCTCGCGCGCGCCGGCCGCGCGGCGGAGGCGGTCGCCGCCTTCGAGCAGGCGCTCGCGATCGACCCCCGCCTCGCCCCCGCGCGCTTCAACCGGGCGCTGGCCCTCGAGGCGGTCGACCCCGCCCTGGCCGCCGAGGCCTGGCGCGAGTACCTCGCCGCGAGCGAGGGCGTCCCCGGCGAGGCGAGCTCGCGGCGGGTGGCGCGCGAGCGGCTGGCGCGGCTGCGCTAGCGCAGCGCCGGGTGGCGCCGCACGAGCTGCTCTGCCCTGGGCGAGCCGGCGGCGAGCGCGCGCTGGAGCCAGTCCCGCCCTTCGGCGCGCAGCTCGGCCGGGAGGCCGGGTCGCAGCAGCAGCAGCTCGGCCAGGAGCACCATGGACTCGGTCGAGCCCTCCCGCGCGGGGTGACGCGCGGCCTCCGCCGCCCCGTCGAGGTCGGGCGCGCCGTCCCGTCCGTCGCGCAGCGCCCTGGCGAGCGCCAGCCAGCCCATGCCGTCCCCGCCCTCGCCGGCGCGCCGCCACAGCGCGCGGGCCTCGCCCGGCGATCGCTTCCCGAGCTTGCCGTTGGCGATCATGTCCGCCGCGAACCGAAATCCCTGGGCGAAGCCGCGCTCGCCCGCCTCGAGGTAGCGCGCGAGCGCGCGCTCGAAGTCACCCTCGGCGCCCTGGCCGAGCTCGTGCGCGCGCCCCACGAGCGCCGAGGCGCGACCGTTGCCGCGCGCGGCCGCGCGCCTCGCCCACTCCACCCCCTCGGCGTGCTCCCCCCGCTCGATGAGGAGGTCGGCCAGCTCCGCCATGGACTCCACGTCGCCGCGCGCGGCCGCCTGGCGGAAGCTGCGCTCGAACGGCCCCGGGCCCGGCGCGACCTCGTCCTCGCCGGTGACCACCTGGTAGCGATCGGTGATCACGCCCTGCAAGGCGTCGTTCGGCGCGGCGAAGTCGAGCACGTAGGTCGCGGTCCCGTGCTCCAGCCACCCGGCCGCGAAGCGCAGCGAGCGCCGCCGGAGCGCGAGCTCGCGCAGCCAGCCCGCGCGGGCGGGGTCGAGCGCGCGCGCGCCGAGCAGGCGCCCCTCGAACCGGCCGGGCGCCTCGCGCGTGACCTCGAGCCGCAGCTCCACCGGGATCACCTCGATCGAGCCCATCCGCTGGCGCACCACCAGCGGACCGGCCTCGGGCGCGCAGGACAGGAGCCCCATGGTCGCCACGAGCCCCTGGTCGTCCAGCGCGGCCAGCGCGCGGTCGAGCAGGCGCCCGAGCTCGGCGCCGGCCTCGCGGTGGATCAGCGAGCGTCGCGCCGCGCTCGCGCCGCGCACCTTCTCGACCGCCCCGCTCGGTAGCCGGCGCCAGTACGTGAAGCGTTGCCCGGGCCGCAGCGCCAGGTACGTGCCGGCGTCACGCTTGGTGTCGAGGTCGATCGTGATCGGGACGTCGAAGCGCACTCGGACCCGCTCGAGCGTGACCTCGATCTCGGCGAGCTCGCCCTCGACCGCCTTCACCTCCTCGGTGAGGTCGATCGCCACCCAGAACATGTCGGGCACGGCCGGCCCGGGGCCGAGCTTCTCGACGTGGCGCTCGAGGCGCGTGCGCCGCCGGCTCCCCACCTCGGGGCCCCAGCGCTCGAGCGGCGCGGGCTCGCGCTCGGGCTGGCGCGCCGCCTCGTCGGCGGGCCGCGGCGGAGCGCGGGTGGGCGCGGGCGCCGGGCCGAGCGCCGCCCAGGCGAGCACGGCCAGGGCCGCGAGCAGCGGCGCGCCGAGCACGGCCCTTCGCGCGGGGACGCTCCAGGGTCCCACCCAGCGGCTGCTCGGCGCCGAGACGCGCTCGCCCTGGAGCGCGCGCGCGAGGTCGGCCGCGAACGCCTCGGCGTCGGGGTAGCGCGCCGCGGGGTCGGGGCGGAGCGCCTGCAGGCACACCGCCTCGAGCTCGGCGGGGATCGTCTTGTCGAGCGCGCGCGGCGGGGCGGGCGCGCCGCGCGCGATCGCGGCGGCCAGCTCGGCCAGGGTCGCGCCCCCGAACGGGAGGGTCCCCGTGAGCGCCTCGTACAGCACCACGCCCAGCGACCACACGTCGGCGGCCGGCGAGAGCTCGTCCCGGCGGCCGCCGAACTGCTCGGGCGCCATGTAGAGCGGCGTGCCGATCATGACGCCGGTGCCCGTCATGCGCGCCAGGCCCCGCGCGGCGGCCACCCCGAAGTCGGTCACCCGCACCCGTCCGGCGAGGTCGAGCAGCAGGTTGTCGGGCTTGACGTCCCGGTGGATCACCCCGCGGGCGTGGGCGTGGCCGAGCGCCTGCGCCGCCTCGAGCAGCGCCCGGCAGCGCTCCGCGCGCGCCAGCTCCGGGAGCGCCGAGCTCAGCGTCCGCGCCCCCTCGACCAGCTCGTAGGCCAAGAAGGCCCGCCCGTCGGGTAGCTCCCCGGCCGTGTGGACGCGCACGATCCCGGGGTGCGACAGCGCGGCCGCGACCTCGCCCTCGCGCGCGAAGCGGACGCGACGCTGCGCGGTCGCCTCGGGGTCGAGCGGCGCCTCGAGCACCTTGAGCGCCACCTCGCGCCCGACCGCGCGGTCGAGCGCGCGATACACGACCCCGCTCGCGCCGCGACCGAGCACGGCCAGGACCTCGAACCGTTCGGCGGGGCGGCGCTCCATGCGCCTAGGCTAGCGTTGCGCTGGAGCTCCTGCTGCAGCGCTCGGGAGGGCGAGGGCGCCCAGGCCGAACGCGACGGCCGAGGCGAGCAGGGCCGCGCGCACGCCGGCCGGGTCGGCGGCCGAGCTGCCCCTGGCCAGCACCAGGCCGACTCCGAACGCGGCCGCGGCGTGGCCCAGCTTGACCGCCGCGCCGTTGAGCCCGAAGAACAGCCCCTCCCGGCCGTGGCCGTCGGCGTCGGCCATCTCGGCCAGCACCAGCGAGGGGAGCGCGAGCGCGATCAGCACCACCACCCCCAACAGCGCGAGCGCGCCCCACCACACCGCGAGCGGCGCCGCGTCGGGGGGGCGGCCGCTCACCACGTACAGCGCGCCGAGCGCGAGCGCGCCCAGGGCGGCCGCGCCGCGAAGCTGGAGGAGCGGCGACAGGCGGCGGCCGACGGGGCCGGTCAGGGCGGCGGCGAGGAGCATGCCGCCGAACAGCCAGGCGTTGAGGACGCCGGTGTAGGCGGCCCCGCGGCCGAGGAGCGCCCCCGGGACGTAAGGACCGATCACGATCAGCGCCAGGAAGGCCGCGTTGACCAGGCCGCAGCCCAGGAGGAACCTCGCCACCCCCGGCTGCCGGCAGGCCTCGAGCGCGGCGGCGACCCCCGGGAGCGGCGGCGCCGCGGCGGGCGGCGGCGGCTCGCGCAGGAGGAGCGCCGGGAGCAGCAGCGCGACCGCGAACCCGCCCGCGCCGAGCGCGGCGATCCCCGGGTAGCCGAGCCCCCAGCTCTCGAGCACCAGCGGCCCGCCCACCAGCGCGAGCCCCGAGCCGACCAGGCCGAAGGCCGCCCCGGCGAGGCTGAGGCGCAGGCGCGCCGCGCGCTCGGACGCGAGCGCCGGGAGGAGCGCCAGGTACGGCTGCGTGACCGCCACGAACAGCGCGCAGTAGGCGAGCACGCCGAGCTCGGGCGGGATCGCGCCCACGAACAGCGCCGCGTACACCGCGGCGAGCGCCGGCCCCGCCAGGAGCACGAACGGCCGGCGCCGCCCCCAGCGGTGACGCAGCCCGTCCGAGCGCTGCCCGATCCACGGGTTCAGCGCGGCCTGCACCAAGAACCCCAGCAGCAGCAGCGCCCCGATCGTCCGCGCCCGCGGGTCGTCCTCGCCCGCCCCGGGCGGCGCGTAGAAGAACACGATCCACTGGCTGAACAGGGTGTCGATCAGGACGATCCCGAGCACCCCCAGCGGGTACAGCGCGCGGCGGCTCCCGATCGGGGAGTCCGCCGGCCGCTGGTGCTGCTCCTCCGCGGGCACGCGCTCACGATCGCAGGCGAGGCGGGCGCGCGCGAGCGGGGGACGGAGGCCGCCAAGGAAGAGCTGGCGCTGACGAGGTCAGCTCCACGGCGTCAAGTATGACCGCCAAGGAAGAGCTGGCGCTGGCGAGGTCAGCTCCACGGCGTGAA
>CAZMSZ010000519.1:0-4575 GCA_964569055.1 uncultured Planctomycetota bacterium | reverse complement strand
TCCGAGTCCGATTCCGAGTCCGACTCCGATTCCGATTCCGACTCCGATTCCGAGTCCGAGTCCGAGGCCGATTCCGACTCCGACTCCAAGAGGCTGACGCATGCGACTGCTGCGCCTCGACTGAAGCTGAAGAATGACGAGCACGAGCATGGCGAGCACGAGCACGAGCACGAGGCTCAATGCGACGCTCTCCCGCCGACGCCAAGCTGTCGCTTGCGACTCCCACGCCTCGACCAAGTCGAAGAACGCCCGGCAAGGGCAAGGGCAAGGGCAAGGAGGCTGTCGCTCGAGAGGACACCCTCCGAACGGACTACCGCTTCACCTTCCACTTCCCCGTCGCGGGGTACATCTGCGCGATCCGCTGCGCGAGCTCGTGCTGGCGCTCGTCGGAGCCGGCCTGGGGGCGCCAGGCGGCGATGTCGCGCACGACGTCGGCGGCGCTGGCGTAGCGGGCCTCGCGGTCCTTCTCCATCATGCGGAACAGGATCGGGGTCACGCGCTGGGTGATGGTGGCGGAGAGCTTGGAGGGGTCGGGGAGCGGGTCGCTGAGGTGCTTGAGGCACACGTCCTCGGGCGTGCGGCCGGTGTAGGGCGGGCGCCCGGTCAGCATGTGGAACAGGGTCGCGCCGAGCGAGTAGATGTCGGCCCGGATGTCGATGTCGGGGCGGCCCTGGATCTGCTCGGGGGAGATGTAGTACGGCGAGCCGAGGATGATCGACTCCGCGTCGCCGCCCACCTGGTCGGTGCGCTTGGCGAGGCCGAGGTCGCAGAGCTTGGCCGCGCCGTCGCGGTTCACCATGATGTTCCCGGGCTTCACGTCGCGGTGCACGAGCTTGTGCTTGGCGGCGTGGTCGAGCGCGCGCGCGGTCTGCACGACGATGTCGACCGCGGTGTCCTCGTCGAGCCCGCCCGAGTCCTCGATCAGGTCCTTGACGGTCACCCCGTCCACGTACTCCATGGCGAAGTAGTGGAGGTCGCGGCAGGTGCCGACGTCGTAGGCCTGCACCATGTTGGCGTGGTTGAGGCGGGCCGCGGCCCGGGCCTCCTCCTGGAAGCGCGCGATGAAGTCGGCGTCGAACAGCAGCTTGGGGTCGAGGATCTTGAGCGCCACGATCCGGTCGAGGTTGACCTGTCGGGCCGCGAACACCAGCGCCATGTTGCCGCGCCCGAGCGAGCGCAGGATCTCGTAGCCCTCGATCCGGTCGTCGGCGATCTCCGACTCGAGCGCCTTGCACACCAGCGGGATCTCGTCCTCCTGCAGGTAGCCGCGCTGGCGCATGATCTCGCCGATGAACCGCTGCGTCCCGTCGCGCCGCAGCCGGGCCTGCTCGCTCGCGCACTCCTTGGCCTGCTCGTCGGTCACCAGCCCGAGCTTGACCGCGACCTCGCCGAACAGCGGCATGGGGCCGCGCTCGAGCGCCAAGGGCGTGGTGTGGTGGATCGCGCCCGAGAGCAGCGCCTGGCGGTCGCGCGACAGCTCGGCCTGGTGGGTCTCGACCAGCTCGGCGAGCACCCGGCGCCGGCCGCCGCGGTCGAGCTGGCCGGCGCGGGTCAGCAGGTGGTCGAGGCAGTGGGTGAAGTGCCGCTTGACCTGCAGCCCGAGCGCCCGCTTGACCCGCTCGAACGTGACCACGCCCATGTTCGAGGCCACCCGCCCGAACAGCACCTCCTCGTGGATCACCTCGATGCAGCTCCGCACCCGCTTGGCGCGCGGGAGCAGCTCGAGGTCGACCATGTTGCGCTTGGCGAGGATCTCCTCGAGCGACACGCCGAGCTGGAGCTCGACCGCCTGGGCGCGCAGGCGGAGCGCCTCCTCGAGGTCCTCCTGGCGAGCGGCGCCGAGCTCGAGCAGCACCTGCGTGAAGAACGCGTCGGCGTGGGGCGAGAACTCCTCGCCCCCCAGGCTGGCCACGCGCAGGTAGATCCGGTGGGCGAGCTCCACGTCCGCCTCGAGGTCGGGCGGCAGCTGGAACCGCGGCGGCGGCGCCCCGGCGCGGCGGGCCTCGATCGCGTCGCGCTCGCGCGAGAGCGCCAGCGCGGCCGCCTGCTTGATCGCCTCGCCCACCCGCTCGGGGTTGTGGGCGCCGACCCGCACCAGCCGCTCGCGCGGGATGTGGCGCCGCACCAGCAGCTCCACCCGGTTCGAGCCGCTCTTCCCCTTCTCCTCGTGGGTCAGCAGGCCGACGAGCGCCGCGTCCTTGGGGCTGCGGCCGCGCTCGGCCAGGTAGGCCACCAGCTGGTCGAGCGAGTCGCGCACCTCGCTCGCGGAGTAGGCGCGGCTGTCGGCCGTGAAGATGAAGCCGTTGCAGCCCGAGAGCACGATCCGCCGCGCGAGCGTCGCCTCGGGCGCGCCCGGGAGCGCGTAGACGTCGACCCGGATCGGCAGGTCGCCCACCGCGCCCAGCTCGAGCTCGGCGTGGTCGTAGTAGATCGTGCGGCCGTCGTGGCCGAGGATCCGGGTCAGCGGGCTGCGCTTGTCGGCCGGGGTTCGCTCGTGGTGGTCCGCCAGGGCCGCCGACTTGCCGCTCCCGGACGGGCCGACCAGGGCGAGGCGGACGCGAATTTCGTGCTGCAGCTCGCCCATGGAATGACAGGAACATAGCCCAGCGACCGGCCCGCGCACAACGACGGCGAGCAACTTCGGGCGCGCGCCTGTCCAGAATCAATCGGGCGATTGCGCCGCACCTGCGGGGCCGTCCATGCGCGCGCGCGCCCGCGCGAGGTCGGGGCCGAGCGTCGCCTCCCAGCCCGGGACGCGGACGGCGAGGTCGGCGAGCTTGCTCCGCGTTGCGGCGGCGAGGTCGACCCCGTAGTGGTTGGCGAGCTCGGCCACGCACACCAGCACGTCGGCCAGCTCGCCGGCGAGGGCGTCGGGCGCGAGCGACTGGCCGTAGCACTCGCGCTTGAGCACGAGGTCGCACACCTCGCCCGTCTCCTCGGCGAGCGCCAGCGCCGCGCCGACCCGCGGGTGCGCGACCCCGCCGAGCACGCGCGCGACGTCGGCCTGGAGCGTGGTGAGTTCCATGGAGCACCCCCGAGTGAGGGCGCATTGTGGGCGGGCCGCGCGGCGCGCGCGAGCCCGGTCCCGCGCGATCGGGTAGGCTCCAGGCGTGCTGCGCCTCGCCCTGCTGGTCATGCTCCTCCTCGCGCCGGCGCTCCCGGTGAGCGCGCAGGAGGAGCCGCCGCGCGACGAGGGGCTCGGCGCGCCGCCCGCGCGCAAGGGACGCACGCTCACGTTCCCGACCCCCGAGGGCTGGAAGGTCGCGCCGCTGCGTGAGGGCGAGCGGCAGGCGTTCTACGTCGAGCCGGCGGCGCTCCCGCGCGCGCACGAGGCCGAGGAGCCAGCTCCCAAGGAGCCGGAGCCGAAGCCGATCACGCTGCGGGTGAGCGTGTATCGCGTCGATCCGCCGGGGCGGGAGCGGCCGGTCGCGGAGCACCTCGCCCGCTGGGTTCGCCAGTTCGAGGGGGCCGACGGGAAGCCGCTCTCGCCCGAGGGCCTGAAGCCCCAGGCGCTCGAGGAGGCCCCGCACCCCACCCAGCTGGTGCGGCTCGAAGGGACGTACGTCGCGCCGCGCGCGCCGGGGGAGGAGGCCCCCCAGCGCCGGCCGGGGTGGGCCGGGCTGTACGCCCACGTCGCCGCTCCCGACGGCGCCTACACCGTGGTGGTGGTGGGCCCACGGGCGGCGGTGCGACGGCTCGCCCCCGGGCTGCGCCGGCTGCTGCGTTCGGCGGGGACCGCGGTCGGCGAGACCGAGGACCCGCGCGAACACGAGGGCGAGGAGGGCGAGCGCGGGGGCGGAGCGCCGGGCAAGTGAGCGACGAACAGGGCGGTCCACAGTCCGCACCGCCGGGAGAGGACCGCCCGCGGCGAGGCCGCCCCTGGCTCGGGCTGGCGCCCCGCGACCGGCGCTTCTACGCGGCGGTGCTGCTCCTGCTCCTGCTCGGCCAGGCCGTCCGCGGCGCGTGGCTGCTCCTCGACCCCGAGGTGCGCGTCACGGCTCGCTTCTGGTCGCGGTGGACCACCACCTCCGCGCCCGGGTATCAGTTCGTGGCGTTCGGCGACACCGACCCGTGGGAGCGCCCCTACCTCAGGGCCTCGAACCCCGACCTGTGGCACCTGCAGATCGAGACCGCCTGGTCCTCGGGGCCCAACGGGAGGGACGAGGGCGGCGCGGGCGACGACATCCTCGTCCTCCCGCAGCACCACCCCCGCTACTTCGCGTACACGCTGCTGACGCCGCTCACCGCGGCCCTCGCGGCGCTCGCCGTGATCGCCTGGGAGCTGACCCGCTACCTCCGCCGCCCGCGCTGGCCCCTGCGGATCGAGCTGGCCGCGGCCGCGGTGGCGGCGCTCCCCGTCGGCGCGCTCGCGATCGGCCTGCTCCTGCTCCCGCTGTGGCGCGGCTGGCTCCCCGCCCCGCTGCGCGCCGACCTCGAGGCCCGGCTGCTGGTCCCGCTCGAGGTCGCGGTCGGCGCCTGGGCGCTGGTCGCGAGCTACGGGTTGCTGCTGTGGCTGCGGCTGCGGCGGGAGGCGGAGCCGGCGGGGTAGGGCGGGCGGAGTTGCGAGCGCAGGCT
>CAZMSZ010000518.1:0-4580 GCA_964569055.1 uncultured Planctomycetota bacterium | reverse complement strand
CTGCAGCGGGTCGACCTGCTGGCCGAGGTTGAAGGCCTGGATCGCGCGCGCGCTCCCCTGGCCCCACTCCTCCTTCTTGGCCGCGGTGTCGATCTCCGCGCGGGTCAGGACGACGATGTTCCAGTAGTCGTTGAACCTCTTGGGGAGCACCCCCTCGGAGAGCTGCGGGATCACCGGGCCGGGCGCGCCGTTCGGCTTGCCCGCCAGGACCTTGGCCATGGCGTTCATGGTGCTGCCCGAGCAGTTCGTCAGGTGCATGGGCACCCGCTGCCCCTCGACCACGTGAGTGCGCACCCGGAAGCGCGTGACCGCCGGCCCCGGCGCGGGGGTCGGAGCCTCGCGGGTGGTGCACTGGTACTCCTGCGCCACGCCGGTCGGCACGTTGTCGGCCCGCAGGCGCGGCGAGCCGGCGCCGCGGTCGAGGCCGAGGTTGTAGGTCTCCTTGCCATCCGACTTGCGGAAGTAGTAGCCGTAGAGCGCGTTCAGCTCGCGCAGGTGGTCCATGGCCTTGACCACGTGCTCGAAGCTGGCGTAGCTGTAGGCCCGCTCGGCGTGGTTGCCGGCCCCGTCGGAGACGTGATCGTCGCTGCGAATGACGGCCATGGTCACTCCGAGAACGGCGGCAGCCCCAGGTCGACGTAGAGCAGCGGGCACTGCTCGCGCGTCGACTGGGTCTCCCCGTCGATCTCGACCAGGAAGTAGAACTCGTACTCGCCGCCCTCGTCCTGGTCGGGGTCCTCGAAGTCGATCGTGTACGTGGCGTGGGCGAGCCCCTTGTCGATGCTCGCGTCGAGCTCCTCGACGAAGTCGTCGTTCTCGCCACCGTCGGCCTCGTAGACGATCAGCTTGACCGAGGTCCCGTCCTCCCACCCGGAGACCAGCGCCCCGAGGACGACGTCCTCGCCCCACTTGGCGCGGCCCTTCGACCAGTACTTGTAGATGACGCCGGCCTGGATCTGGTCGGCGACGACCCCGGCGTTGCCCTTGAGGATCTTGGGGAACAGCGACACCCGGGGCCTCCTACGCGCCCTCGAAGGGCTGCGGGAGGGGGCCGTCGTCGTCGTCCGCGACGATGTCGAGCACGTAGTCGCCCGGCGGGACGAACAGCTCGAGCTTGCCCTCGTCGTCGGTCTCGGCCAGCACGTCCTCGCGCCCGGGCGCTCGCAGACGCACCGGCACCCCGGCGAGCGGCTCGCCGCTCGGGTCCTGCAGGGTCTTGGTGAAGGGGGCCAAGATCCAGAACGGCTCGGAGATGTTCACCATCCGCCCGACCTGGACCACGCACACGAAGCGGGTGGAGTGGATCGAGTCCTTGTGCGCGGCGTGGTCGTACGTCCAGCTCACGCTCACCCCGCGCTCCTCGTCGCTGGTCTGCGCGGTGAGGGTGTCCACGGGCTCCTCGTGGAGGCGATAGGGCTCGAAGATCCGGAACTCCACCGATTCGCCCGCCGCGAAGCCCAGCACGTCGGCCTCGATCTGCAGCGGCTCGCCCACGAGGAGCGGGCCCTCGGGCGGGTTCGCGCCCGGCTCGGGCGGCGCGAGCGTGACTCGCGGCGGGCTGACGTTCCCGACCTCGAGTCGGAACATCTTGCCCTGTTTTGCCTTCGGAAACGTGAACGCCGTCACGACCGCCCCCGCGCTGAGAGGACCGCGTGGTTGGAAGCCTAGCACATGGGGAGGGGGGCTTCGCGCCCCTCCCGCTGCGGGTTGGGTGCTCGGCGAGCTTTGCCGCGTCGGAGGTTAGCGCGCTCAGGTCGACCGGACGCCCGACGCCGACTCGCTCCACGAGTGGAGGTGGTGCACGCCGCCCTCGAGCTGCGCGGCGTGGGTGCGGCGCTCGAAGCGCAGGCGACCCTCCACCCGGGCCTCGTGGAGCTGGGTGACCCCGCGGATCCCCATGTCCTGGAGGGACTGGCGCAGGCCCTGCACCAGGTAGGGCACGTAGGTGTCGAGGGGGCCCTTGTCGAGGACCGAGCCCGAGACCCCCTGGGCGACCTTCACCTTGCGGTCGTCGGCGCGGGTCATGTAGCGCTTGTCGCCGCCCGCCGCCATGGCCTCGATCGACGCCATGCCGCGGTAGCGCTTGAGGCGGACGCCGCTCTCGTAGAAGTACTCGCCGGGGGCCTCCTCGGTGCCCGCGAACATGAAGCCCATCATGACGGTGGAGGCGCCCAGGGCCAGGGCCTTGGCGATGTGCCCGATCTGGGAGATCCCCCCGTCGGCCAGGATCGGGACGCCGGCCTCGCGCCCGACCCGCGCCGTCTCGTAGACGGCGGTGGCCTGGGCGCGCCCCACCGCCATGGTCCCCTGGGTGGTGCAGATCGAGCCCGGCCCCATGCCGATCCGCAGCCCGTCGGCGCCCGCCTCGATCAGGCCGCGCGCCTGCGCCTTGGTCACGACGTTGCCCGCGATCACGTCGACGTCGGGGTGGGCCCCCTTCAGCCAGCGGAGCATGTCGAGCTCGTAGATCGAGTCGCCCTGCGCGGCGTCGATCACGACCGCGTCCACGCCGGCGGCGACCAGCGCCTCGACCCGCTCGCGGTCGGCGTCGCGGGTCGAGACCGCCGCGGCCACGCGCAGCTGCTTGCGCTCGTCCTTCACCGAGTCGGGGTAGTCGCGGTTCTTGAGCAGGTCGCGCCGCGAGACCAGCGACACCAGGCGCCCGTGGGCGTCGACCAGCGGCAGCTTGCCCTTCTTGGAGGCGCGCAGCACCTCGTTCGCCTGCTGCAGCGTCACGCCGGCGCGCGCGGTCACCACCTCGCGGGTCATGACCTCGGCCACGGGCTTGCCGCGGTCGGGCTCGAACTCGATGTCGCGGTTGGTCACGATCCCGACCAGGCGCCCGCTGGGCAGCCCGTCCTCGGTGATCGGGATCCCCGAGAAGCCGTAGCGCTCCTTGATCCGGTCCACGTCCGCCAGCGTGGCGCTGGGCGCGAGCACGACCGGCTGCGTGATGAACCCGTTCTCGTAGCGCTTGACCCGGCGGACCTCCTCGGCCTGCTCCTCGATGGTGTTGTTGTAGTGGATCACGCCGATCCCGCCGAGCAGCGCCAGCTTGATCGCCATCTTGTGCTCGGTGACCGTGTCCATGGGGGAGGAGACGAACGGCAGGTTGAGCGCGATCCGCCGGGTGAGCCGCGTGCGCAGGTCGACCTCCTGGAAGTGGAAGTCGATGTGCCCGGGCAGGATGATGAAGTCGTCGTAGGAGATCCCCTGGCCGGCCTCCATCAGCTCGCCCGCCGAGACCCCGTCCAGCTCCGTCATGCCGCCCCTCCGCCTGCTCGTGAGGCGCGCAAGTGTAATGCGTCCCACCCCCACTGTGAGCCCGCACGGCGGCGCGGGAGGCCCGACCGGGGCAGCGGCGGCGCGCGGAGGTCCCCGGGCTGCTTTCCTTTACGAAGCATCAGCGCGCGGGTAGACTCCCCGCACCGGTGCCCGCCGCAGGTGGCGCGGGTGGGCCGGACAGACCCGCGGGGCGTTCGCCTCGCGTCTCACCAAGCGAGGACAACGGCCCGTCGACCCGCTCCCGCCCCGCCGGCCCGCCGGCGCGCGACGTGGGGTCGAGACCGGTCGAGCCGAGAAGGGTGCCATGGGCGACGACGCAGCCAAGATGGATTCGGCCGACCTGGCCGCCGTCGAGAAGCTCCAGCAGAGCTACAAGCAGATCCGCGAGGAGATGGGCAAGGTCATCGTCGGGCAGGAGCAGGTGCTCGAGGAGCTGCTCGAGTGCATCTTCGCCCGCGGCCACTGCCTGCTGATCGGCGTGCCCGGCCTGGCGAAGACGCTCATGATCTCGACCCTGGCCAAGACGCTCTCGCTCTCGTTCAGCCGGATCCAGTTCACGCCCGACCTCATGCCCTCCGACATCACCGGCACCGAGGTGATCCAGGAGGACAAGAGCACCGGCGAGCGGCGCTTCCAGTTCCTGCGCGGCCCGATCTTCGCCAGCATCATCCTGGCGGACGAGATCAACCGCACCCCGCCCAAGACCCAGGCCGCGCTGCTCGAGGCCATGCAGGAGCACCAGGTCACGGCCGGCGGCAAGCGCCACGCCCTCGAGGAGCCGTTCTTCGTGCTCGCCACGCAGAACCCGATCGAGCAGGAGGGGACCTATCCCCTGCCCGAGGCGCAGCTCGACCGGTTCATGTTCAACATCATCGTCGACTACCCGAGCGAGGAGGAGGAGCTCGAGATCATGCGGCGCACGACCAGCGCCGACCGCCACACCCTCCAGCCGATGCTCACGGGCGAGGAGATCCTCAAGCTGCAGGAGATCGTGCGCAAGGTGCCGATCTCCGACCACGTCACCCGCTACGCCATGCGCCTGACCCGCGCCACCCGCATCCGCACCCCCGAGGCGCCCGACTTCGTCAAGGAGTGGCTCGCCTGGGGTGCCGGCCCGCGCGCCTGCCAGTACCTGATCCTGGGCGGCAAGGCCCGCGCGCTGCTGCACGGGCGCCACCACGTGGCGGTCGAGGACATCGCCGGCGTCGCCAAGCCGGTGCTCCGCCACCGCCTGATCACCAACTTCAACGCCGTGGCCGAGGGGATCACCAACGACAAGATCATCGACCGGCTGC
>CAZMSZ010000517.1:2646-4607 GCA_964569055.1 uncultured Planctomycetota bacterium | reverse complement strand
GGCGTGGCGCGGTTGATCTCGTCGGCGAGCACGAGGTTGCCGAAGATCGGGCCGCGCTGGAACTCGAACCCCTTGCGGCCGCGCTCGTCCTCGGTGACCACCAGCGTGCCGAGGATGTCCGCCGGCATGAGGTCGGGGGTGAACTGGATCCGGCGGAACTCGAGGTCGAGGGCCTGGGAGAGGCTGCGGCACAGGAGCGTCTTGCCCATGCCGGGGACGCCCTCGAGCAGCACGTGGCCGCTGGCGAGGATCGCGACCAGCGTCTGGCGGACCACCGCCTCCTGGCCGACGACCACCCGCCCGAGCTCGGCCTCCAGGCGGGCGAGCGCCTCGCGGAACCGCGCCGCCTCCTGCGCCACGTCGGCCGTCTCGCTCACCAGCACTCCTCCTCCTCCGGCCGCCCGGCCGGGGCGCCGATCTTACCGCCGCCGGCGCCGGCTCAGCGGGGCGGGTCCGCGGGCGCGTCCTCCGCCGCCTCGGCCTCCGCGCGCCAGCGTCGGAAGTATTCGCGCACCACGCGCTCGTAGCCCTCGGGCACCGGGTCGCGGTCGAGCGCGCGGAGGGCCTCCTCGAGGGCCGCCGGCGGCACCGCGCTCAGCGGCACGCGCGCGCGCGTCCGCGCGGCGGGCGCGTCCTCGTCGGTCACCTGCCCGGCGGCCGCGCGCCCCGGGAGGAGCACGTGGCGCTCGTCGGCCGCGCCGGCGTCTCCGGGCTCGCCGGGCGGCGAGGCACCGCGCCCGCCGGGGCGCCCGGACGCATGCGGCGTCGCCGGTCCGTCGCCAGCCGGCGCCGTGGCGCCCGCCTCGCCGCGCCCTCCCGCGCCGGGCGAACCGACGGACGGACCCGCTCGACCCTTGGGCCCTCCCTCGCGCGCGGTCGAGCCGGCGTCGGCGAGCTCGGCGCCTTGCCGCGGCGCGCCCGTCGAGTCGCCGCCCGCCACGGCGCCGGTGCGGCCCGAGCCGGAAGCCGCTCCTGGCGCGCTCGAACCACGCTGCGGCGTTCCCCCGTCGGCGCGAACGCCCTCGCTGGAGGCCCCCGCGCCCCCGTCACGCGGCGGCTCGATCCCCGCCATGGCCCGCTGCATGCGCTCGAGCAGGGCCGGGTCGAGCTCGCTCAGGCGCTCGGCGAGCTCGGGCCGCGGGGTGGGCCGCTCGCCCTCGCGCTCCGCGCCCTCGCCGAGCCCGTCGCGCTGCATGCCGGCGAACGCCTGGCCGAGCTTGCGCAGGTCCTCCTCGCTCAGCCGCTCGAGCAGCTCCTCCGCGCCCGGCGGCAGCCCCGGCGGCGGCGTGGGGGGCTGCGCGTCCTGGCCCGGGTCCTCCGCCCGGTCCTTGGCCAGTTCCGCGAGCGATTGCAACGACTCGGCGTCCAGCGAGCGGATCATGCCCGCCGCCATGTCGAGGAGCGCGGGGGAGAGCTCCGGCAGCTCGCCCGCCTGCGGGTCACCGGCCTCCGGCGGCTCCGCCTGCGCGAGCGCCTCGCGCGCGGCCTCGGCGGCGGCCTCCGCCAACGCGGGATCGAGCGGCTCGCCCTTCGGGCCGGCGGGCTCGTTCTCCCCGCGCTGCGGGTCTCCCTGCCCGAGTTCGCCGCGCTCGCGCTCGCGCTCCGCGTCCGCCTCGGCGCGCTCGCGATCCGCGTCCGCGTCCGCGCGCTCGCGATTCGCGTCCGCTTCGGCGTCGGTGCGGCCGCGATCCGCGTCCGCTTCGGTGCGCTCGCCGTCCGCGCCCGTGTCGCCGCGCTCGCCGTCCGCGTCCGCGCGGGCGCGTTCGGCCGCGTCGACGCGCTTGTCGTCCATGTCCGCGCCGGCGCGCTCGCCGTCCGCGCGCTCGTCGTCCGCACCCGCCTCGGCGACCCGCCCGCCGTCCGCGCCCGCCTCGGCGGCGCGCTCGCCGTCCGCGCCCGCCTCGGCGACCCGCCCGCGCTCGCCCGCGCCTGGCTCAGCGGCGCGCTCGCGCTCGTCCGCG
>CAZMSZ010000517.1:0-2546 GCA_964569055.1 uncultured Planctomycetota bacterium | reverse complement strand
GACCCGCCCGCGCTCGCCCGCGCCTGGCTCAGCGGCGCGCTCGCGCTCGTCCGCGTCCGCGCGCTCGTCCGCGCCCGCGCGCTCGTCCGCGCCCGCGCGCTCGTCCGCTCCCGCGTCGCCGCGTTCACTCGAGGGAACGGCGTCAGGGCGCGACGCGGCCGGGCGCCCCGCGGCGGCGGGGTGGGGCGTGTTCGCGTCCGTGCGCTCGTCGAACGGGCGCGGGTCGCGGCCCGGATCGCGCATGGCGAGCTCCCTGGCGGCGGGCTGCACCGCCTCGGCGAGGGCGCGCCGCTCGGCGGGCTCGAGCTCGCCGAGGGCCTGCTCGAGGCTCGCGGGGTCGGCCGCGGCGCGCTCCGCCGCGGCCTGGGTCTCGGGCGTCAGGCCCTGCAGGCGCTGGGTCAGCGCCTCGGCGCCCTCGCGGGCGGCGAGGTCGCGCAGCGTGTCGGCGAGCGCGCGCGGCGTGTCGGCGAGCTCGCGCGGCGACCTCGCGCGTTCGGCGGCCGGCTCCGCCGGACCCGCGTCCTTCGCGAGCGCGTCGGCGAGCGCCCGGCGCGCCTCGGGCTCGAGCGCGGCGAGCGCCTGCTCACCGTCCTGGGGGTCGCTCGCGGCCCGCTCGGCTGCCGCCTTGGCGGCAGGCGGCACGTCCCGCAGGCGCTCGGCGAGCGCGTCCTCGCTCTCCTCCGCGGCGAGGTCGCGCAGCCTCGCGGCGAGCTCGCGCGGCGAAGCGCCCGGCCCGTCGGCGTCACCGTCGGCCGCGCCCGTCTCCTCCGCGTCCGCCTCCTCCGCGCTGGCCACTGCCTCGGCCACCGCGCGCCGAGTCTCGGGATCGAGCGCGGCGAGCGCTCGCTCGAGGCGCTCGGGGTCGCCCCCCCCTGCGTCCTCCACGGCGGCCCGCGCCGCCGGCGGGAGGTCCTCCAGGCGCTGGCTCAGCGCCGCGCTCCCTTCGCGCGCCTCGAGCGCGCGCACGCGCGCCGCGAGCTCGGCCGGGCTCGGCTCGACCGCGTCGGCGGCCGGCACGGGCGCGAGGTCGTCGGCTTGCCCGCCGAGGACCCGTCGCGTCCCCTCGAGCTCGGCCATGGCCTCGCCGATCGCCTCGGCCGTGGTGGCCTCCCAGGCCGGCGGCGGCAGCGCGGCCAGCCCGCGCTGCAGCGCGCCCACCGCGCGACGCACCTCGTCGGGGGGGCGGTCCTCGCCGAGCGCCAGCGCGGCCTCGAGCAGGGTGCGCTGGAGGGCCGGGTCGCCCGCCGCGTCGCGCGCGGCGCCCTCGAAGGCCTGGCGCAGCTCGGCGCGCTCGGCGCCGTCCACCCGGGCGAGGGCGCCGGGCTCGGTCGCGAGGGCGCGGGCCAGGGGCTCGGCGGCCAGCCGGCGGGCGAGCGCGGTGTGGGCCTCGATCCGGGCGCGCTCGCGGCGGAGCTCCTCCTCCACCTCACCCAGGCGGGCGAGGGCCGCCAGCGCGTCGACCCGCTCGTCGCCGACGTCGCGCGCGAGCCGCTCCAGCGCGAGCCCGGCCCGCCCGAGGGCGGGCGCCGCCTGGTCGGCGCCGGTCCGCTGCAGGCGCGAGCCGAGGCGCCGCACGGTCTGGAGCTCCTCACCTCCGAGCCGCGCGGGGGCGCGGCGGGTGACGGTCGGCTCGCGCGACGGCGCAGCGGAGGGCAGGGCGAGCACGACCCCGGTCAGCGCGAGCTGCGCGCCGAGCGCGCCCAGGGCGCGGCCCGACCAGCGCCAGGGGACCGCGCGCGCCGTCCAGCGCGGGGCCCCGGCCAGCGCCGCGAGCGCCGCCTCGGCCTCGCGCCGCACGGGCTCGGCCCAGCGGGCGCTCGACCCGCCCTCCTGCGCGAGCTCGAGCGCGGTGCTCAGCACCGCCCCGTGCCCGCAGCCGTGCTCGATCAGCCGGGCCAGCACCAGCTCGGGCGGCGAGCGACGCGCGAGCCCGACCAGCGCGCCGGCGAGCAGGCCGAGGACCCCCGGCGCGAGCGCCGCGAGCGGGCCGTCGAGCGGCGCCGGGAGCGGAGAGCCGAGCGCGGCCGCGAGCAGGCCCAGCGGCGCCGCGAGCGCGCCGCCCCAGACCGCGTGCGACACGGCGCGCCGCGCGCGCAGGCGGCGACGCACCAGGGACAGGGCGCGGGCGAGCTCCATGGGCCCCAGGGTAGCGCGCGGGGCGGGGTCGCGCAGAGGAGAGGAGGCAGGGGCCGGAGGAAGGCAGGAGGAACAGGGAATATCAACAGCGAATATCAATCTAAATGTCAGAACGGCACCATCGAAGCGACAGCGTTGACATTCGGATTGTTATTCTCACGTGAGGGAGCCGACGTCGTCGGCGACAGCTCTTCCTTGGCGCTCAATTCTCACGCGAGGGAGCCGACCTCGTCGGCGACAGCTCTTCCTTGGCGCTCTTGGCGTTCTTGGCGGTCAATTCTCACGCGAGGGAGTCGACCTCATCGGCGACAGCTCTACGTTGGCGGTCAATTCTCACGCGAGGGAGCCGACCTCGTCGGCGACAGCTCTTCCTTGGCGGTCAATGCCTGTTGAGGTTCCCTGTTTCCGAG
>CAZMSZ010000516.1:1946-4636 GCA_964569055.1 uncultured Planctomycetota bacterium | reverse complement strand
TCGGCGACAGCTCTTCCTTGGCGGTCAATGCCTGTTGAGGTTCCCTGTTTCCGAGGCCTCCCTACACGAACTTCCGCCGCTGCCGGCTGGAGGGGATCCCGAGCTGCTTGCGGTACTTGGTGACCGTGCGCCGGGCGATGTCGAGGCCCTCGGCCTTGAGCGCGCTCGCGATCTCCTCGTCGGAGAGGGGGTGGGCCTTGTCCTCCTTCTCGCAGATGTCGCGCACCTTCTGCTTCACCGCGACGATCGACTTCTCCTCGCCGTCGGCGCGGGTGGTGCCGCCCGTGAAGAAGAACTTGAGCGCGAAGATCCCGCGCGGGGTCTGCATGTACTTCTCGGCGATCGCGCGCGAGACCGTCGACACGTGCACCCCGACCCGGTCGGCGATGAACTGCATCTTGAGCGGGCGGAGCGCCTCGAGCCCCTTCTCGAGGAACGGGGTCTGGTAGTCGACGATCTCCTGGGCGATCCGGTGGAGCGTCGACTTGCGCTGCTCGATCGACTCCATCAGCCACTTGGCCGAGTCGATCTTCTTCTTCACGTAGGCGCGGACCTTGGGGTCGTCGGCGCCCGACTTCAGCATCTCCTGGTAGTGCTTGCTGATGTGGATCCGCGGGATGTAGGCGTCCTCCACGCGGACCTCCCACTTGCCATCGATCTGCTCGACGACGACGTCGGGGATCACGTAGTGGACCTGGTCGTTGGAGAACAGCCGCCCCGGCTTGGGGTTCAGCGTGCGGATGAACGTGATCGCCTCGTCGATCAGCTCCACGTCCTCGCCGAGGGCGCGCGCGATCTTGGGGAGGCGGTTGCTGACCACGTCGTCGAGGTGGTCGCGCACGATCCGCAGCTCGAGCTCGTAGCGGTTGGCGACGTTGGACTGCTCGAGCTGGATCAGCAGGCACTCGCGCAGGTCGCGCGCCCCCACCCCGGGCGGCTCGAACCCCTGGATCATCTCGATGACGTCCTCGGCCTCCTCCAGCGTGCAGGGCGGCTCGACCTCGCAGGCCTTCACGAACTCCTCGTCGAGCTTGTAGCGGAGGTAGCCGTTGTCGTCGATGTTCCAGATCAGGTACTGCGCGATCTTCTGGTCGCGCTCCTTGAGGTTGAGCTCGGCGAGCTGCATCTCGAGGACCTCCTGCAGGCTCTCCCCGCCGTCGGAGGTGTTCTGCATCGCCTCGAGCTTCTTGTCCTTCTCCTCGCCGCCCGCGCGCGGGCGGTAGGAGCCCGAGAACTCCTTCCACTGCTCGTTGAGCCGCTCCAGCCGCTCGAACTCGGCCTCGAGCGAGTCCTTGCTCGGCGCGAGCTGGGCCTCGACCCCGTCCATCCCCTCGCGCTCGTTCCCCTCGGGGATGCTGAGCGGGTCCTCGGTCTGGATCTCGATCGTGGGGTTGATCTCGGCCTCCCGCTCGATCAGCCCCTTCAGGTCCAGGGTGGCGAGCTGGAGGATCTCGATCGACTGGAGGATCTGCGGGGCCAGTCGGAGCCGGAGCTCCTGGCGCTGGCTGAGCGACGTCTCCATGCGCATGGCGGTCGATCCCTTCCCTTCAGTAGGCGCGGCGCCCCTCGAGCGCCTCGCTGAGGATAGCCTTCGACGCGAACTCGAGCGAGCTACCCGTGGGCAGCCCGCGCGCCAGCCGCGTCAGCTTGATGCCGAGCGGCTCGAGGGTCGCGCGCAGATGCAGCGCGGTGGCGTCCCCGTCGAAGTTGGGGTTGGTGGCCAGGATCACCTCGGTCACCCCGCCCGCGCGGACGCGCGCCGCGAGCGGGTCGATCGTGAGCGCCTCGGGGCCCATGCCCTCGAGCAGCGACACGGTCCCGAGGAGGACGTGGTAGCGCCCCCGGTAGCCCCCGCTGGCCTCCATGGCCATCACGTCCTGCGGCCGCTCCACCACGCACAGGAGCGAGGCGTCGCGGCGCGGGTCGCTGCAGATCGCGCAGGGGTTCTTCTCGGTGACGTTGAAGCACACCCGGCAGGGCGTCACGCTCTCCTTGACCTGCCGGATCGCGTCGGCGAGCGCGAGCGCGTCGCGCGGGGGGGCGAGGATGATGTGGAACGCCAGCCGCTCCGCGGTCCGCTGACCGATGCCTGGCAGCCGCTTGAGCTCTTGGATCAGCCGGCCGACGGCCTCTCCGAACATCTCCGTGTCTCCCTCGCCAGGGCGAGTCTACCCCCGTCGTGTCGTGCTCGATAGGCTGGCGACCGCCCGCCAGGCGGCGCGAGCGCGTGCTAGGCTCGATGACGAGGGCGCCCGCGCGAGGCGAGGCGCGAGAGGAGCGCGACCATGGCGAAGGGCGGGGGCCCCGGCGGGTTCGACTTCGGCAACATGATGGGCATGCTGCAGCAGGCGCAGCAGCAGGCCGAGAAGCTCAAGCAGAAGATGGACGCCGAGCTGCGCGACAAGACCGTCGAGGGCGCGACCGGCGGCGGGATGGTCAAGGTGACCGCCACCGGCACCATGGAGGTGCGGCAGGTCAAGATCGACCCCTCGCTCCTCGACCCGAACGAGAAGGAGATGCTCGAGGACCTCGTGGTCGCCGCGGTCAACGTGGCGCTCAAGAAGGCCAAGGAGCTCCAGGAGGAGTCGCAGCGCTCCCAGCTCGGCAACATGATGGGCGGCCTCGGCGGCGGCAAGGGCGGCATGCCCGACCTCGGCAGCCTGCTGGGCGGCGGCGGGCTCTAACCGCGG
>CAZMSZ010000516.1:0-1846 GCA_964569055.1 uncultured Planctomycetota bacterium | reverse complement strand
CCGCGGCTCACCCCTCCATGGGGAAGGCGTCCAGCTCGCGCTGGGCGGCCCGCACGATCGGCTCGTGCTGGATCGGCACCGCGCCGCCTCCGGGCGCCGCGCCGCCCTCGCCGGCGGCGCCGCGCTCCTCGACCCGCTCGAGGCGGAGGCGCGCCGGGCGGCCGAGGCGGTCGCTCAGGAGCTGCGCCAGGCGCTCGACGTTCTTGGCGTCGTTCACCTGCTTGAAGGCGAACGCGCCCATGTCGACCCGCAGCCGGATCAGCCCCTCGGGGTCGACGTCGATCTTGGGGTCGGCGCCGGCCAGCTCGACCGCGGCCATCCCGAGCGCGTCGGGGAGCTGGTCCTGGATCCGCAGCCAGGCCTCGCGCACGGCGGGGGTCACCAGCGGCCCGGCGGCCTGCGCGTCCGGCGTGTGGCGGGCGGCCCGCTCGGCCTCCGCCAGGGCGCGCGCCTCCGAGGGCGCGCGCATGGTCTCGGGGTAGCTGTAGCTCCGCCCGCGGGCCGGCCCGTTCGACCCGCCGCCGCCGCGCTCGGGCGCGCGCGGCGCCGAGCGCCGCGGCGGGTCGGCCGGCGGCGGCTCGCTCGCGGCGGGCTCACCCGAGCCGCCGCGGCCCGGGCGCGCGGGGGAGGGGCCCGCCGAGGGGCGCGGCAGGGCGGGCGGGCCGCTCCCCTCGCCCAGGGCCCGCTCGAGCCGCTCCAGCCGGGCGAGCACCTCGCCGATCGGCCGCAGCTCGCGGGCGCGCGCCAGGCGCACCAGCGCGACCTCCAGCAGCACGCGTGGCTCGCGCGCGATCCGCAGCTTCTGCTCCACGTCGGCCAGGAGCTGCAGGGCGTAGAGCAGCGCCTCCTCGCCGAGCGCCTCCGCCACGCGCGCGAGCACCTCGCGGTCGTAGGCGAACGCGTCGAGCAGCTCCGAGTCGGGGCCGCAGGTCCGCGCGTAGAGCGTGGCGCGCAGCGCGCCCATCAGCTCCTCCACGAACGAGCTCACCTGGCCGCCGCTCGCGAGGTGGTCGGCCACCTCGCTCAGGAGCGCGGCCGGGTCGCCGCCCGCGATCCCGTCGAGCATGCGCTCCACCCGCTCGTCGGTGAAGGCCCCCAGCAGGGCCGCCACCGCCTCGGGCCCGAGCGCGCCGCCGTCCGCCGGGCGGAGCGTGACGACCTGATCGAGCATCTTCTGCGCGTCGCGCATGGAGCCGCGCGCGCGGCGCGCCACCAGGGCCAGCGCCTCGGGCGCGATCGTCACACCCTCGGCCTCGGCGATCTGGCTCAGGCGCAGCTCGACGTCGCTCCGCCCCGCGCGGCGGAAGTGGAACACCTGCGCGCGCGAGCGGATCGTGCTCGGGACCTTGTGCAGCTCGGTCGTGGCCAGCACGAACCGCACGTGCTCGGGGGCCTCCTCGAACGTCTTCAGCAGGGCGTCGAAGGCGTGGCGCGTGAGCTGGTGCACCTCGTCGAGGATGTAGACCTTGTAGGCCGTCCCCTGCGGCCGGTAGTGCACGCCGAGCCGCAGCTGCTCGGCGTCCTCCACCTTGCGGTTGCTGGCGGCGTCGATCTCGACCACGTCGAGCGCCTCGCCGCGGTCGATGCTGAGGCAGGTCGGGCAGCTCAGGCAGGGCTCGCCATCCTGCGCGGCCGGGCAGTTGAGCGCCTTGGCGAAGATCCGGGCCATCGACGTCTTGCCCACGCCGTGCGAGCCGCTGAACAGGTAGACCGAGCCGGTCCGCCCGCTCGCGATGGCGCCCCGCAGGGCCTGCGCGATGGCCTCCTGCCCGACGACCTCGGCGAAGGAGCGCGGGCGATACTTGCGCGCGAACGCGACGTGAGCCATGAAGCCCTCCATCCTCGA
>CAZMSZ010000515.1:0-4646 GCA_964569055.1 uncultured Planctomycetota bacterium | reverse complement strand
AGCGGCGCTGCTCCTTGGCGAGAAGGCGCTTCGTAGGGCGAGAGGGGCTTCGGGCTCAGTGCCCGCGGGCGGCTCGACCATGACCCTCGTGCTCGTGCTCAAAGCACGAGCACCCTCCCGACTCGGAGCCCGTTTCGTCGTCCTCGTCCCATCGGATACCCTGCAGCGCATGAGCGACGGTTCCGACGCCACGGCGGTTCCCGCTCCGGCAGCGCTCGCCGCGCCGCGGGCGAGTCGACTCGGGCGGCTCAGCGTCTACCTCGCCGAGCAGTTCCCGCCGGCGGTGATGCTCCCCGCGGGGGTGGCCTCGTTCCTGGCGCTCCACTGGACGCTGCAGGCGCTCGCGGGGCTCTCGCCGCTGACCGTCACCTGGCGCATGGGCCTGGGCGCGCTGACCGTCGTCGGGTTCATGCTCCTGTTGCGGGTCTACGACGAGCTCAAGGACGTGGAGGCCGACCTGCGGCTGGGGAAGGCCGGCGACCCGCGCTACAAGGACCGCGCGATCGTGACCGGGCAGGTCCGGGTCGAGGACGTGGTCGCGCTGCGCTGGTGGGTGAGCGGCGCGCTGGTGCTCGCCAACCTGCCGCTCGGGCTGGCGCCGCTCGCCGCGTTCGCGGCGCTGTTCTTCCTCGGCTGGCTCTCCTTCAAGTGGTTCTTCTGCGGCGCGATCCAGCGGAACCTGCTGCTCGCCTTCGTGACCCACAACCCGCTCTCCCTGGCGGTCGAGGGCTACGTGCTGGTCCTGTTCGCCCACGAGCTGGGCTGGGCGCGGCTCGGGCCCGAGGCGATCCCGGTGCTGATCGGCCTGTGGTTCCCGGTCGCCGCCTGGGAGACGTCACGCAAGGTGCGGCTCCCTACCGACGAGACCGAGTATCAGACCTACTCGCTGCTGCTCGGCTGGCGGGTGGCGGCCACCCTCCCGCTCGTCCTGGTGAGCGTCTCGGCGGGCTGCCTCGCCTGGGTCGCGCTGCGGGCGGAGCTGTCCTCGATCTACGTGGGGCTGCTCCTGGCCGCGGCCGCGGCCGTGGTCGGGGCCGTGCTCCTGCTCCAGCTCGCGCCCACCGCGCGCCGCGCCAACCTGCGCCCGCTGGTCGAGGGCTACACCGTGGTGGCGCAGGTCGGGCTGGTGATCGCGCTCGCCGTCGCGCGCGGCGTGGCGGTGAGCTGAGGAGGGTCCATGCGCGTCGAGACCGTCCACGACGACCCGCGGCTGCTCGAGGCGTTCTTGCGCCTGCCCGAGGCGGTCTACGCCGACGACCCGAGCTGGATCGCGCCCTTTCGGGTGGAGGTCGCGCGCCAGATCGACCCCGCGGCCCCCTTCGACGAGGGCGTGCAGAAGCGCAGCTTCGTCGCGCTGCGGGGCGACGAGCCCGTGGCGCGCGCCGCCGCCTTGGTGCACCCGCGCCTCCTGGCCGACGGCCAGCCGGTGGGGCAGGTCGGCTTCTTCGAGGCGCGCTACGACCCCGAGGCGGCCGCCGCCGTGCTCGAGGCGGCGACGGGCTGGCTGCGCGCGCAGGGCCTCGCCCGGGCGTGGGGCCCCATGAACGGCACGATCTGGCACGCCTACCGGTTCATGACCGTCGGCCACGAGACCGAGCCGTTCCTGGGCGAGCCGCGCAATCCGTACTACTACCCCGCCCTGTTCGAGGCGTTCGGCTTCCAGCCGCTCGCCCGCTGGCGCTCGTGGGACCTCTCGCGCGCGCAGCTCGAGGCCATGGCCATGGCCTCCGAAATGCTGAAGGGGACCCACCTCGAGGACGGCTACCGCTACGAGCCGTTCCGCCTCGACGAGGCCGGCTTCGCGCTCGACCTGCCGCGCGCCCACGAGGTCTTGCAGGAAGGGTTCTCCGAGAACCTCGGCTACACGCCGCTCCCGCTGGCCGAGTTCGCGGCGCTGTTCGGCGGCATGCGGGCCTTCCTGATCCCCGAGCTGTCGCCGTTCTCGGTCGACCCGACCGGGCGCACGATCGGGGTGGGCTACCTCTACCCCGACGCGGGCCCGGCGCTGCGCGAGCTGAAGGGCGACGCGTCGCGCCTGGGCGAGCTGCCCGCGCTGCTCGCGGCGCGCCCGCCGAGCCGGCTGGTGTTCCACACCATGGCGGTCCGCAAGCCGGACCGCCGGCCCAAGCTGGTCGAGAGCTACCTGCACCGGCTGCTCGGTCACCTGCTCGCCCGCCCGGAGCTGACCGCGGCCGTGGGCGCGCTCGCCAAGGAGGGGCGCACGATCTACGAGAAGACGGGCGAGCCCACCCGCGAGTACGCGCTCTACGCGCTGGACCTCGCCGGCTGAGCCGCGGGTGAGCGGTCCCGCCCCGCTGGACGCGAGCGAGCCGGAGCGCGCCGACCTCGCCGCGTGGCTGGTGCGCTGGCGCTGGGCCCTGTGCGCCGCGGCCGCGCTGGCCTGCGCCCTCGTGGCGGCGCTCGGGATCCCGCGCCTCGAGTTCGAGGTCGGGCACCGCTCGCTGTTCGTGGAGGGGGACGAGGCGCTCGCCCGCTACGACCAGCTCGAGCGGGTGTTCGGCAGCGACGACACGGTGATGGCCCTGGTCGAGGTGGAGGACGCGTTCGCCGAGCCCCACCTCTCGCGGCTGCTCGCCCTGGGCGAGCGGCTGCGCGCCCTCCCGTTCGTGACCGAGCTGCGCTCCCCCCTCCACTCGCCGGTGGTGTTCGAGGAGGACGAGGCGATCACCAGCCGCTCGGTCGCAGCGGCCGCGCCGGCCGACGAGGCGGCGCGCGCCCTGTGGCGCGCGCGCGTCCTCGGCTACGAGCCGTTCGCCGAGCTCCTGGTGTCGCGCGACGGGCGGCAGGCCGCGTTCCTGCTCCGGCTCGACCCGGACCCGCGCCACCGCACGCCGGGCGGGCGGGCGGCGGTGGCCGACGCGCTGCTGAGCGTGTCACGCGAGGGGCCCTGGGCCGACTATCCCATGGCGGTGGTCGGGACGCCGCTCGTGACCACGCGCGTGGCGAGGATCCTCGGGCGCGAGATGGTGACCGCGCTCGCGTCGGGCATGGCCGTGGCCGCGCTGGCGCTGCTCGCCTGCCTGCGCAGCGCGCGCGCGGCGCTCGCCCCGCTGGCGGTGATCGCGGCCACCCTGCTCGCCACGTTCGGGCTGATGGGCCTGGCCGGCTCCGCGCTGTCCACCCTGAGCGCGATCCTGATCACGCTCGCGATCTGCGTGGGCGTGGCCGACGCCATGCACCTCGTGGCCAGCCACCAGCGCCTGGTCCGCGAGGGGCTGCCCCAGGCGCGCGCGCTCGCCGCGGCGCTGCGCGAGGTGTGGCTCCCCTGCCTGTTCACCAGCGTGACCACGATCGCGGGCTTCCTCTCGCTGCTCACCTCGCACATCGCGCCGGTGCGCACGCTCGGCGTCTACTGCGCGCTGGCGGGGGGGATCGCGTTCGTGGCCCTGCTGGCGCTCGTGCCCGCCCTGGTGGGCGCCTGGCGCCCCGGGCCGAACGAGCCGCCGCCGGCGCGGCCCGACGCGCTCCCGCGCGCGCTGGAGTGGCTGGTGCGCCTCCCGCCGCTGCCCACCGCCCTGGCCGGGCTGCTCGTGATCGCGGCCGCGCTCCCGGGGCTGGGCCGCCTCACGATCAACCAGAACCTGCTGCGCGACCTCGCCCCCGACGAGCCGCTCCGCCGCGACCTCGAGTTCGTGCACGCCCGCATGGGCGGGACGGTCGCCGCGGAGGTCGTGATCGAGCCGCTGACCCCGCCGCCCGACGGGATCCCCTCGGCCGCGCTGCTGCGCGAGGTGGCCGCGTTCGAGGCCTGGCTGAGCGACGCGCACCCCGCGGTCAAGGTGGTGCGCGGGCTCCCCGACGGCCTGGCCGAGGTCCACCGCGTGTGGGGCGGCCCGCGCGAGGTGCCCGCCGACGACGCGCTCGCCGCGCAGCTCCTGCTCCTGCTGCAGTCGTCCGACCCCGAGTTCTGCGACGCGCACGTGTCGCTCGACGGCGCGCTGCTGCGCGTGACCGCGCGCCTGGACCTGATCGACAGCCGCGACTACCAGGCGCTGCTCGCCACCGTCGAGCAGGAGCTCGCGCGCCGCTTCGCCGGCCTGGCGCGCGGGCACGTCACCGGCGGCGCCATGCTGCTCGCCCGCTCCAACGCCTACCTGCTGGCCACGCAGCTCGACAGCTTCGGCCTGGCGCTGGCGCTCGTGCTCGGGCTGATCGCGCTCTGGTCGCGCGACCTCCGCCTGGGGCTGTTCTCCATGCTGGTGAACGTGCTGCCGATCGCCGGGGTGCTCGGCATGATGGGCTGGCTCGGGTTCGAGATGACCACCGCCAACGCCCTGATCGCGACGCTCGCCATCGGGATCGTGGTCGACGACACGATCCACATCACCCACGCCCTGCGCGAGGCGCAGGCCGCCGAGCGCGACCCCGAGAACGCCGTGCGCCACGCCCTGGCCCACGCCGGCCTGCCGATCCTGTTCACGACCCTCGTCCTGGCCGGGAGCTTCGGGACCTACGTCCTGAGCGACCTCGCCAGCATCCGCAACTTCGGCGCGATCGCCGGCGTGACGTTCGTCGCGGCCCTCCTCGCCGACCTGGTCCTGCTCCCGGCCCTGCTGCGCCTGGGGCGGAGCTAGACCTCAGAGAAGCGCGATCTGAGGGCGTCGAACGCGCAGGTGTCGGTTAGG
>CAZMSZ010000514.1:0-4662 GCA_964569055.1 uncultured Planctomycetota bacterium | reverse complement strand
GAGATCCTCAGCCTGGCGCGCGCGCGCTGAGCAGCGCCGCGACGAGCGCCTGCGCGAAGGCCGGCGCGTCGGCGGGGCCGCGGCCCGTCACGATCGTGCTGCTCGTGCGCACCGGCTCGTCCACGACGCGCGCCTCGCGGGCGGTGAGGTGGAGGTGGCGGGACGGGTCGCCGCACACCGTGAGGCCGGCCAGCAGGCCCGCCTCGGCCAGGGTCGAGACGGCGGCGCAGATCGCGCCCACCACGGCGCCTGCGCGCAGCGCGTCTTGGGCCAGGCGGTGCGCCGTGCGGTCCTCGAAGTACTCGGACGCGCCGAGCCCGCCCACGAACACCAGCCCGTCGAGGCGATCGGGGTCGAGCGCGCTGTAGAGGCGGTCGGGGTCGCAGCGAGCGCCCGCCATGCCGCTGGCGGCGCCGAGTGACGAGCTGGCGACCACCACCTCGGCGCCTTCGGCGAGGAGCGCCGCGCGCGGGGCGTCGAGCTCCTCCTCGCGGTAGCCCTGGTGCGGGATCACGAGCGCCACGCGTCGGCCGTCGAGTCTGCCCATGGCGAGGCATTGCACCCGATCGCGGGGAACGCTGCCAGCGTGGCCTTCACGCCCCGGCCGATCCGCCCGGCGAGATGCTGAAATGGCGCGCCGTGTCCGACCCTCGCCCCGACCCCCTGACCGCGTTCGCGGCGGCGCTCGCCGGCCGCCCGTGGCGGGTGGTCGCCGTCGCGCTGGCGTTGACCCTGGCCGCCGGCGCGCTCGCCTGGCGGGGGCTCGAGGTCGAGACCGACCGCATGCGGCTGATCGGGGAGCAGCACCGCTTCCACCAGAACTTCCGCGAGCTGTTGGCCGAGTTCGGCGACGTGGACGCCATGGTGGTGCTGCTGCGCGCGCCCGATCGGCCCAGCGCGCGGACGGCGGGCGATCGGCTGGCGGCTCGCCTGGCGGCCGAGCCGGCGCTGTTCCCCAACGTGTATTACCGCGTGCCGCCCGAGGCGCTCGCCGGCAAGGCGCTGCTGTTCCTCGACCTCGAGGCGGTGGCGGCGATCGAGGCGCGGCTGCGGCTCGGACGCCCCGCCGTGCGGGGGCTGCTCGAGCGGGGGCTGGGCGGGTTCTTCGAGGAGGCCGCCGCGCTGGTCGGCGCGCTGGGGGCGCAGGAGGAGGCGCCGCCCGACGCGGCCGCGCTCGGGTTCTTGCCGGCGTTCGCCGAGACCGTCGCGGCGGGCCTGGCCGGGGAGCGGCCCCCGCCGCCCTGGCGGGCCTGGATCCCGCCGGGGGCGCTCGCCGGACGCGACGGCTACACCTGGACCTCCGACGGCCGGCTGGTGCTGCTGGTGCAGCCCGCGCGCGAGCGCGACCTCGAGTCGGTCGGCGCCTCGGTCCGCCGCCTGCGCGTCCTGCTCGGCGAGGAGGTGGCGCGCACCAGCGGGCTCGAGGTCGGGCTCACGGGCGAGCCGGTCCTCGAGGTGGACGAGCTGGCCACGTTCCAGCGCGACGCGTGGTGGGCGACCCTCGCCTCCCTGGTGGGCGTGACGCTCCTGCTCGCGATCGCGACCCGCCGCCTGGTGGGGCCGATCCTGGCCACGGCCTCGCTCGCGGCCGCGCTGATCGTGACCCTCGGCGCGGTCACGCTGTGGCCGGGCCGGCTCAACCTGATCTCGGCCGCGTTCTGCGCGCTCCTGATCGGGCTCGGGATCGACTACGCGATCCACTGGGTCTCGCGCTACGACGAGGAGCGGGCCCGCGGCCGGGAGGGGGCGGCGGCGCTCGCGGCGGCCCTGCGCGCGACCGGCTGGGCGATCGCGGCGGGCGCGGCGACCACCGCGCTGGCGTTCCTCGCCACGGTGTTCACCGAGGTCGAGGGGATCCGCGAGTTCGGGGTGGTGGCCGGGATCGGGGTGGTGCTGGCGCTCGTCGCCACCACGACCTTGCTCCCCGCCACGATCGTGCTCGCCGACCGCGGCCTGGGCGGGCGCCGGGCGCGCCCGCGCTCGGCCTGGCCGCGCAGCCGGCTGGCCTGGGCGCTGGACCGCGCGGTCGAGCGGCGCCCGGGCGCGGTGCTCCTGGCCTGCGTGGCGCTCACCGCGCTGGCCGCCGCCTACGCGGGCGGGGTCGGGGCCGCCCGCCCGCGCGTGGGCTACGACGCGGACCTGCTCGCGCTGCAGGTGCAGGAGCTGGAGTCGGTCCGCCTCGCCCGCGAGGTGCTGCTCGACGAGCGGCTCTCGGGCATGTTCTGCGCGATCACCTGCGCCGACGTCGAGAGCCTGCGGCGGCTCGAGCGCGAGTTCCGCCGGCTCGAGACCGTGCGCGGCACGTCGTCGATCCTGGACGTGGTCCCGCCCGACCAGCCGGCCAAGCTCGCGCTGCTGGCGCGGATCCGCGCCACCCTGGCGGAGGTCCCGCGCGAGCCGGCGCGCGATCCGCGGCCGGCGCGCGAGCGCGCCGCGCACCTCGCGCGGGCGCTCGAGGCGCTGGTGGGCGCGCTCGAGCAGGCCGCGCGCGGGGCCCTGCGCGCGGGCGAGGCCCAGGCGGTCGAGTGGGTGGTCGGGCTGCAGGAGCGGCTCGAGGCGCTCGGCGTCGCGGCCCGCGCGGCCCTGGCCGACCCCGCGGCCGCGGCGCGGCTCGCGCGCTACGAGGAGCGGCTGGTCCACGAGCTGGGGGACGCCCTCGCGGGGCTGGCTCGGGAGGCGGCCACGGCGCCGCTCGAGATCGACACCCTGCCCGCGGTGGTGCGCGACCGGTTCGTCGGGCGCACCGGCAAGCTGCTGCTGCGCGTGTACCCCGCGGTCGACGTGTGGACCGAGGACGGCCTGCGGCGGTTCGTGGAGGAGGTGCGGCGCGTGGCGCCCGACGCGGGCGGCGTGCCGGTGCAGTTCTACGCGGCCGACGCGCTCCTCCGCGACGGCTACGTGCGCGCCTCGCTGCTGGCGCTCGCCTTCGTCGCGTTCTACCTCGTGGTCCACTTCCGCGGGGCGCTGCTCCCCGTCGTCGCGCTGCTGACCCTGCTGGCGGGCGCGACCTGGGCGGCCGGCGCGCTGGCGCTGCTGGGCGTCGACCTCAACCCCGCCAACCTGCTCGCGCTGCCGCTCGTGCTCGGGATCGGGATCGACTACCCGATCCACCTGATCCACCGCGACCGCGAGGCGCGCCGCTTCCCCTCCCTGGCGGGCGCGCCGGCGATCGTGGCGACGAGCACGGGGCGGGCGGTGTTCCTCTCGGCGCTGACGACCTGCCTCGCGTTCGGCGCGCTGGCGCTCTCGGATCACCGCGGGATCGCGAGCATTGGGGTCACGATCTGCGTGGGGGTCGGGGCGAGCCTGCTCGCCTCGGTGCTGCTGTGCCCCGCGCTGCTCCGCCTGTGGAGCGGCCCCACCGACCCCCCGCCGCTCGAGGGCCTGCCCGGGCCCAAGATCGGCCCGGGCGGGGCGGTCCGGCGGCCGCCGCAGCCGCCCGTTCAAGATCCCCCGGCGGGCTGACCGATAGGGGAGGCGAGCCGGGCGACCTCCGCTCGGCGCTTGCCCTGGAGGAAAGCCCATGCACCGCGCCTCGCTTCGCCCGCTCCTGCTCGCCGCTCTCGGCGCCGGCCTCTCGGTCGGCTGCGTGCGCCCCGGGCCCCTTCCGCCCGCCGCCTCGGCCCGGCCCCCCACGGTGGTCGCCGCCTCGGCCCCCGGGCGCGCGCCCGAGCTGGTCGAGGTCGAGACCGACCCCGCCGCGCGCGACGAGGTGGAGTTCTACGACCTCATGAACGCCTACGGCCTCGACACCTCGATCGACCTGGTCACCGGTCAGCGCGTGTGCCGCGACGGGCAGAACACGGTCGTCGTCATGCCGAGCAGCCGCGAGCTCGCGATCAACGGCCTGGCCTACCCGCTCACGAGCATGATCCGCTGGCGCGACGGGGTCCTGTACCTGCCCGGCGAGTGCCGCGCGCTGTTGGCGGAGCACCTCGAGGTCGGCAGGATCCGCGAGGTGGCGGTCGACCCGCGCCTGTTCGACGGGAGCGAGCACCACCTCGCCGCCTGGCAGAAGCGCGAGGGCGGGGCCGCGCCGAGCGCGAGCGCCGCGGCCGAGCCCAAGCGCAGCGCGCTCCCGGCCGGCTGGGTCGTGGCGGGCCGCCGCTGGAAGTACATCGTGATCCACCACAGCGCGACCCAGCAGGGCGGCGCGGCGTCGTTCCACCGCGAGCACTCCAAGAAGTGGCAGAACGGGCTGGGCTACCACTTCGTGATCGGCAACGGCACCTCCACCAAGGACGGCGAGATCGAGATCGGCCCGCGCTGGAAGCGCCAGAACCAGGGGATCCACGGGGCCCACGCCGGCAACGCGCTCTACAACAAGCTCGGGATCGGGGTGTGCCTGGTCGGCGACTTCAACGACGGCCGCCCGACCGCGCAGCAGCTCGCCTCGCTCCGCCAGCTCTGCCGCGCGCTGATGCGCCGCTACGGGATCCCGCGCTCGCGGGTGGTGGCGCACAAGGCGGTGCGCAAGGGCTCGACCGACTGCCCCGGGGAGCACTTCTCGATCGAGCAGTTCCGAAAGTCGCTGTAGCGCGCACGCGCCGCGACGACTTGGCGAGAGCCCGCCGCGAGGCGGGCTTTCGGCGTTTCTGGGGGCTCCCCGTCGCCCAAGATCGGGTCGAGGAGCCCAGGCTCGAGGCGGAGCGAGGCGAACCG
>CAZMSZ010000513.1:0-4692 GCA_964569055.1 uncultured Planctomycetota bacterium | reverse complement strand
GCGTTGGAGATGAGGGGACTCGAACCCCTGACCTATACGTTGCGAACGTATCGCTCTCCCAGCTGAGCTACATCCCCTTGGAGGCCGCCGATTGTAGTCACGGGCCTGGGGCGTGCAAGCCCGAAGCCGTGGCTCAGGAGCCGGCGTAGTGCTTGGCGTAGAAGGACGCGTAGTAGGCGATCACGCTGAGGAGGTTGGTGAGGTCGGTCTGGTTCGTCATGTTGAGCACGCGGGTCGCGGTCATGACGATCTGGCCCTCGCGGTTGGCCAGGCAGCCGTGGGGGAGCTGCATGTTGAGCTGCAGCGCCTGATCGGCGGGGAGGCGGTCGGCGGGGCAGACCGGCGACCAGAGGCGGATCGCGAACTGCGCGGTCGAGCCGTCCTGGAAGTCGTTGATCACCACCGGCTGCTGGGCGCCGTCGGCGGTGTTGACGCCGATCACCATCTCGCCCTTGTCGCTGCCGAGCACCCAGCCGTTGCTGCGGCAGATCTGGTCCATCATGGACGTGTACGGCTTCTGGATCACGAAACGGCTCCTCGGGCCGCTACGCCTCGGGGCGGCGGTCCTTGTACTTGAGGAACAGGTCGCCGAGCGCCTCCCGCAGCAGCGCCGCCTCCTTCACGCCGTGGCGCTGGGCCAGGCGCTTGAGGCCGTCGAGCTGGGCCTGCGGGTAGTAGCTGGTCTTTAGCACCATGCGGTCCTTGTCGGCCAGGCCGCTGCGGTTCCCGCCCAGGGCCTTGGCGCGCGCCAAGGCGGCCTGGGCCTGGTCGAGCAGGTCGCGCGCGGTGGACGCGTCGCGGTGGAGCCCGGCCAGGCCGACGCTGATTGTCGCCTCGACGTCGCGCCGCCGCACCCCCCGCCCGAGCCGGAACGGCTGCGCGGCCGCTTCGCGCCGCACCGCGTCCAGCCGGCCGAGCGCCTCCTCCACCTCGAGGTCGGGGAGCGCCACCGCGAACTGATCGCCCGCCAGGCGGCCGAGCACGTGCTCGCTTCCCTCGAGCGCCCCCTGCAGGCGCCGCGCCAGCTCGGCCAGGAGCGCCTCGGCTCGCTCCAGCCCCAGCTCGCCCGAGAGGCGGTGGAAGCCGTCGAGGTCCACCAGCGCCAGCGCGCAGGGGCGCCCGCCGGCGCGGCACGGCTCGATCGCGGCCTCGAGCGCGGCCCAGGCCGCCTGCCCGTGCGGGAGCCCGCTCACCGGGCACACGCCGGCCGCCGGCGCGGCGCGGGTCGCGGCGGCGCGCGAGCTCTTCTTGCGGCGGGTGTTGGCCTGGGCCACGGCTCCTCCGAAGTCCCCTGAACGTAACCCACGCCTCCGACGTGCACGCTCACGAAGACCGGCGGCGGCCTGTCGGACCCGGCCCGTAGCTTGCCCCGTTCGGAGGGGCCGTGGCGATCCGCCGCCTGCTCACGGGTCCGGTGGGGCCCGGCTCGACGTTCAGTGTGCTCGCGGCCGCCGCCGAGGCGGCCCGCGCCGGGCGCTCCTTCGCCCTGGTCCTCCCCGACCGCGCCGCCCGCGACCACGCGCGCAACGAGCTGGCCCGCCGGATCGGCCGCTGCGACCCCCGCACGGTGTTCACGCTCTCCGGCCTCGCCCGCCACCTGCTCGGGCGCCTGGCGCCTCGCCTGGCGAGCCCGCGCGAGCGCGACGCCTGCCTGGCGCAGGCGCTGGCCGCGGCCGAGCGCGCCGCGGGCGTCGAGGCCGAGCTGGCCCTGCGCTTCCGCGGCGTGCGCCACGGGCTGCTCCACGCCTTCAGCGAGCTCGAGGCGGGCGGGAGCGACAAGGTCACCGACCCGCAGGGGCTCGCCCGCGGCCTGCGCCAGGCGCGCCTCGACCCCGACCGCGCCGAGCGGCTGATCCAGGCCTTCTGCGGCTACCGCCAGCGGCTCGCCGACCAGCGCCTCGCCACCGACGCCGACCTGCTCCACCAGGCGACCCGCGCCCTGGCGGCCGGGCGCGAGGACGCGCCGGTCCCCGAGCTGGTGCTCGTGGACGGCTTCACCGACTTCACCGCCCGCCAGCGCGAGCTGCTGCTCGCGGTCGCGCTCAAGGCCGGCGAGACGGTGGTCACCTGGCCCGTGGCCGGCGCGGGCGCGACCACGCGCGCCCTCCGCCGCCCCGACCAGGTGC
This sequence comes from uncultured Planctomycetota bacterium, assembly GCA_964569055.1. Lineage (GTDB taxonomy): Bacteria > Planctomycetota > J058 > J058 > J058 > JAWLGW01. Next base: position 2,566 of record CAZMSZ010000513.1, on the reverse strand, counting down.
GCGAGGACCTCGTCGCGCAGCTCGGGTTCAGCGAGGCGCCGCGCGCCGACGCCGTCGACGACCCGCGCCCGCCGGCGCTGCGCGCCCTGGCGCGCGACCTCCTCGGCGCCGCCGCCGCGCCGTGCGACGACCCGCGCGGCCTGCGCGTGGTGCGCGCCGCCTCGCAGCGCGACGAGGCCGCCTACGCGCTGGCCCGCGCGCGCGAGTACGTGACCAGCGCGCCGCAGCGCCGCTGGACCGACGTGCTGGTGGTCGTGCCCGACCTCGGCCGCTACCGCGCGCCGATCGAGCAGGTCGGCCACGAGCTCGGCGTGCCCGTGCGGGTGCGCGGCTCGCTCCCGCTGGCCGGCGCGCCCCTGGCGCAGGGCGCGCTCGCGCTGCTGCGCGGGGCGGCGCGCTTCGAGCTCGGCGCGCTCCTGAGCGCGGCCGCCTGCCCCGCCCTGGGCCTCGCGCCCGACGAGGCCGATCGGCTGCGGCGCGCCGCGCGCCGGCGGGGTCTGCCGCAGGGGGGCAGCCCCGAGCTGGCCGTCGCGCTGGCCCGCGAGCTGGGCGGCGCGGCCGGGCAGTTCCTCGAGCGCGCGATCGAGCTCGGCCACGCGATCCGGCTCGGCCTCGGGCAGGGGCGGGCCCGCGCCCGCGCGCACGCGGCCGGCGAGGGCGCGCCCGCGGGCGCCCTGGGGCCCGACCGCGCGGCCGCCTGCGTCACGACCCGCGAGGGCTGCCGTGCGGCGCGCCGCGCGCTCGAGCGCTGGCTGGTGCCCGCCGCGCTGGCCTCGATCGGCGACCGCCCCGAGCCCGAGGCGGTGGCCGAAGCCGCCGCCGAGGTCGCCGCCCGGCGCGAGCTCCTCGCGCTGCTCGTCGACCTCGAGCGGCTGGCGCCCCCGATCGCGCCCCCGATCGCCCACGACGACGGCGCGCCCGACCCGGCGGCCGACGAGGCCGAGCTCGAGCGGCTCGCCGCGGCGCTGGTGGCCCGGGTCGAGGAGGAGGTCCGCGCCACCTGGTTCGAGCCGACCGACCGCCGGCGTCACGTGCTCCACGTGGTCGGGCTGCGCGAGGCGCGCGCCTGGGAGGCCGACCTCGTGCTGGTGCTCGGCCTCACCGAGCGCGACGCGCCGCGCGCCGCGCGCGGCGACCTGTTCTTGCCCGAGGGCGCGCGCCGGGCGCTCACCGGCGGGCCGCGCACCCGCGGTCGCCGGCTGCGCCTCGAGACGGCCGAAGACCGCGCGGCCGACGAGGACTTCACGTTCTACGCCGCCGCGACCCGCGCCCGGCGCGAGCTGTGGCTGTGCTACCCGGGCTTCGACGCCAGCGGCGGGCCGCAGCAGCCCTCGCGGTTCCTCGAGGCGGTGCGCGCGCTCCTGGCGCCCGAGGCCTGGGCCGCGGCCAGCGTGCTGCGCGCGCCCGCCGACCTCGCCCCCGACGAGCTGCCGCTCCTGGCCACCGAGGCCGCCCTGCGCCGGTTCGTGTATCGCCGCCTGTCGGCCGTGTCGCGCCCGAGCGGCCCCGAGGCCGACAAGGTCCGGCTCGCCACCGCGCTGCTCGCCGTGCTCCTGCGCGAGCCCGCCGAGCGCGAGCGGGCCGCGATCGCGCTCCACGACCCGCCGGCCCGCCTGAGCCGCCCGCTCGGCGCGGCCGCGCTCGAGCGGGTCTACTCGGCCTCCGAGCTGGAGAGCTTCGCCACCTGCCCCTTCCAGCACTTCGTGCGCTACCTGCTCGGCGCGCGCCCCGGCGACGACCTGGCGCACTCGGGGCTCGACGCGCTCCGCCAGGGGACGGTGGTCCACGCGGCGCTGCGGCGCGTGTTCGAGCGGGGCGAGGAGCCGGCCGCCGCGCTCGCCGAGGAGTTCGAGAAGGGGGCGCGCGAGCTCGACATTGCCATGGAGGAGGACGCGTTCCGGGCCCAGGCCCTGGGCGCGATCGAGGCCTTCGTGCGCGAGGACGACCCGGCGTTCCGCGCCAGCACCGGCCTCGAGCCGTTCGCGTTCGAGCTCCCGTTCGGGCCGGGCACCGAGCAGGGCCCGCTCGAGCTCGAGGCCCCGGCCCTGGGCGGGACGATCCGCTTGCGCGGGCAGATCGATCGGGTCGACGTGATCAAGGACGCCGAGGGGCGCGCAGTCGCGGGCTTCGTGACCGACTACAAGCTGGGCGGGCGCGAGGTGGACGGCAACTACCTCTCGGCCATGCACGCGGGCGACAAGCTGCAGCTCCCGGTCTACCTGCTGGCGCTCGAGCAGGTGCTGGGGCTGCGCCCGCTCGGGGCCGGCTTCGCGGCGCTGGGCACCCGCCGGCGGACCGGCCTGGTCGAGCCCGGGGTCGGCGCGGTGTGGGAGCCTCGCCTCGACGAGCGGCGCGTGCGGCTCCACCGCGTCCCGACGGACCGCACGCTCCGCCGCGCCGAGGGGCACGTGCGCCGGATCGTGGCCGGGATCGCGCAGGGGCTGATCGCCCCCTCGCCGCGCGACCCGAGCGACTGCGAGCGCTGCGACGCCAGCGACGTGTGCCGCGTCGACCGCGAGCGCGCGCGCAAGGTGGCGCGCTACGGCCGGGCCCTCCCGATCGCCCC
>CAZMSZ010000512.1:0-4699 GCA_964569055.1 uncultured Planctomycetota bacterium | reverse complement strand
CGCGCCCGTCGCGGTCGACCACGACGCTGACGACGGGGCCGCCCGCGAGGAGAGCGCCACCTACCGGCGCGTGGCGCGCGAGGAGCTCGCCGAGCGGCACCGCGACCGCGCGCTCCAGACCGACCTCCCCGCCAGCGAGCTGGAGCGCAACCTGGTGGCGATCGCGCGCCAGGCCGCGAGCACGTTCGAAGAGCAGGGTTTCCACGCGCTGTACCTGGCGCTCGGGTTCCTCGAGTGGGCCGAGCGCGGCTCGGACGAGCTGCAGCGCGCGCCGCTCCTGCTGGTGCCGGTCGAGCTCTCGCGGCGGACGGTGCGGAGCCGGTTTCGCCTGGCGCCGGTGGCCGAGGACCCGCTGCTCAACCCGGCCCTGGTCCACAAGCTCGAGCAGGAGTGGGGGCTGAGCCTGCCCGCGCTCCCGAGCGAGGGCGAGGAGCTCGACCCCGACGCGATCTTCGAGGCGATCGCCACGCAGGCGGCCGAGCTCCCGCGCTGGCGCGTGACGCAGGACGCCGCGCTGGCGCTGTTCTCGTTCACCAAGTTCGTGATCTACCAGGACCTCGACCAGCACCGCGAGCGCGCCCTGGCGCACCCGCTGATCCGGCGGCTCCTGGGCGACTTCACGGCCGCGCCCGCCGGATCGGCTGCGCCCGGCACCGAGGGGGACGGCGCCGAAGGCGACGGTCGTCCGCCGCAGGAAGTGTTCAGCGTGGTCGACGCCGACGCCAGCCAGCGCGAGGCGATCGACGCGGCGCTGCGCGGCGAGACCCTGGTGCTCGAGGGGCCGCCCGGCACGGGCAAGTCGCAGACGATCACCAACGTGATCGCCGAGTTCCTCGCGGGCGGGAAGACGGTCCTGTTCGTGAGCGAGAAGATGGCGGCCCTCCAGGTGGTGCGGACCCGCCTGGCCGAGGTCGGCCTCGAGTCCGCCTGCCTCGAGCTCCACAGCCGGCACACCAACAAGCGCGAGGTCGTGCGCAACCTCGCGCGCACCCTCGAGGGGGAGACCCCGCCCGATCACGCCGAGGACGCGACGCTCGCCGAGCTCGACGGCCTCGACGAGCGGCTCGACGAGCTGGCCGCGGCGCTCCACGCCCCGCACGGCGCGCTGGGCGCCACGCCGTACGAGCTGCTAGGGGCCCTGGAGGAGGAGACGCCCGCCTTCGCCGGGCTGGTGGAGGCGGGCCTGGTCGCGACCAACCCCGCGGCCGAGGGGCGCTGGACCCGCGCCGACCTCGAGGAGCGCGAGCGGGCGCTGGTCGCGGCGGGGCACCACCTCGCGGCGAACGGGCCGCCGGGCGTGCACCCGCTGCGCGGCCTGCGGCGGAGCGCCTGGAGCTACGCCGACCGCGGCCAGCTCGCCTCGCGGCTGGCCGAGACGCGCGAGGCCGCCCTGGGCGCGCGCGCCGCCCTGAGCGACCTCGCGGCGCTCCTGCGCGCCCCCGCGCCGACCTGCGCTCGCGACGCGGCGCCGCTGCTGGAGCTGGGGGACCTCCTGGCCGACCCGGCCCGGCCCGATCCGGCCGTGCTCGCCAACCCCGCCTGGGACGCCGCCCCGCCGCGCGCGGCCGAGCTGAGCGAGGAGCAGGAGCGGCTGCGCGAGCTGCGCGGGCGGCTCGCGGGCAAGCTCGCCGAGGCCCTGTTCGAGCGAGACGACCTGCCCACGCTCGCCGCCGCCGCCGAGCACTACCGCGTCCGCTGGTGGAGGTTCCTCGCGCCCGGCTGGTGGAGCACGCGCGGCGCCGTGCGCGCGCACTTCGCGCCGGGCTACGCGCCCGAGCTGGTGGAGCTCGGGCGCGACCTCGCGATCGCGGCCCGCGCGCAGGCGACCGCGCGCCGGCTGACCGAGGCCGAGGGCGAGGCGCGCGCGCTGTTCGGGCGCGCCTGGGACGAGGACCGCGCGGCGCAGGAGCGCGCGGGCGAGGCCGCGCGCCGGTTCCGCGCCCAGCTCCGCGCCGGGGTCGCGAGCCGCGAGCTGTTGAGCGCGCTCGGCGCGGGCGACGCCCCGGCCGAGGCGGTCGCGGCGGCCCGCGCCGCGGCGGAGGGCGCGCTCGGCGCGCTCGGCGACGCGTGGGGCGTCCTGGCCGCCTTGTGCGAGCTCGACCTCGCGGCGTGCCTGGGCGCGCCCGAGGAGGCGGCCGACTTCGCCGTGCAGACCGCCCGCCTCGAGGAGATCGCGGGCGCCCTCGATCGCCTCGACGCCTGGAGCGAGCTGCAGCGGGCGCTCGCGAGCTGCGCCGAGCTCGAGCTGGGTCCGTTCCTGGCGCGCGCGGAGCCGGCGCAGGTCCCGCCCCAGCGTCTCGCGGCCACCCTGCGCCGCGCGTTCCTGCTCGGGCGGCTCGACGCGGCCCTCGCCGAGCGGCCGGGGCTCCGCGCGTTCGACGTGGAGCGTCACGGCGAGGCGCTGAGCGCGTTCCGCCGCCTCGATCAGCGACTGCTGGCCCTGGCGCAGGTCCGGCTCCGTCACCGCCTGGCCGCGCGCCGCCCCGACGGGAGCTGGGCCGCCTCCGAGGGCTCCGACCTCGGGCTGCTCCAGCGCGAGCTGCGGCGCAAGCGGGGCCACCTCCCCGTGCGCCAGCTCCTGCGCCGACTGCCGGGCGTGCTGCTGAAGCTCAAGCCGTGCCTGCTCATGAGCCCGCTCAGCGTGGCGCAGTTCACCGACCCCGAGCTGCACGCCTTCGACCTCGTGGTGTTCGACGAGGCGAGCCAGATCACGCCCGAGGACGCGCTCGGCGCGCTGCTGCGCGGCAAGCAGGCGGTGATCGTGGGCGACAGCAAGCAGATGCCCCCCACCGGCTTCTTCCGCGCGGCGGCGGCCAGCGAGGCCAGCGCCGCCAGCGACGGGTTCGCCGACCTCGAGAGCGTGCTCGACGAGTGCGTCGCGAGCGGGCTGCCCCGCCGGGTGCTGCGCTGGCACTACCGCAGCCGGCACGAGGCGTTGATCGCGTTCTCCAACCGCCACTTCTACGAGGGGCGCCTGCTCACGTTCCCCAGCCCCGACGACGGCGGCGGCCGGCTCGGCGTGCGGCTGCGCCACGTGGAGGGCGCGCGCTACGAGCGGGGCGGGAGCGGGCAGAACCTCGCCGAGGCGGAGGCGGTCGCGGCGGCGGTGCTCGAGCACGTGGAGCGCTGGCCCGAGCGGAGCCTGGGGGTCGGCACGTTCAGCCAGGCGCAGCAGGAGGCCGTCCTCGACGCGGTCGAGCGGCGGCTGCGCGCGCGGCCCGACCTCGAGCCCTCGCTCGCCTCCGACCGGCCCGAGCACTTCTTCGTCAAGAACCTCGAGAACCTGCAGGGCGACGAGCGGGACGTGATCTTCGTCTCGGTCGGCTACGGCCCCGACGCGCAGGGCAAGGTCGCGCTCAACTTCGGGCCGCTCAACCAGACCGGCGGCGAGCGCCGCCTCAACGTGCTCGTGACCCGCGCGCGCGAGCGGCTCGAGGTGTTCTGCTCGTTCCTGCCCGACGCGCTGGACGCGAGCCGCAGCCAGAGCCGCGGCGTGCACCTGCTGAAGCACTACCTCGAGCTGGCCGCGCGCGGCGAGGCGGCCGCGGCGACCGAGCCGCCGGCCGAGCACACCCTCGCGCGCCGCTCGGTGGCCGACGCGATCGCGGCGGCCCTGCAGGAGCGGCTGCGCGCCGCCCCGGAGCAGGTCGACCTCGAGGTGGCGCGCGACCTCGGCACCTCGCAGGTGCGGGTCGACCTCGCGGTGCGCGAGGGTGACGCCTACGTGCTCGGGGTCCTGCTCGACGGGCCCCGCTGGGGGGCGCTCCCGAGCCCGCGCGACCGCGACCGGATCGTCCCCGACGTGTTCCGCCGCCTGGGCTGGCAGGTCACGCGGGTGTGGGCGCTCGACTGGCACCGCCACCGCGAGCGCGTGCTCGCGCGCCTGCTGGACGAGGTCGCCGCCGCCCGCGCGGCGCGCGCCGAGGCCCAGACCCGCGCCGCCCTGGCCGCGGCCGAGGCGGAGGCCGCCGCGGAGGCGGCGCGGGCCGCGATCCGGCTCGAGACCCCCAGCGAGGGCGGCAACGGCGGCGCGCGACCCGTCCCCTACGAGGAGGTCCCGGTGGCGCGGCGCGGGGTCCCCGAGGCGTTCGACGCGGTGCCGCTCGCCGAGCTCACCGAGCTGGTGCGCGCGGTCGTGGCCCGCGAGGGGCCGATCCACGAGGAGGAGCTCGAGCGGCGCGCGCTGGCCCACTGGGAGCTGACCCGCAGCGGCAAGCGCAACCGCCAGCGCGTGAGCGCGGGGGCCGACGCCCTGCTCGAGGCGGGGGCGCTCACGCGCCGCGGCGCGTTCCTGTGGCCGGCCGGGCTCGAGGAGCCGCCGATCCGCGACCGCTCGCAGGCGGGCCCGCGCGAGGCGGCGTTGATCCCGCCCGAGGAGCTCGAGGCCGCGCTGCTGCTCGTCGTGCGCCACGAGTACCGCCTCGCCGCCGACGACCTCGTGCGCCGCGCCGCGCAGCTCCTCGGGTTCCCGCGCGCCGGCGCCAGGCTGCAGCGCGCGTGCGACGCCGCCCTCGAGCGGCTGGTCGCCGCCGGCCGCCTGGCCGAGGAGCACGGGGTGGTGACGCTCCCGGCTTAGCCGTTTGGAAGTGGCGTAGCGACCGAACCTCGTGCTCGTGCTCGTGCTCGTCTGACTCGCCCATACGTCTCGTACGAGCTCCAGCTAGGAGCGAAGCGCAGAGAGCGCCGAGGCCGCAGAGAT
>CAZMSZ010000511.1:0-4710 GCA_964569055.1 uncultured Planctomycetota bacterium | reverse complement strand
GCGCCGGCGGGCCGGGCGGGCAAGCCGAGCACCTTGGCGCCGGCGGGCGGGGCGGCGCTCACCAGCGGGCGGGCCGGCTTGGGGGCGAGCGCGCGGCGCAGCTCCTCGGGGTCGGGGAGCTCCATGGGCTCCTTGAGCTGGGGGTCCCACAGCAGCGCGCCCGGGAGCTCGTACAGGAAGCGCGAGGGGACGCGCCGGTGGTCGGCGGCGGCGCGGGCCTGACGGCGCGCGGCGTAGCTGAGGATCAGACGGCGGCGGGCGCGGGTGAAGGCCACGTAGGCCAGGCGCCGCTCCTCCTCCAGACCGCCCTCCTCGAGGGCGCGCCGGTGGGGGAACAGCCCCTCCTCCAGGCCGACCACCGCCACGATCCCCCACTCCAGCCCCTTGGAGGCGTGGACGGTGGTCAGGGTGACCTTGTCGGGCGCCTCGTCCTCGCGGTCCTGCCCGTCGAGGAGCGCCAGCGCGTCGAGGAACGGCTGCAGCTTGTCGCCGCCGCCCCCGCGACGTCGGTCGGCGCGGCGGGCGACCTCGATCAGGCGCTCGAGGTTCTTGCGCCGGCGCACGTGGTCGGGGTCGGCCGAGCGCAGCGTCTCCTCGAGGCCCGAGCGGGTCACCGCCTCGATCACCAGCTTCTCGGCCGAGGCGCCGCGCTCGCCGCGCAGCCCGTCGATCAGGCCGGCGAAGCGGCGGAGCGCCTCGCGCCGCGGCGCGGTCAGCCCCTCGATCGCGTCCGCGCGCCGGCAGGCCTCGAGCACCGGGACGCCCGCCTGGCGCTGGAAGCGGGTCAGCTTCTCGGTCGTGCGCTTGCCGAGGTTCTTGGCGCTGACCCGCAGCGCGCGCAGCGCGGCGAGGTCGTCGGCGGGGTTGGCGGCGGCGCGCAGGAACGAGAGCGTGTCCTTGACCTCCTTGAGGTCGAAGAACGAGACCCCGCCCGAGAGCGCGCAGGGGATCTCGAGCCGGACCAGCGCCTCCTCGTACAGCCGCGCCAGCGCGCCCGCGCGGTAGATCACCGCCACGTCGCCGGGCGCGGCGCCCGCGGCGAGCTCGCGCTTGATCCGCAGCGCGACCAGCTCCGCCTCCTGCCGCTCGTCCATGCAGGCGACCACGTCGATCGCCGCGCCCTGCTCGCCGGTGGCGAGCAGCTGCTTCTCCTTGCGCTCGGCGTTGTGCTCGATCAGCACGTTCGCCGCCTGCAGGATCGTGGCCGTCGAGCGGTAGTTGTGGGCCAGCAGCACCACGCGCGCGCCGGGGAAGTCCTCCTCGAAGCGGAGGATGTTGCGCATGTCGGCCCCGCGCCAGCCGTAGATCGACTGGTCGGGGTCGCCGCACACCGCGAGGTTGGCGCGCTCGCCCGCGAGCAGGCGCGCCAGGCGGTACTGGCCGTGGTTGGTGTCCTGGTACTCGTCGACCGACACGTAGCGCAGCCGCTCGAGCAGCGCCTCGCGGACGTCTGGGTGCTCCTCGAGCAGGCGGACGGTCTCCGCCACGAGGTCCTCGAAGTCGAGCCCGCCGCGCTCGCGCTGCAGCGCGCGGTAGCCCGGCAGCACGGCCGCGGCGGCGCGCTCGAGGTCGGTGGTCGCCTCGCGCGCGAAGGCGGCGTCGTCCAGCCGCTCCTTGGCGCGCCCGATCAGCTGCGCCAGGTCGGGCGGCGAGAACCGCTGCACGTCGATCCGCGCCGTCACGGCCGCCTCGCGGACCAGCGCCAGCTGGTCGGAGGTGTCGAGGATCGCGAACCGCTCGGGATGCCCGAGGCGCCGCCCGTACTGGCGCAGCACGCGCACGGCGAAGGCGTGGAACGTGGCGATGATCGGCTGCTCGGCCGCGCCCGGCAGCCAGGGGAGGAGCGCCTCCACCCGCTCGCGCATCTCGGCGGCGGCCTTGTTGGTGAACGTGATCGCCAGGATCGCGCCGGGCGAGACCCCGGTCTCGATCAGGTGGGCGATCCGCCGCGTCACCACCCGGGTCTTGCCCGACCCCGCGCCCGCCAGGATCAACAGGGGCCCGTCGCGGTGGAGCACCGCCTCGCGCTGGGCCTCGTTGAGGCCCTCCAGCAGCCGCGCCGTCATGGGGGCGCGTTCTACCGGGCGCCTCCGACACCGGCGGCGGACGCGGGGGTTACGACGCTCGCGGCTCCCCGGGCTCGCGCACCCGCTGCATGAACCACCAGTGGTGTCCCTCGGGGTCGATCGCGCGGTACGAGCGGTCGGCCCAGTACTCCTCGCCGTGGTCCTGGGTGGTCGGCTCGTCGGCGATCACCGCCCCCGCGGCGCGGGCGCGCTCGCAGTGGGCGTCGACGTCGTCCACGAACGCGCACAGGCACTGCGTGTTGGCGCCTTCGACCGAGCGCGGGCTGCGCGCGGGGAGCGGCACGGCGCGCTCGCGCCCGCCCAGCGAGGCGATCATGATCAGGCCGCCCTCGAGCACGAGCTGGGAGTGCTCGACGCGCCCTTCCGCGCCGTCGACCCGCAGCGCGACCTCGAAGCCGAACGCGCGGCACAGCCAGTCGATCGCCGCGGGGGCGTCCTCGTAGAACACGGCGCTCGAGATCCGGGGCCAGCCCTTGGGTGGCGGTCGCATGCGGTCCTCCTCATGGCGTGGGCGGCACGCTACGCGCCCGGAGCGGCGCGCGCAACGCGGTCGGGCGGGCTTCGCTCGCGCGCCGCGCGCGGTTAGCTTCGGGGCGTGCGTCGCCTGGCTCTGCTGCTGACCCTCGCGCTCCTCGGCTGCCCGTCGGCCGACTCGGGAGCCGGCGCTGCGAGCGCGCCGGCCTCGAGCGGTCCCGTCGCGCTGGTGTTCGCGCCCGGGGGGCGCGGGTTCTTCGACCTGCCCTGGCCGCTCGACGCGCGGCGCGGCCCGGAGGGGCGGCCCGACCTGGGCGGGCTCCCCAACCCGCGCGGGGAGGCGTTCTTGGAGCGGATCCGCCGGCTGGCCGAGGTGCAGCCGGGGTTCAGCCCCACCGGGACGATCAGCTTCCGCTTCGACGGGCCGCTGCGGGCGCCGGTCGACGACCCGCTGGCGAGCGTGACCAGCAGCGCGCTGGCGTTCGTGGTCGACGTCGACCCGCGCTCGCCGGAGCGCGGGCGACGCGCGCCGGTGCACGTCGCGCTGACCGAGCGCGCCGACTCGTTCCGGCCGGCGCACCTGCTGCAGCTCTTGCCCGTGCCCGGGCGCGGGCTGCGCGTGAACACCACCTACGCCGCGCTCGTGCTGCGCGACCTCGGCGACGCGCGCGGCGAGCCGCTGGCGCTGCAGCCGACGCTGCGCGCGCTCCTCGCGGGCGAGACGCCGCCCGACGCTCCGTCAGGTCCCGGCGGCGAGGCGCTGGCGCGGGCCTACGCTCCCCTCGTGGCCGCGCTGCCGAGCCTGGGCCTGACGCCCGACGACGTCGCGGCCGCGACCGTGTTCACCACCGGCGATCCGACCGCGCGGCTGCGCCGGCAGGTGGCGCACGTCAGCGCCCTCCCGCCGCTCGCGCCGAGCGAGCCGCTGCGGGCGCGGGCCGCGTTCGAGGGCTTCGTGGCGCTCGAGGGCGCGCTCGACCTGCCGCTCTACCAGGACGGCAGCCCGCCCTACCTGTTCTGGGGCGGGCGGCAGGTGACCGACGCGCAGGGGCTGCCCGTGAAGCAGGGCGCGGCGCGGGCGCCGTTTCAGCTCTCGATCCCGAGCGGCCCCATGCCGCCGGGCGGCTACCCGCTCTACCTCTACGTCCACGGCACCGGCGGGGTGGAGGGGCAGGCGATCGACCGCGGCCGGCAGCCCGCGCGGGACGTCGCCGCGCCGCCCGGCTCGGGCCTGGCGCGCGACGCGGCCGCGGTCGGGTGGGCCACGGCCTGCGTGGCCGGCCCGTTCAGCCCCACTCGGCTGGGCGCGCTCGCGGCCGACGGCTACCTCGCCTACAACTTCCTCAACCCGGTGGCGCTGCGCGACAACTTCGCCCAGATGATCCTGGAGCAGGTCCAGTTCCTGCGCGCGCTGCTGGCGCTGCGGATCGACCCGGCGCTCTGCCCCCAGAGCGACGCCTCGGCCGCGCCCGACGGGGTGATCCGGTTCGACCCCGCGCGGCTGGTGGTGGGCGGGCAGTCGCTCGGCAGCTACCTGTCGGGCATGCTGGGCGCGCTGCTCCCCGACTGGAAGGGCGTGATCCTGAGCGGCGCGGGCGGCTCGTGGGTCGAGTTCGCCTTCAGCCCGCGCGTGCCGTTTCGGCTGATCGCGCTGGTCGAGGCCCTGGCGCTGCCGCTCGGCGAGCGGCTCGACCGGTTCCACCCCATGATCATGGCGTTCGACCTGGCCTGCGGCCCGGCCGACAACACCCACTACCTGCGTCACCTCGTGCGCGAGCCGCTCGAGGGGCAGCGCGCGCCGCACGTGCTGGTGGTCGAGGGGCACGACGACCTGCAGGTCGGCACCAACCTGCAGCGCGCGCTGGCGCTCGCGATCGGCGTCGACTTCGTGGGCGACGACCCGGGGCCCGCGCCCGAGCACCAGGTGGTGCCGGTCCTCCCCTGGGGCGGGCTGGCGCGGCTGAGCTACCCGGCCGGCGCCAACCGCCGCCGCCCCGACGGCAGCCCGCTGACCGCGCTCATGGTGCGCTACGCCGAGGACGGGATCACCGAGGGGCACCACGTGGTGTTCCAGCTCGAGCGCCCGCGCGCGCAGCTCCGCGACTTCCTCCAGGCGGTCGCCGCGGGCGAGGCGCCGACGGTGCGCTAG
>CAZMSZ010000510.1:0-4722 GCA_964569055.1 uncultured Planctomycetota bacterium | reverse complement strand
ATTCACCCCGCGGAGCGCTCCGCCTGACTGGTCCCGACCGCTGCCCGTACTGCTTCGGCGCCCTCGCGCCCGGCTCGTCGCAGGAGGACCCCGTGGTCCGCTGCGAGCGGTGCGGCACGCAGCATCACGCGGCGTGCTTCGCCGAGCACGGCCGCTGCACGGTGCTGGGGTGCGTGGGGACCCGCCCGGCCGCAGGAGGCGACCTCGTGCGCGCCGTGGGCCCAGGCGAGCTGCACCCGTTCCTCCCGATCGGGGCGCAGCGGCTCGAGCGACGCGTCAGCTTCCTCTCGGTGACCGAGCAGCCGCGCGACCGGCGCAAGCGCCCCGACGCGCCCTGGCTGCGCCTCGACGCGCCGCCGACGGTGACGTCGGACGGTCGGCTCGAGGCCACGCTCTCGGCCTTCAGCCCGCGCCCGCTCCGCGGCGCGGGCTTGCGCCTGCGCCTGGCTGCGGCGCTCGTGCGCGGGGGCGGCGCCGATGGCGCCGATCGCCTCCCGCTGACGCACGACGTGGCGGTCGTGCGCGGGAGCGCCCCGCGCGGCTGGCTCGAGCGGCTGCGCCTGTGGCGCGCTCCCGAGCGCACCGGAATGCTCCTGCGGTCAGGTGTGAGCACGTTCCGGCTCGCGTTCGATCCGGCGCCGCTCCTGTGGCGCGGCCCGCTCGAGGACGACGCGCTCGGCCCCGTGGTGCGCCTCACGCTGCGCGCGGAGCTCGAGGGCGAGGTCTCGCTCCGCTCGCCGGCGCACCGCGTGTATCTGGTCGAGGGACGCCCCGTCCCCGAACCGATCGCTGCCCTCGCGCCGGGCCCGCGCCTGCCCGCGCCGGCGGCGCCTCCCTTGCGCCAGGGCGCCCCGTCGAGCTGGCTCGTGGCCCCGGTCCTGGTCCACGCGCTCCCCCCGGTGGCCGTGGCCTTCGCCGCGGTGCGCCACGAGGCGCAGGACCCCGACCCCGTGACGGCCGACGCCCTGGCGCTCGCGCTCGACCCCCTCCCCGTGAGCGCCGCCTTCGCCACCGGCGCGGTGCGGCTCGAGCTGCACCGCCACCAGCTCGCCGGCCGGCTCGAGCTCGCGCTCGCCGTCGAGCGCCGCGTGAAGGGCCGCTGGTGCACGTACGCCCACGAGCGCGTCGTGCTGGCCGAGGAGAGCGAGGGACACGTGGCCGGGCAGCACGTGGTGCGCTTCGTGACCCCGCTCCCCCGGGCGCTGCGCGCCGACGGCGCGTCGCGGCGCCTGCGCGTGCGGGCCTCGCTCGTGGGCGAGGGGGCGCCGCTCCGCTCCGAGGAGGTGCGTCGGGTGCGCGGTCAGCGCGCTCGCCCGGCGTGACGACGATCTCCTATGCTGGGACCGGAGGTGGTCCGCATGCGCTCCGTCGACCTGCTGCTGACCGGGATCGGTCAGCTCGTGCCCGTGGCGCCCCCGGGCGGGGGGCCCGGCCCGTGGCGCGGGCCGCTCGACGAGCTGCCGGTGATCGCCGACGCCGCGCTGGCGGTCGAAGCCGGCCGGATCGTGGCGCTCGGGCCGCGCGGCGAGGTCGAGGCCTCCTGCCGCGCGGCGCGCACGGCCTCGGCCGGCGGCAAGGTGGTGCTCCCCGGCTTCGTCGACCCGCACACCCACCTGCCCTGGATCGGCAGCCGCGAGCGGGAGTTCGAGCAGCGGCTGCGCGGCGCGACCTACGCCGAGATCGCGCGCGCGGGCGGCGGGATCCGCGCCACCACCCGCGCCGTGCGCGGCGCGTCGGTCGAGGAGCTCGCCCTGGCCGCGCGCCCGCGCCTGGACCGAATGCTCGCGAGCGGCACGACCACCGCCGAGGCGAAGAGCGGCTACGGCCTCGAGCTCGCGGCCGAGCAGCGGCAGCTCGAGGCGATCGCGGCGCTGGCGCGCGAGCACCCGGTCGACCTCGTCGCGACCAACCTCGCCGCCCACGAGATCCCCGACGAGCGGCGCGACGACCGGGCGGGCTGGGTGCGCGCGCTGTGCGAGGAGCTGCTTCCCGCGCTGCGGCCGCTGGCCGAGTTCTGCGACGTGTTCTGCGAGGACCACGTGTTCACGCCCGCCGAGTCGCGCCAGATCCTGGAGCGCGCGCGCGAGCTGGGCTACGGGCTCAAGCTCCACGCCGACGAGCTCGTCCCGACGGGCGGGGCCGAGCTGGCCGCGGAGCTCGGCGCGGTGTCGGCCGACCACCTGGCGTGCACCGGCGAGGCCGGGATCGAGGCGCTCGCGGCCAGCGACACGGTGGCCGTGCTGCTGCCCGGCACGTCCTTCTATCTGCGCAAGCCGGCCCACGCGCCCGCGCGCGCCATGCTCGAGCGCGGGGTGGCGGTGGCGCTGGCCACCGACTGCAACCCCGGCTCGTGCCTGACCGAGTCGATGCCCATGATCCTGACGCTGGCCTGCCTGCAGCTCGGCATGTCGCCGGCCGAGGCGATCGTGGCCGCGACCCGCAACGCCGCCCACGCGGTGGGCCGGGGGGACGACCGGGGCAGCCTCGAGGTCGGCAAGCGGGCGGACTTCGTGATCTGGGACGTCCCCTCCTGGCGCTATCTTCCGACGCACTTCGGGGTCAGCCTGGTCGAGGCGGTCTACAAGGACGGCGCGCAGGTGTTCGCGCGCGGAGGTGGGGCGTGAGCTGGCGCGACCCGGCGCACGTGGCGGCGGTCGAGGAGGCGGCGCGGGCGATCTACGCCGAGGAGCTGCGCCCGATCGCCGACCGGTTCGAGTTCGAGCCGCCCCCCGCGGCGAGCGAGACGACCGGGCTGCCGATGGTCCTGCTCCTGGGCAACCACTCGGCGGGCAAGTCGACGTTCGTCAACTTCCTGGTCGGGGACGACGTGCAGCGCACCGGGATCGCGCCGGTCGACGACAGCTTCACGATCATCACGCACGGCGAGGCGCCGCTCGAGAAGGACGGCAACGCCGTGATCACCAACCCCCAGCTCGCCTGGGGCGACCTCGAGCGGTTCGGGCCGCAGCTCGTGAGCCACCTGCGCCTGAAGGTGCGCGCCCGCCCCGAGCTGGAGGGGCTCGCGCTGGTCGACTCGCCCGGCATGATCGACGCCGCCTCCTCCAAGGACGACCGCGGCTACGACTTCGCGGGCGTGGTGCGCTGGTTCGCCGAGCGGGCCGACGTGATCCTGTTCCTGTTCGACCCCGACAAGCCGGGGACCACCGGCGAGACGCTGCGGATCCTCACCGACTCGCTGGCCGGGCTCGACCACAAGCTGCTGCTGATCTTCAACAAGGTCGACCGGTTCCAGACCATGCGCGACTTCGCGCGCGCCTACGGGGCGCTGTGCTGGAACCTCTCCAAGGCGATCCCGCGCAAGGACCTGCCGCACGTCTACAACACCTACCTGCCGGTCCCCGAGGCGGAGACCGCCCCGCGCGAGGGCGAGGGCGCGGTCCCGCTCGACGACTTCGTCGCCAGCCGCGAGGAGGTGCGCGGCGAGGTGCAGCGCGCGCCCTACCGCCGGCTCGACAACGTGATCAGCCGGCTCTACCAGTACGCCCGGCGTCTCCGCATGCACGCGCGGGTGCTCGACCAGCTCGGCCGCGAGCGCCTGGAGCAGAAGCTGCGCTACTCGGGCGTGGGGGCGCTGATCGCGCTGGCCACCTTCGGCATGGTGTGGGCCGAGTGGCGCTGGGCCGACGAGGCGGTGCGCTGGTCGTGGATCGGCGGCACGCTGCTGGTCGGCGCCCTGGCGCTGATGGCCACCGCGGCGGTGTTCAACTGGGACCAGCGCCTGCGCAACAAGAACCTCTCGCTCGAGGCGCTGTTCGAGCGGGCCTACAGCAGGGAGCTGACCCTGGGGGACCAGGCCGACGACCTGCGCGCCCTGTGGGGCTCGGTCCGCGACCGCGTCCGCCGCGCGCTCGAGGCCAAGGGCGACTTCGGGCGCCTCCGCCGCGGCGACCTCAAGCGCCTGGCGCGCGTGATCGAGGAGGAGGTCCCGCGCCTGCGCACGCAGGCGGCGAGCGGCGGGAAGGTCGAGGCGAAGTAGGCAGGAGGCAGGAGGTCAGGACGAGGAGAAGAAGACAACACGGAATATCAACCGGGGAACAACAATCCGAATGCCAGAATGGCTGCCGCTCGGGGCAGAGCGCCTGGACTTCGCTACGCGGTTGCCCTCCGTTGATCCACAGAGAATGACGATCCGAACATCAACGCAAGAGGCTGTCGCTGGGCGGCGGTCGCCCTCCGAGAGGGCGGAGCGTCTGGAGCGACAGCCCTTCTGGCATTCGGATTGTTGTTCGCTGTTGATATTCCGTGTTGTCTTCGCTCGGTATCCGTTGATATTCCGTGTTCTCTTCCTCGCTTCCAGCTTCACCTCCGCCCGAGCGGCACCACCAACAGCAGCGCCGGCGTCACCAGCAGATCGCCGAGCAGCGCCGCCGCGATCGCGATCCCGGTGAGGAGCCCGAACTCGGCGGTGGGCCCGAAGCTCGCGAACAGCAGCACCGAGAAGCCGGCCATCAGCACGGTCGAGGTCGAGGTCACCGCCAGGCCCTCGTGGGCGATCGTCTCGTGCACGGCCTCGGCGAGCGGGCGGTCGGCGGAGAAGCGCTCGAACCCGAGCAGGATGTGGATCGTGTCGTCGATCGCGATCCCCAGCGCGATGCTCGCGATCATGGAGTTGAACGAGTTGAACGGGATCCCGAGCACGCCCATGGCCCCGATCAGCGCCACGATCGGGAGCACGTTGGGGACGGCCGAGAGCAGCCCCAG
>CAZMSZ010000509.1:0-4730 GCA_964569055.1 uncultured Planctomycetota bacterium | reverse complement strand
TCACGTGAGAATTGACCCAAGGGCGCCGAGGAAGAGCTGTCGCTGCCACCACGCCGCCCTCGAACCCGAGCGACAGCTCTTGGCGAGCTCACGGCCAAGGAGGAGCGCCCGACAGCGACAGCTCTTCCTTGGCGCTCTTGGCGCCCTTGGCGGTCGATCTTTACGTCGGGGCGCTGACCTCACGAGCGACAGCTCTTCTTGGCGGTCTCGGACTCGGACTCGGGCGCCACCACGCACGAGCTGCGCCCGCGCTACTGCTCGTCCTCCGGCGCCCAGCGGGTGCGGAGGGCCTGGCTCTCCTCGATCAGGCGGCGGCGCTCCTCGCGGACGCGCTCGAGCTTGGCCTCCACCTCGCCCAGGGTGCCGAGGTGCTGCTCGATCACGGGGAGCCGCTCGTCGCCCTGGAAGGCGAGCAACAGGCCGCGGCGGGTCTCGAGCGCCTCGACCGACGCGTCGAGCGCGAAGCCCATGACCCGCCCGGTGAAGCGCAGGTCGTCGCTCACGGCTTGACGGAGCTCGCCCTCGCTGACGCAGCCCGTGAGGAGGGAGGCGGCCAGCGCCAGGGAGGCGGACGCGGCGCGGCGCGCCAGGGTGGAACGACGACGCATGGGGGTCCTCCGGATCACGCGGACGGGGCCTCGGCGGCGAGCTCGGCCTGCGCGGCGGCCAGGCCCTCGGCTGGCAGGCGCGGGGCGAACGTCTCGAGCAGCCGCCCTGGGGTGTGGCCGAGGCCGCGGGCCCGGACGGCGCGCAGCACCGCGCGCAGGTCGTCGGGGCCGATCCGGCCGGCGGCGCGCAGGAGCGCGGCGACCTCGCCGTAGTCGTCGACGAGCGCCAGGCGCGGGTCGTCGGGGAGCGCGTGCGGGCTCGCCGCCGCGGCCTGGGCGGCGTCGCCGGCGCCCGGGCGCGGGAGGCGGCGAATGAAGATCCAGCTCACCGGGTCGCGCGCGGGGAGGGCGTCGGCGAGGGCCGCGGCGTAGGTGGCCGCCGAGGGGCGGACCCCCTTGGTCGCGAGCAGCGTCCGCAGCGCCTCGCCGCGCAGCGTGCCGGCGCAGATCCGCGCGTAGGTGGCGTAGACGAGCGGGTCGTGCTCGCGGTCGTCGCCGAACAGGTGCTCCTCGGCGCCGGCGGGGTTCTCGCGGCGGAGCAGCAGCAGCGCGACCAGCTTGTAGCCGAAGATGTCGCGCAGATAGCGCAGCTTGTAGAGGTCGCGGAACGTGATCCCGTCGTGGATCACCCCGTCGATCAGCATGCGCTTCTCGAGCACGGGGCGCATGGTCTTGGGGCTGGCGCTCACGAAGTAGATCGGCGGGCGCCCGCCCGCGCGCTCCGCCTCGGCGCCGCGGCGCAGCGCCGCGAGCAGCTCGACCGCGCCGGGGACGGGGCGCTTGTCCTGCGCCGCCTCGAAGCGGATCCGCACCAGGTCGCGCAGCCCGGCGTACTCGGTGTGGAGGTAGGTGTTGTCGATGTCCCACACGTAGATGGGGCCGGTCCACTCGGCGGGGAGCGGGCGGTCGTTGCGCCGGTAGAGCGGGTAGCGGTAGCCGCCCAGGACGGGGCCCAGCTCGCGCTCGTCCTCGCTCACCGCGATCACACCTCGGCCGAGTAGTCGAAGTCGATCTCGAACCGCGCCCGCCGCGTCATGAGGTCCTCCATGACCTCCTGGGCCGTGGCGCCCTCGAACAGGAGCTTGGCCACCCCCTCGATGATCGGCAGCGTGGTGCCTTCGCGGGCCGCGAGGGCCACGGCCACCCGGGCGGTGTTGACCCCCTCGGCCGTCTCGCCCAGCTCGTCGAGGACCTGCTGCAGCGAGCGCCCGGCGGCGAGGCCCAGGCCGACGCGGAAGTTGCGGCTCAGCTCCGAGCCGCAGGTCACGAGCAGGTCGCCGATCCCCGCCAGGCCCGAGAACGTGAGCGGGTCGGCGCCGAGCTTGACGCCCAGGCGCTGGATCTCGGCCAGGCCGCGGGTCACGATCAGGGCGCGGACGTTGGCGCCGAACCCCAGCCCGTGCGCCACGCCCGAGGCGATCGCGATCACGTTCTTGAGCGCGCCCGCCAGCTCCACCCCGCGCAGGTCCATGTTGCCGTAGACCCGGAAGCTGGGCCCGTGGAGCAGCCGCGCGCCGAGGGTGATCGCCTCGCGGTAGCGCGAGGCGACCACGGTCGCCGAGGGCTGGCCGGCCAGGATCTCCTTGGCGAGGTTGGGCCCGTGCAGCGCGCCGATCTTGCGGGCGCAGGTCTCGGCGCGCAGGACCTCGCTCATGCGGGCGAAGGTCTCGGGCTCGAACCCCTTGGTCGCCGAGAGCACGACCTGGTCGCCGGTGATGTAGGCGCCGGCCTCGCCCGCCATGGCGCGCGTGCACTTGGAGGGGAGCGCGAACAGGAGCAGGTCGGCGCCGCGCACGGCCTCCTCGAGGTCGGTCGTGGCGCGGATCCCCTCGGCCAGGCGGGTCTCACCGAGGTAGCGGCGGTTGACGCGCTCGGCGTTGAGCTCGGCCGCCACGCCCTCGTCGCGCAGCCACAGCAGGGTGTCGCAGCCGACCTGCGCGGCGAGGTGGGCGAGGATCGTGCCCCAGCTCCCGCCGCCCAGCACGCCCACGCGGCCGGGCGCTCCCGTGCGGCTCATGCGGGTCCCTCCAGGCCGTAGCCGAGGAGCCGGTTGCGGTAGTAATAGAGCAGGTTGCGGTCGCGGTGGTAGATCCGGTCGCCGAGCCGCTCGAGCGCCGGGCGCGTGTGGTAGGTGCCGAACGCGCGCAGGGCGTGGATCACCAGCTCCTCGCCGCGGCGGGCGCGCACCAGCTCGCCCAGGCGCAGGCGGCCGGCCGCGGCGAGCTCGAGCAGCCGGGCGCGCAGGGCGTCGACCAGGCGCGCCACGTCGGGGAGCGGGAGCGACTCCTTGGCGCCGCCGGTGCGCAGGAGGCGGTACAGGTCGAGGCCGGGGTTGAGGCGGCGCAGCTCCTCGAACACCGCGAACGCGACCACGTGGGTGGCGAGGACGGTGTTGCCGGCGTGGAACGCGTCCACCAGCCGATCGCCCAGCTCGCGGGTGTACTCCTGATCGCGGTTTTGGTCGCTCGACAGGCGGCCGCTGCGGTCGCTGAGGTAGCGCGCGGTGTCGATCGGGCGGCCGCGGCCGTCGAGCGACTCGCCCTCGCGGTCGACCAGGTTCCCGAACGGGTCGCGCGGGGGCATGATCGTGAGGTGGATCTTGGTGTCGAGGTCGAGCAGCCCGCGCAGGAACTGGAAGATCCGGCGGGGCGAGGCGAACTCGTCGTCGGTGATGATGTAGCGGGACTGCCCCGCCTCGCGCAGGTGGTCGTCGATCAGGGTCTCGGCCTCGAGCACCAGCTCGTAGCTGAGGACCATGGGCACCACGAACACCTTGGGGCGCGGGCGGCGGACCTTGAGGTTGTGCGAGTAGGCGGCGAGGCCGGTGCCGAGGAGGCCGAGCTTGAGGTGCTTCTCGACCGCGCCGCTGCGGGCGCGCGTGCCGCCGGGGAAGAACAGGTTGTCGTAGCCGAGCTCGAGCGAGACCGTGGCGTAGGTCTTGAGCACCTGCTTGTAGATCGGGGCGGTCTTGCGGCGGTCGACCTTGTAGGCCCCGAGGTTGTGCATGAAGTACGAGAGCAGCGGGTTCTCGAACAGGTTCAACCCCGCGCCGTAGAGCAGCGGGGGGAAGCCCTGCTCGTGCATGGCGTAGCCGAGGATGATCGAGTCGAGGTTGCTGCTGTGGGTGGGGGTGCAGATCAGCGTCCCCTTGCCGCGCAGCGCGCGCATGTGCTCGACCTCGCCGTCGACCACCACGTGCTCGTCGAGGACCGAGGTCCCGCGGCCGGGGCGCCAGCGCAGGAGCTTGCGCGGCGAGGTGGCGTGCAGCAGCGCGGCGAGCCCGACCGGGACGGCGCGGGTGGCGAGGGCGTGCACCTTGGGGTCGAAGTTGCCGAGCACCTCGCGGGCGAAGCCCTCCACGATCTCGCGCAGCAGCTCGCGCCGGGTCGCGTCGGAGCCGGCGAGGAGCTGGCTGCGCATGCGGTCCCAGCGGGCGAGCTCGCGGGCGCGCTCGGGCGTGGGGCGCAGCCTCGTGAGGCGCTGGCGCTCGTGGTAGACCGTGTCGGCGATCGCCGCCTCGAGCCGGTTGCTGCCGCCCTCGAGGGCCTCGGCCGTGACGCGGCCGATCACCTCCTCGAGGGCCCGCTCCTGATCCTCTCGGCGCATGGTGACCGCTTATAGCACGCAGGGCTGGACGGGGAGGGGGCGCCCTCGCGCGGGCGCGCGCCATGGCGTAGCCTCCCCGAGCCCGGCGATCGGAGGCGCATGACCGACCCCTCGCGCGACGCCTACGTGCGCGGCCTGACGCGGCCGCACAAGAACCTCATGGCGCTGTACTTCGTGACCGCGCTCCTCACCCTGCCGGCCTTCCCGATCGTGCTGCTCGCGCTCTACTTCCGCTACCACACCCTGCGCTACGCGTTCGACGACGAGGGGGTGAGCGTGTCGTGGGGGCTCCTGTTCCGCCAGGAGGTCTACCTCACCTACGCCAAGATCCAGGACATTCACGTGCGGCGCGGGCTGCTCGAGCGCTGGCTCGGGATCGCGACCGTGCAGGTCCAGACCGCGTCGGGGAGCGCGAGCGCCGAGATGGAGCTCGCGGGGCTCGAGGACTACGAGGCGGTGCGCGACTTCCTCTACGCGCGCATGCGCGGCCGGCGCGAGGCCGACGAGGAGCCGGCC
>CAZMSZ010000508.1:3187-4737 GCA_964569055.1 uncultured Planctomycetota bacterium | reverse complement strand
GCCCAGCGCGACCTCGAGCGCGCGCTTGACGCCGACCCGGGCGGCGAGCACCTCGAACAGCACCGCGCTCTGGAAGTAGAACCGCTGCGCCTCGCCGGCGTCCTCGCCCAGCGGGGGGAGCATCCGGCCGACCGCCTCGCGCACCGGCAGGAACGCCCCCTGCTGCGCCCGGGCCGCCGCCAGCCAGCGCGCGCGCGAGGCCTCGCCCTCGGCGTAGATCGCCACGCCCTCGGTCGCCCAGGCGGGGAGCACCGCGTCCTCGAGCGCGTCGCCCACGAGGATGTGGGCCACCTCGTGGCGGAAGCGGTCCTCGAGGTCCTCGTCGGGATAGAGGTAGATCGCGCGGATCAGCTCGCCCTCGGCGCGCAGGCGCGCGGCGTGCCCGGCGCTCCAGCTCCGGGCGCCGTCGGAGCGGGCGTAGCGCTCGCGGTCGCGGAACAGGAACACCGCGATCCGCCCCTGCTCGTCGAGCCGCCCGCGCAGCGCGAGGCGGTCGATCACGGCCCGGCGCGCCTCCTCGAGGCGTCGCGGCAGCGCGGGGTCGAGGTCGGCGACCTCGTGGAGCACGGCCAGGCTCGGCGTGCGCACCCAGCGCCACCCCGCTCCGATCCCGGGCGAGTCGGCGTCCACCGTGAGCCCCACGCTGGCGAGCCGCGCCAGCTCGCGCAGCGTGGCGAGCTCGGACGGGGGCTTCACCTCGCTCAGCACCGCCGCGAAGGCGGCGCGCGCCTCGTCCTCGCGCCCGAGCCGCTCGAGCGCGCAGCCCTGCAGGTAGAGGGCCCGAGGGCGGAGCGGGTCGTCCTCGGCCTCCACGATCGGGGCCGTCGCCAGCAAGACCAGCTCGGGGTCGCGCCGCGCCGCCGCCTGCGCCACCTCGAGCCGGCAGCGGAGCTCGCGCTGGCGGAGCGGGTCGCGCCAGGCCTCGGGGGCGTACGGAGCGGCGCGCCGATAGTCGGTCGCGGCCGCGCGGCACTCGCCCGCCGCGTGGCGCCGCTCGCCCCGGCGGTAGAGCTCGTTCGCGAGGCGAGGCCCGAGCTGGGGGTCCGCGCGCGCCGCGGCCTCGAGCTCGCGGATCAGCGCCTCGGGCTCGTTCGGCTCGCTGAACGGGTCGCCCTGCCCGCTCCACGTCCGACTCCGCCCGCCCGGCTCGGCGCCCTGGCCGCGCTCGGCGGCGCCGCGCAGCGCCTCGAGCCTCGCCTCCGCCTCGCGCGCCACCTCCTCCTCGCCGCTCGCGCGCGCCCGCTCGAGCAGCTCGAGCTCGAGCGCGCGGTCGCCCGCGCGCGCGGCCTGCCGCGCCTCGCCCAGCAGCCGCTCGCCGGGCGACTCCCGCTCGATCGCCGCGACCTGCCCGCGCGGGAGCGTGATCTTCCCGGCGAGGGTCCGCACGACGACCCGCTCGCCCGTCTCCTCGAGGACCTCGCCCCGGATCACGTTGCCGTTCGAGAGGCGCACCACGTCCGCCGCGGCGCGAGTGAGGGGCGAGGCCAGGAGCGCTACGAGCAGCACGGACGCGGCGCGGGCGGGCGCGGGCATGAAGCGAGTATCCCCCC
>CAZMSZ010000508.1:0-3087 GCA_964569055.1 uncultured Planctomycetota bacterium | reverse complement strand
CGGACTCCGAGTCGCCTCGGCTCAGCCGATCACGCTGGGCCAGTTCCTGCTGAGCCAGGCGCGCTGGGCCGCCTCGCGCCGCCAGCGCGGGTCCTCGCGCTCGACCCGGCGGGACGTGGCGAGGAGCGCCTCGAGGCGGCGCTCGAGCGCGCGCGCGACCCGCGGGTCCTCGATCAGGAGCACGGCCTCGCTCTCCCAGTAGGCGGCGGTCACGTCGAGGTTGGCGCTGCCGACGGTGCACACCTCCCCGTCGGCGCTGAGGAGCTTGGCGTGCAGGTGCGGGCGCAGGGGCGTGATCTGGGGCGCCCAGGGGTCTCGGTGGGGGAGCGCCAGCTCGTAGGCCTCGGCCCCGAGCTCGATCAGCCCGTCGATCCGGCCGCGCACCAGCTGCGCGGCGAGCTCACGCACCGCGCCGCCGGGGAACGGGACGGCCTCGGGCCCGAAGGCGGGGCGAATGTTGCCGATCAGGGTGCGCACCCGCACGCCGCGCTCGAGCGCGCGGGCGAGGGCGTGCTGCAGCTCCTCCTGCATGGGGAACGAGTTCACGGCGTACACGTGGCGGCGGGCGCCCTCGATCACCCCGAGGTAGGCCTCGAGGGTCCGCGCGTCGCGCAGCCCGTCGTGGAGCACCAGGCGGGCGCGGCTCGTCCCGGCGGCGGGCGGCGCGGCGACGTCGAACGGCTCACCGCCCGCGGCCAGCCACACCCGGCGGAAGGCCTGCTCCACGTCGCCGACCGCCGGGCCGCGCACCAGGGCGCCGGCGTCCAGCCAGGGGACGCGCGCCCAGGGCGTCGTCGGCGCGATCGAGACCTCGTCGAACCCGGTCCAGTACTCGGCGGCGAGGTTGCGCCCCGAGACCAGCGCCACCTCGCCGTCGATCGCCCACAGCTTGCGGTGCGTGCGCAGCTTGAGGTCCTCGACCCGCGGCAGGCCCTCGACCGGCTGGTAGGCGAGGACCTGCGCGCCCGCGGCGGCCAGCCGCTCGAGCAGCGCGCTCCGCTGCCCGAACGAGCCGTGCAGGCTCAACAGCGAGTCGACGAGCACGCGCAGCCGCACGCCGCGGCGGGCCGCGCGCTCGAGCGCCTCGACCAGGCCGCGGGTCAGCTCGTCCTCCGCGAAGATGTACGTCTGCAGGTGGATCGTGCGCCGGGCGCCGGCGATCAGCGCCAACAGGCTGCGGCGGGCCTCCGCGTTGTCGAGCTCGAGCGTGAGGGCGTTCCCCTCGCGGGCCTCCGCGCCGGTCCGCTCGAGCAGCGGCTCGCCGGGCGGCTCGGCCTGCGCCGCGGCGGCCACCTCGTCGGGCTCGCGGCACAGCAGCTCGGTCTCGCTGACGAACGCGAACCGCAGCCCCGCGGGGCGGCGGGTCCCGGTGGAGACGACGGCCAGCACCGGCGCGCCCTCGGCCCGCAGCGCGGCCGCCACCCGGCACAGCCTGAGGTCGGCGATCCCCTCGGGCAGGTCGCCGGGGCGCCCGTCGCGCAGCACCTGACTCGCGTCGAGCAGCGGCACGCCGCCCAGGCGGGCGCGGGCCTCCGAGAGCACCTGCCGCGGGTCGAGCCGGACCGCCAGGCGCCGCGGCGCGCCGGCCGGCCAGGCGCGCGCCGCCGCGGCCAGCGCCTCGGGCGAGAGCGCCGCGTCGAGGAGCACCAGCGGGGTCGCCTCGTCGAGCGCGACCACCTCGACGGTGGCCTCGACCGCGCCCAAAAAGTCGGCCGGCGCCTCGGCGCCCTCCAGGCGGCCGAGCCCGATCGCCGTGGGCGGCGGTAGCGGCGGCGCGGACGGCTCGCCCGGGAGCGGCGGGGCGGGCGCGGCTGGGACGTGCAGCGCGCCGCGCCGGTGCGCGAACACGCCGAGCGGTCGGCCCACGGCGCCGAGCGCCACCCGCTCATCGGGCGGGAGGTCGCGCACTTGCCCGAACAGGTCGACCCGCTCCACCAGCACGTCGAGCCCGCCGTCGACCCGGCGGAGCGCGTCGCACGCCTCCAGCCGCCCGCGCCACAGCTCGGGCACCGCGGCCGCGCGCGGCTCCTCGGGCTGGACGAGGAGCGGCGCGCCGAGGCCGCCCAGCACGTCGCCCTCGAACAGGCGGAGCGCCAGCGTGGCCCAGGCGGTCCGCCCGGCCCCGGGCAGCGCGAGCAGGTCGACCTCGGCCTCGGCGAGCCACGCGCGCAGGCGCTCGCCGAACCCCGCCAGCCCGGCGTCGAGGCGCGCCCAGGCGACCTCGCCCGGGAGCCCCGCCAGCTCGGCCAGGGCGGCCGCCTCGGTGGTGGGCGGCGGCGCCTCGCCCAGGCCGAGCAGGGTGACGCGATCGCCGGGCGCGAGGTGCGCGCGGAGGAAGGTCAGGGTCGAGGCGAGCGGGCGCAGCTCGCGCTCGAACAAGCAGGCGACGTGGCGCCGCGCGCCGCGCCGCCGCGCAGGCGCGGCCCCGACGTCGGCGCCCCCCGCCCACACCGTCGGGAGGCTCCAGCGGCGCGCCGCGCCCTCGACCCAGGGGAGGTGGCGGGGCAGCGCGCTCCCGAACGGCCCGATCACCACCACCTCGGCCTCGACGCCGCGCGCGGCCTCGGCCACCGCGTCGAGGTCGAGCTCCCACACGACCTCGCCGCTGACCTCGGCCGCCCAGCTCGCGAACCCGGCCCGGATCGCGGCCAGCGAGAAGTCGGGCGGCGGCGCCGGGCGCTCGAACACCGACCACAGCGTGCGGCCCGCGTGCAGGTGCGCGAGCACGTGCACCCGCTCGGGCCGGGGCGCGAGCGCCTGCAGGCGCCCGACCGAGGGGAGCGGGTCGTGGCCGACCTGGAAGCAGAACAACGCCCGCGTGAACACGGCGCGATCTTACGCCCGCGCCGCGGCCGGCCGGCGACTATGATGGCGGCTGTTCGCGCCCCCAGAGGCGAGGGTCGGCCGTGGCGATCGAGGTCTTTCAGCCGGACGAGTTCGAGGCGGAGCGCTTCTTCTACCCGCGCACCCTCAACGCTCAGATCCACCCGCTGGTCCAGAGCTTCTTCCGCATGTCGGCCCCGCGGCTGATCAAGCGCTACTGCCACCTGCACCCCCACGTCGACCCCCAGACCCTGACCGAGGTGC
>CAZMSZ010000507.1:0-4752 GCA_964569055.1 uncultured Planctomycetota bacterium | reverse complement strand
GCGGCCATCATACTCGCGGGCCGGCGTTCGTCCGTCCCGAGTTGCACCCGCGCGGGCCCGCTTAGGAGCCGGCGGCGAGGTGATCGGCGAGGAGCCGCACGGCCCGGTCGAGGGCGCGCCGGCTGGCGCCGCGGCCGTTGGCGACCAGCGCGAACACCAGGGTCCGCTCCCCGCGCGACAGGAAGCCCGACAGGGCGGCGACGCCGGTCAACGTGCCAGTCTTGGCCTCCAGCGTCACACCTGACGCGAGCCCGCGCAGGCGGCGCGCCAGCGTGCCCTCCTGGCCCGGGCGCGCGAGGGACGCGCGGTAGGCCGCGCCGTGCGGACCGCGCGCCGCGGCGCGCAACACGGCGACCAGGGCCCGCGCCGAGAGCGCGTTCTCGCGGCTGAGGCCCGACCCGTCCGCCACGCGGACGGCCTCCGGGTCGGCCCCGCAGCGGCGCGCGAAGTCGGCCACGACCGCGGCGCCCCGGGCCCAGCTCCCGCCCGGCTCGAGCTCGATCGCCGCGCCCGGCCGCCACCCTTCGGGCAGGCGGCCGAGCGTCTTGAGCAGGCACTCCGCGTACAGGTTCTGCGAGCGCTGGTTGGTCACGGCGAGGGTGCGCGGGAGCGGCGCCGCGCGCCGCCACACCGCCGGGCCCGTCGGCGCCGCCTCGCCCGCCGCGGGACGCCGGTCCGCGCCCGCCACCTCGACCCCGTGCGCGCGCAGGCGCTCGCGCAGCACCGCGGCGAAGAACAGCGCGGGGTCCCTCACCGGGACCGAGGTCTCGTAGCCGCCCGCGCGCCGCCACACCCGCCCGGTGATCCGCAGCGTGCGCCGGTCGGCGCCGACCCGCGCCACCGACCACACGTGGCGGTCCTCGCGGTCGGTGAGCGCGGCCGCGACCTCGAGGCGGACGTAGCCGGTCTCGGGCCGCAGGCGGACCGCCGGGCCGTTCGCCGCCCCGGCCACCTCGAGGTCCACGCAGTTGTCGTTGAGGGTCAACGCGCAGACCTCCGCCCCGTACCACCGCTCCGCGTCGGCCGCCTCCCAGCTCGGGTGGAGGCGGACCGCGTCGAACGCGCGGTCGTCGGCGACGAGGTCGCCGCTCACGCGGCGCACACCGGCCGCGGCGACCGCCCGCGCCACCTCGTCGAGGAGCGGCGCGGGGTCGAAGCGGCGCGAGAGCGTCGGGTCCCCGCCGCCCACGATCCACAGGTCGCCCGTCAAGGTCCCGCCCCGCACCTCGCCGCCCATCACCACGCGCGTCCGGTGGGCGAAGTCGGGCCCGAGGAGCTCGAGGGCCGCGGCCGTCGTGAGCAGCTTCATGTTGGAGGCGGGGACCAGCGCCCGGTCGGGCTCGCGCGCGAACAGCGCCTCGCCGTCGTCGAGCTCGACCACCAGCGCCGTGCAGCGCTCGATCTTCCCGAGCGCGCCCTCCAGCGCGCGAGCCAGCGCGGGCTCCTCCGCGCCCGCGCACGGGACGGCGAGCAGCAGCGCCAGGCCGACGAGCGTCGCGTGCGATCGCATGGGTGCCTCCTCGGGGGGTCGGGACGGAGCGCCCCCCTTCTCGTCTTCGGCAGCCCAGGGCGCGAGCTTGAGCCGGCTCAATCCCCTGAGGCGGGCAGCAGCCGCGCGCCGCGCGCGACCTCGTCGAACGTAGCGGCGTCCTCGGCGTCCGCCTGCGGATCGCCCGGGAAGGTCAGCGCGCGGAGCAGGATCGTCCGCTCCTCGGTCACGAACACGTAGAGGCGCAGGCTCACGTCGCGCCCCGACGCCTGCCCGCGCACGGCCATGAGGTAGCCCAACCCGAGGCCCTCGCTCCGGAACGCGCGCTCCTCCACGACGTGCGGCGCGCGCAGGAAGGAGCGCGGCCCCCCGAGGTCGAGCAGGAGCCGCGGCGCGAGGGTGTCGGGCGCGTCGTACGGGCCGCGCGGCCCGGCCCACACGTAGACCTGCCGCGGCGGCGCGAGCTGGAAGTTGGCGTCCTCGACGTAGGTCGCCTGACGGCGCGGACCCGGGACCGGGACGAGGGCCTCGCAGGAGGGGCACTTCACCTCCTCGGCCTCGCTCGCCGGGAGCTCGACCTGCCCGCCGCAGCTCGGGCAGGCCTGCTGCTCGGGCTGCCGCGCGAAGCTGCCGGGGAGCGGGAGCTCGAGCCCGAGGTCGGTCAGCGCCACGGGCTGGAGCGCCTGCTCGCCGGGGGGGCGCGCGCGGACCGGCGCCACCTCCCAGGGGGGCGGGAGCGGGGAGACGGCGGTGGCCCGCCGCTGCAGCTCGGCGCCGCCGAGGAGCAGCGCGGCGATCAGCAGCGCGAGGCAGCCCGCCGGCTCGCGCCCCTCGCGCAGCGGCCACACCGCGCCGAGCCCTGCGCCCAGGAGCAGGCCCGCGCCCGCAACCCCGAGCACCGGTTGCAGCGCGTCGCGGCTGAAGGCGAGGTAGGCGAGGAGCGAGAGCTCGAAGCCCGCCAGCAGCACCACCCGCCCGCTCCCCTCGCCGCGCCGCCGCGCCAGGAGCGCCGCGGCCCCAGCCATGGCCAGCCCCACCGGCCAGGCCCCCGCCAGGGCGCTCAGCGAGCGGGTCGGCTCGAGCCCGCAGCGCAGCGCGTTGAGGGCCACGCCCCCGCCGGTGACCAGCAGCACCAGGAGCCCGCTGCCGCCGCGCCGCTCGGCCTCGCCCCCCGCGAACCACAGCAAGAAGGCCGAGACCATGAGGATCATCGGGTTGGCGTGCACGAAGCTCGCGTGCACCAGACGCCACAGCTCGGCCGGAGTGGTGGACGTCGCCGGCGTCAGCCCACCCCCCCGATCCAGCGCCGCAGCGGACAGCCCGCGCGCCCCCCCGTCCAGCATCACGTAGACGACCACCACCGCCACGAGCAGCAGCAGCGCCAGTCGCCGCGGGGCATCGGGCGGAGGCGCGAGGAGGCCGTCCCGCGTGCGGAAGCCGCCGCTCGGCGCAGCGGGGAGTGGCTGCTTGCCGTGGGAGTCGGGGGCGAAGTCGGATTCGGAATCGGAATCGGAATCGGATTCGGATTCGGAATCGGAATCGGATTCGGAATCGGAATCGGAATCGGAATCGGAATCGGAATCGGAATCGGAGTCGGAATCGGAGTCGGAATCGGAGTCGGAATCGGAATCGGAATCGGAGTCGGAGTCGGAGTCGGATTCGGAGTCGGAATCGCCGGCGGGCACGGGCACGGGCACGGAGTCGAACTCGGATTCGGAGTCGAAATCGCCGGCGGGCACGGGCACGGAATCGGGCTCGGAATCCGCGGCGGGCACGGGCACGGGCGCGGAGGTGGGCACGGACTCCGGGTGCGCTGCGTCGGGCTCGAGCTCGGGACGTTCGGCCGGAGTCGGGTCGGTCGCCATCGCGCCTCTCCGCCCAGCCTATCCGCTGCGCGCGCGGGCGGGCGCGCGGGTCGCTCGGGTCACTGGTCGAGGAGCTCGGCGATCTGCACGGCGTTGAGCGCCGCGCCCTTGCGGAGCTGGTCGCCCGCGAGGAACAGGCACAGGCCACGCTCGCAGCTCGGGTCGGGGCGGACCCGGCCGACCAGGACCGGGTCCTCGCCTTCGGCGTCGCGCGGGGTGGGATACTCGCCGCGCGCGGGATCGTCGACGAGGCGTACGCCGGGAGCCGCGGCGAGGAGGGCGCGCGCTTCGGTCGCCTCGAGCGGCCGCTCGAGCTCGACGAACACCGCCTCGGAGTGGGCGCGCCGCACGGGGACGCGCACGCAGGTCGACACCAGCGGGAGCTCGGGCAGACCGAGGATCTTGCGGCTCTCCCACACGACCTTCATCTCCTCCTTGGTCGCGAAGCCCTCGTCCTCGAGGAACACGTCGATGTGGGGGAACAGGTTGAACGCGATCGGGCGCGGGAACTGCTCCGGCCGCGCGGGCTCGCCCGCGAGCGCCGCGCGCGTCTGCGCCTCGAGCTCTTGCATCGCGAGCGCCCCCGCGCCCGAGGCGGACTGGTACGTGGCCACGACCACGCGACGCAGGCCGGCGCGGCGCTGCAGCGGCGCGAGGACCACCACCAGCAGGATCGTGGTGCAGTTCGGGTTGGCAAGGATCCCCGCGTGGCCGCGCGCCGCCTCCGGGTTCACCTCCGGCACGACCAGCGGGATCTGGGGGTCGTAGCGGAAGGCGCTCGAGTTGTCGATCACGACCGCGCCCGCGGCGACGGCCCGCGGCGCCCACTCCCGCGACACGCCGGCGCCCGCCGAGAAGAACACCCTGCTGCAACCGGCGAGCCGCTCGCCCGTGAGCGCCTCGACCTGCACCGGCTCGCCCCGAAAGCGCAGGGTGCGCCCTGCCGAGCGGGACGACGCCAGCAGGCGCAGCTCGTCGCACGGGAAGGCGCGCTGCTCGAGGACCCCGAGCAGCTCCTCCCCCACCGCGCCCGTCGCCCCGACGATCCCGACCACGTGCCCCATTGCCGCGCCTCCCGAGCGCCCGCGAACCGCGCAGCACGGTATCAGACCACCGCGCCAGCGCGCGCGCTCGTGCTCGTGAGCCACGACAGCGCTTCACGACCGCGCGGGCAAGGGCAAGGGCAAGGAGGCTGTCGCCCGACGACGACCCTCCCACTCCCAAGATTCCGCATACGATCCAACTCATGTGGGTCGGCGGCCACGAGCTCGCGTTGATCGTCGCCGTCCTGGTGCTCGTCACGCTCGGGCCGCCGGTGGCGGGGGCCGTGGTGGCGTGGGTGAGGCGGCGACGGCGCCGCCGGTCCGGCTGAGGGCGGCTCAGCGCAGCAGGTCGGCG
>CAZMSZ010000506.1:0-4818 GCA_964569055.1 uncultured Planctomycetota bacterium | reverse complement strand
AGCGCGCGATCATGGGCCTGCTCGCCGATTTCCCACAGCTGGTGGACAGCTCGAAGGGCCGCAACGAAGCCGACCCGTGGGTCGTGGTCGTGGCCGAGCTGGCCGGGGCCACGGTCGTGACCGAAGAAGGCTCACGTCCGCGCAACCCGCGCATCCCCGACATCTGCCGGCGCCGAGCCACGAGCTTCTGCCGCCTCCTCGACGTGATCGTGGCCGAGGGGTGGCGGTTTCACTCGGACCTGGGCTGAGGCTCTCCCGCGGGTTCCCTGGCGCGCCTTGCGCGGGCCCCGTATCGTCCCGCGCGATCCCACGGAGGTCTGTCATGAACCGCACCGCCGCTCTGCTCGCCGCCGCGCTCGTGCTCGCGCTCCCGGCGGCGCGCGCCGACGACGAGGAGGAGGCGCCGGCCTCGCTGCGCGCGTCGGGGAAGCTCAAGCCGATCAAGGGG
Organism: uncultured Planctomycetota bacterium; assembly: GCA_964569055.1. GTDB lineage: Bacteria > Planctomycetota > J058 > J058 > J058 > JAWLGW01. The sequence goes on along the minus strand of CAZMSZ010000506.1, from coordinate 4,370 downwards.
GAGGAGGGCGCGTTCGAGCTGAAGTACAGGGCGCGCTCCGAGTCGGGCCGCCGGGTCAAGCGGGAGGCTCGCGTGCAGGTGAGCGACGCGACCGCGCTGTACGTCGATCGCCTCGTGCCGCCCGAGGCCGTCGCGGAGGGCGCGACGGTGTGGGTGCTCGGCAAGCTGCGGGAGCGCGAGGACCAGACCCAGGACGGCACCCGGGTGGTCACGCGGCAGATCACCGAGGTGGTCGCGATCGCCACCGGACCGGGGGTCGCGCCGCTCGTCGAGAAGCCGCTGCCCCGCGACCCCGACCTCGCCTGGCGCGAGTGCGTGCGCGGCCCGGGCGCGTCCTTCGACGTGACCTACGACGGCGGGGAGTGGAAGGTCGTGTTCGGGCGCGGCGTGCCGCTCCTGCTCCGGATCGCGGTCGAGGACGACGACCGCCCCAAGGCGCTGAAGAAGGGCGCCTCCCTGGCCGCCGTGCGCGCCGAGCGGGACGGAGACGCCTACCGCGCCAGCGAGCTGGTGCTGTGCGACAAGCGCCTCGCGCGGGTCTATCCGCTGCTCGAGCCCGAGGGCGCCCACGACGAGGAGGACGACGCCGAGGACTGACGGGCCGGCAGGACGCGCGCGGCCCGAGCGGCGCCAGACGTGCTTGAATGGCGCCCGTGCAGCTCGAGCATCCGCTGGCGCTCCTGCTCTTGGTCCCGGTGCTGGCGCTCACGGTGTGGGCGCTGCGCGGGAGCGCGCTCGGGCTGGGGCGGCGGCGCTTCGCCCTGTCGGCGCTCGCGCGCCTGCTCCTGATCGCCTGCCTGGGCGGAGTCCTGGCGGACGTGCGCCTGACGCTCCCGAGCGACGAGCGGGCCGTGGTGTTCGCGCTCGATGCGTCGGAGAGCGTCGGCCCCGCCGAGCGGCGTCACCTCCTGGAGTGGGCGCGTCGCGCCTGGGCGGCGCGCCGACCCGGCGACGCCGCCGGCCTGGTCGTGTTCGGCGGCGAGGCGCGGCTGGAGTCGCCCCTGGGCCCGGTGTTCGAGCCGGGCGAGCCCGACCTCGCCGCCGCCGGGCTGGCGCGCGAGCGGACCGCGCTCGAGCGGGCCCTGCGCCTAGCGGGCGACCTGGTGCGCGGCGGCGGCGCCGAGCCCCACGTGGTGCTCCTCTCCGACGGCAACGGCGAGGCCGAGCCCGCGTTGCGCGAGGCGCGGGCGCTCGCCTCGGCCGGCGTCCGCCTCCACACGGTGGCGGTCGACACCGCCCCCGCGCCGGGCGAGGTGCTCGTGGCGAGCGTCTCGGCGCCGCCGGTGGTCGCGCGCGGCGAGCCGTTCCTGCTCGCGGTCGAGGTGCTCGCCCGCTCGGGGGGCCCCGCCGTGCTGCACGTGGTCCGCAACGGGCGCTACGTCGGGCCGCAGCAGGTCGAGCTCGCCCCGGGCGCCAACCACCTCTCCGTCCCGCAGCGGCTCGACGACGCCGACGTCTACGTGTACGAGGTCACACTCGAGGCCGCGGGCGACGGCAACCCGAGCAACGACGCCGGCGGCGCGATCGTGCGCGTGCGCGGCAAGCCGCGAGCGCTGGTCGTCCTCGGCGGCGAGGAGCCCGGCTCCGGCGCGAGGCCCCGCACGCCCGCCGAGCTGGGCGCGCCGCTGGCGGCGGCCCTGCGCGCGGGCGGGTTCGAGGTGGACGTGCACGGCCCCGAGGGGCTCCCGCTGGGGCAAGAGGAGCTGGCGGGCTACGCGGCGCTCGTGTTCGGCGACGTCCCCGCTGAGCGCTGGACGCTCGAGCAAATGGAGGCCACCCGCCGCTGGGTGTTCGAGCAAGGGGGCGGGCTGATCGCGCTGGGCGGCGAGCGCTCGTTCGGCCAGGGCGGCTACTGGCGGACCCCCGTCGAGGAGGCGCTCCCCGTCTCGTCGGACGTGCGCGCCAAGAAGGTGCTCCCCTCGCTCGCGCTGATCTTCTGCCTGGACCGGTCGAGCAGCATGGACCAGGCGGTGGGCGAGTCGAACAAGCTCGACCTGGCCAAGGAGGGGATCGCGCGCAGCGTCGAGCTGCTGCAGCCGTTCGACCGGGTGGGCGTGCTCGCCTTCGCCCAGGCGCCCGACTGGGTGGTGCGGCTGGTCGAGGTCGACGACGCGGCCGCGATCAAGGCGCGGGTGCGCGCCCTCCAGGGGGGCGGCGGGACCGAGCTGATCCCCGCCCTCGACGAGGCGCGCCGCACGCTGCGCGCCACCGACGCCGAGGTGCGCCACGTGGTGCTCCTCACCGACGGCCAGTCGGGGGAGGACCCGCTCGAGCTGCGCGCGATCGCCGACGCCATGGCGCGCGACGGGATCACGCTCAGCACCGTGGGCCTGGGCAAGGAGGTCGATCAGGAGGCGCTCGCGCTGCTGGCCGACCGCGCCGAGGGCCGCTTCCTGTGGACCGACGACCCGCAGAAGGTGCCGCGCCTGCTCACGCAGGAGGCGGTGACCGCCAGCCGGGCGCTGCTGGTCGAGCGCCGGTTCGTGCCGCGTCACACCGGGCCGCTGGCGCGGCTCGGGATCGACTGGAGCGCGGCGCCGCCCCTGCTCGGGTTCGTGCTGACCGTGCCGCGCCCGGGGGCCGAGGTCCTGCTCGACACCGGCCCCGGCGAGGGCGCCGAGGACGGCCCGATCCTGGTGCGCTGGCGCTACGGGCTGGGGCGCGCGGTCGCGTTCACATCCGACGCCACCGCCCGCTGGTCGGCGCCCTGGCTCGGCTGGCCGGGCTACGCCGAGGTGCTGGGCGGCGTGGTGCGCTGGGCGGCGCGCCCGCCCGAGGCGCCCGGGTTCGGCAGCGAGCTGACGGTCGAGGAGGGTCGCGGCGAGGTGCGCCTCGACGCCGAGGGGCCCGACGGACGCCCGGTCAACGGCCTGGTCGCCCGCGCGCGGCTGACGGGCCCGCCGGGCGTCGGCCTCCCGAGCGAGCTCCCCCTCACGCAGGTCGCGCCCGGCGACTACCGCGCGACGTTCGAGGCGCCGCGCCCGGGGCCCTACTTCGTGACGATCGAGGCGGCCGCCGGCGGGGCCCCGGCCCAGGCCGTGGCGAGCGCGGGCGCCGTCCTGGCCTACCCGCGCGAGTATCGCCACCTCGGCGCGGACCACGCGCTCCTGGCCCGCCTGGCGGAGCTGGGCGGCGGCTCGGCCTGGAGCGTGGACGACCCGCCCGACGCGCTCTTGGGCGCGCCGCGCCAGCGCCGCGTGCGCCTGCGCCCGCTGGGCGCGACGCTCCTCGCGCTGGCGGCGGCCCTCCTGCTGGTCGAGGTCGCCGCGCGCCGGCTGGTCCTGCCCGAGCGCGCCCGCCGCGCCCTCGAGCGCTGGCGCGCCCGCCGCGCTGCCCGCAGCGCCCCGGGCGAGGCGGCCGCGACGATCGACACGCTCCGGGCCCGCAAGCGCGAGGAGCGCCAGGCCGCCGCCGCCGCCCGCTCCGCGCGGGTGGAGCGCGCGGCGATCTCGGGCCGCGCGCCGGCCGCGACCGCGGCGCCGCCGGCGAGCGCCGCGCCGCCGCCTCCGCCGAACCCGCGCCCCGCGCCGCGACCGGCGGAGGAGGACCGCCCCAAGCCGCCCGCGCCGCCGACCCCGCCCGCAGCCACCGACGACCCGGTCGCCCGCCTCCTGGCGGCCAAGCGCCAGGCCCGCGAGCGTCGGCCGTGAGCGTCAGCGTCCGCGAAGAGCGCCCCCCCGACTGGCGCGCCTACGCCGCGATCCCGATCCGGTTCGAGGCGCGCGTCGTCCTCGACGCGCGCGCAAGACCCGGCGGCTTCGACCTGCACGAGCGCCCGCTCGCGGCGCCCACCCGCAAGGACTACGACGCCAGGCCGGCCGACCACCCCCTCGAGTGGCCTCGCCGGTTCGACGTCTCGCGCTGGGGCGTGCTGGTCGCGCACCTGGGCCCCGAGCGCGTGGGCGCGGCGGTCGTGGCGGTGGACACGCAAGGCGTCGACATGCTCGAGGGCCGCGCCGACCTAGCAGTCCTGTGGGACGTCCGCGTCGGGCCGGCCTGGCGCGGCCGCCGCGTCGGCGCAGCGCTGTTCGGCGCCGCGGCGGAGTGGGCACGCGCGCGCGGCAAGGCGGAGCTGAAGGTCGAGACGCAGGACGTCAACCCCGCCGCGTGTCGCTTTTACCAGGCCATGGGCTGCGAGCTGCGCCGAGTCGTCCCCGGCGCCTATCCGACGCTGCCCGACGAAGTGCAGCTCTTGTGGTTCAAGCGCCTGACGCGCTGAACGACGCGACGGCCCGCCGAGGCCGAGTCCGATTCCGACTGCGACTCCGCACCTGACACACACCACCCGTAACGAGGCGGGGTGGTCGCAGGCGTGGCGCGCGCCGCGTCGACCCCGTCGGCGCACGGCAAGAGCAGCGCCACGCCTGCGA
>CAZMSZ010000505.1:0-4826 GCA_964569055.1 uncultured Planctomycetota bacterium | reverse complement strand
CACACGGGTCGCGAGCACGGCGCACGGGCACGGGCACGGGCACGGGCACGAAATGTGTGGAATCGTCACTCCTGCTCGTGCTCGTGCTCTGTGCTCGAGCACGAACGAGCACGAGCACGGCCATAACCCTCGCCGCCCCAACCGCGCCCGGCCTCGCCCGCGATCAATCCGCCGGCCCGGCCGGCGCGTATAGGAGGGTCCGAGGGGGACGGCCTTGCCCGCGACGCTGGACGAGAGGGAGCTGGTCGCGCGCTCGCTGCGCGGCGATCGCGAGGCGTTCCGCCTGATCGTGCTCCGTCATCAAGGCTTCCTGGCCGAGCTCGTGCTCCGCCAGACCGGCGACCGCGCGGGGGTGGAGGACCTGGTGCAAGAGACGTTCCTGCGCGCGTACCGCAGCCTGGACCGGTTCGACCCGCGGTTCGCGCTCTCGACCTGGCTGGCGCGGATCGCGCAGAACGCCGCGCGCGACCAGGGGCGCCGGCGCGGCGTGCGCGAGGCCGGCGCGCTGCGCCTCTCCGAGGCGCCCGCCTCGCCGACCCCGCTCGAGGCGGCCGCGCGGCGCGAGGCGGCCGCGCAGGTCCGTGAGGCGCTCGCGACGCTCCCGGGCGAGCAGCGCGAGGTGGTCGTGCTCTCGGTGTGGGCCGGGCTGACCCAGCGCGAGATCGCCGAGGCGTGCGAGCTGCCGCTGGGCACCGTGAAGAGCCGCATGCGCGCCGCGCTCGGGAAGCTGCGCGAGCTGGTCGCGCCGCTCGGGCCCGGCCTGGAGCTGGGGCGGGGAGGCGCGGCGTGAGGAGCTGCGACGAGGTGCAGGACCTCCTGCCCGACGTGCTCCCGGCCCTCCGGCCGGAGGCGCTCGACGTGCAGGAGCACCTGCGGCTGTGCCCCGAGTGCGCGGAGGCGGCCGAGGCGCTGGCGCACACGCTGGTCGCGCTGCGGAGCGGGGCGGAGCCGGGGCCCGTCCTCGACGCCGCGTTCGCCGACCGGGTCCTGGCCGCCTTGCCGGACGCGCCGCCCGGCTCGCTCGGTGAGGAGCTCGCGCCGGCGCTCGCCGGCCGCGGCGCCGGCTGGCTGCTCCCGTTCGCGCTGCGCGTCGCCGCGGCGGCGCTCCTGTTCGCGGCGGGCGCGCTGGCCGGCCCGGCGCTGCGCCGAGCGGAGCCGGACGCCGCGCCGAGCGTGGCGGAGCGGCCGGCGCCCCAGCCTGCCCCGCGCGCCCTGCCGGTCCCCCCCGCGCCGCGCGAGCAGGACGACGTCCCGCCCGCCAGGGTGGCGGCCGCGCTCCCGCCGAGCGCGGCGTTCGCCGGGGCCTCGCCGGCGTTCGCCCGCGAGGACCCGCTCCAGGCCTACGTCAGCGAGGCCAGCCTGGTCCTCGAGGCCGTGCGCGACCTCGACGGGTCGGATCCCAGGGCGCTCACCCTGCTGGCGCGCCACGTCCGCCGCGCGGCGCTGGTCGAGACCGGCGACCGGCTGCTGGTCTCCCTCGGCGCGCCGCGGCTCGAGCCGCTCCAGCCGCTGATCCGCGGCACCCAGCTGATCCTGCGCAAGGTGCGCCACGCCGAGACCGAAGGGGGCGCCCACGGGCTGTGGGCGCTGCGCGAGGAGGTCGAGCGCACCGGGATCCTCGACGCCTACCGCGAGCTCCTGAGCGCGCAGCCCGCGGTCGACGTGCCCCCCGAACCGACCGGCCTCGACCCGCTCTGACCGCGCGGCGATCCGATCGAGCCCACCAATCGTCGACCGATCCGTACCACGAGGAGGACTCCGTGAGGACCCTGTTGCTCGGCCTGGCCCTGGCCAGCGCCGCCCCCGCCTGGGCGCAGGCGGACCCGCCGCCCGCGCCCGCGCCGCACGCCCCGCCCGCGACTCCCGACGCGCGCCTGTATGCCGAGGCCTCGCTGCTCATGCACGAGCAGGAGCACGCCGAGGCGCTGCGCTGCGTGGACCAGCTCCTCGAGCGCTTCCCCGCCAGCCCGCTGCGTGACGCGGCCAGCTTCTGGCGCGGGCAGTGCCTCGAGGCGCTGGGCCGGCTCGAGGAGGCGCGGGCCGCCTACCGCGCGCTGGCGAGCCTCGGCAGCGGCTGGGCGGAGGACGCCCGCGAGCGGCTGCGCCGCCTGGAGGGGCGGGCGGGCGGCTCGTTCGCGATCGAGCTGACGTCGGGCGACGCGTTCGAGGCCCACGTGCGGCGGCTCGGCCCCGAGGGGCTGGTCGTGGTGGGCGGTCCGTTCACCCGCGCGACCGAGCTCTCCTGGGACGAGGTGCGCGGGCTCGAGGGCCGCGGCCGGCAGGTGATCGTGCTCGACAACGGCGACCGCCTCTCGGGCCGCGTGGTCGGCGCCGGCGAAGGGACGCTGTGGCTCGAGGCCGACGGCGCGCGGCTGGCGCTCCCCCGCGGCCGCGTCCGGCTGGCCGGCGCGGCGCCGCTCGAGGGCGCGTTCCTGGCGCGCGTGCCCGACGGCGAGGGCGGCAGGACCCGCACCTGGGTGCGCGAGGACGGCGCGCGGGTGATCGAGCACGTGGGCCCCGGGGGCGAGCGCACGGTCACCACGATCCGCAAGGTGGACGGCAAGGAGGTCGTGACGGTCGAGCGCGAGCGCGCCGAGGAGCTCGAGGACGGCCAGCTCCCCGAGCGGCTCCGCCTGCGGCTGCGCCGGCTCGGCGAGGAGCTCGAAGGGCGCGGCGACGAGTTCGAGGGCGAGCTGCGCGAGGAGCTCGACGGGGTGCCGCGGGAGCTGCGCCAGCGCGTGGAGCGCGCGCTGCGCGAGGCCCGCGGTCGCGCGCGCCGCGCGCAGGCGCGCGCGCGGGCCGAGGCCGAGCGGGCGCGCGCGCACGCCGAGCGACTGCACGACTTCGTCTACCGGGTCGAGCCGGGCGAGCGCCCGCTCGTGCTGTTCGACCGCCAGGCCGCCCCCACCACCGACCGCGTGTTCCTGCGCAACGGCGACCGCTTCTCGGGCGAGGTGCTGAGCCTCGACGGCGAGCGGGTGCGGATCAAGACCGAGTACGGCGAGGTGGCGGTCGACCGCGGGCAGGTGGCGCGGATCGAGCTCAAGGCGCCCGACGTGGCCTTCCTCGGGATCTCGCTCGCGACCGCCCCCGGCGGCGGCGTGCGGATCGAGGAGGTCCACCCCGGCACGCCCGCCGAGCGCGCCGGGCTGCAGGCGGGCGACGTGGTGGTCACGTTCGGCGGCGAGCCGGTCTCCGACGCGGACCAGCTCGGGCGGCTGGTGCGCGCCCACGAGCCGGAGGAGAAGGTCACGCTCGAGGTGCGCCGCGGCGAGGCTCCGCCCCAGGCGATCGAGGTCGAGCTCGGCGGGAGGCCGGCCCAGCCCGCGTTCCGGGAGGTGTTCCGGAGCGGCCTCCGTGCGCCGGGCGCCCCGGGCCATCCCGGCCACCCCGGCCACCCCGGCCATGCGCCGTCGCCGAGCGCGCCGCACGACCACGGACCGCGTCACGCACCGCCGACTCCGCCGACTCCGCCGACCCCGCCGACCCCGCCCGCGCCGCCGACCCCACCCAGCCGGAGCGGCGGGGCAGCCGACGAGGGCCCGCGCTCGTTCTGAGTCGAGCCGGTCCGCAGCCGGGCGCTACGCTGGGGGTGTGGACCAGCCACGCGCGCGGGAAGCGGCTCCGGGTGAGGTCGCGGCGGAGGACGGGATCTCCCTCACCCTCCTCCGCCACGCCGCGGCCGTCGCGTCCGACTGGGACGCGTCGGCCCTGTTCGTCTACGACGACGCCCTCCCCGGCCCCGAGTGGGAGCCGCCGCCCGAGCTCGCCCCTCGGCTGGTCGTCGTCACGCGCCAGGCCGAAGAGAGCGCGCGGTTCGAGGCCCGCGGGCTGCGCGCGATCCGCGTCCCGGCCGTGCGGCTGAGCCGCATGGGGCAGGTCAAGATGGCCGTGCTGCTCGCGCTCTCGCGCGGCCTGCTGCAGCCCGGCGACCGGATCGTGTGCCTGGCCGGGCTCGCCGGGACGGGGCGGCTGGACATGCTGCTCCTGACCGAGGTCGGGCGCGAGTGGGAGATGTTCCTCGCCCCGAGCGGCGGCGAGGCGTCCTCGCCCTCGGTCCGCCCCGACGTCTTGGCGCGCGTGCTCGAGCTGGCGGTCGCGCTCGGGAGCGAGGGGCGCGAGGGGGCTCCGATAGGCGCCCTGTTCGTGGTGGGCGACACCGAGCGCGTGCTGCCGCTCACCCGGCAGATGATCCTCAACCCGTTCTTCGGCTACCCCGAGACGCGGCGCAACGTGCTCGACCCCGCGCTGGAGGAGACCGTCAAGGAGCTGGCCACGGTCGACGGGGCGTTCCTGATCCGCGGCGATGGCGTGATCGAGTCGGCCGGCACGTTCCTCAAGACCTCCAAGCTCCCCCAAGACGAGCTGCCGAGCGGCCTGGGCGCCCGCCACCACGCGGCCGCCGGGATCACGTTCGTGACCGACGCCATCGCGGTGGTGGTCAGCGAGTCGACCGGCACGGTCACCGTGTTCCGCAACGGCCAGGTCGTGACCGAGGTCGAACGCCTGCGCCCAGCGCCGGCGCTCTGATCGCGAAGGGCGGCCGCCCTGGGAGCTGTGGGGGGAGGCGCCCACCAAAGCAGCCACAGCGAAAGCGCGCACTGGGCCCGAAGCCCTCTCGCCCTACGAAGCGCCTTCTCGCCCAGAAGACCGCCAAGAAGGCCGAGGGAAGCTGTCGCTCGCGGGCACAGCTCCCTGACCGGAAGAATTGACCGCCAAGAGCGCCAAGAGCGCCAAGGAAGAGCTGTCGCTCGCGAGCACGGCTCCCTGCCCGGAAGAATCGACCGCCAAGAAGGCCAAGGAAGAGCTGTCGCTCGCGGGCACAG
>CAZMSZ010000504.1:0-4835 GCA_964569055.1 uncultured Planctomycetota bacterium | reverse complement strand
CCGAAGTTGAGCACCCGCGAGCGGGCGACCGACGCCGCCAGGCCGAAGCCGGTCATGACGGCGAGCAACGACGAGCCGCCGTAGGAGACCAGGGGGAGGGTCAGGCCGGTGACGGGCATGATCCCGAGCACCATGCCCACGTTGACGGTGATCTGGGTGATCAGGATCGCGGTCACGCCCGCCACGATCAGGCGACCCTCCACGTCGCGGCTGGCCTTGGCGATCCGGGTCAGGGTGCAGATCAGGTAGCCGTACAGGGCCAGGAGGGCGGCGCCGCCGGCCAGGCCGAAGTCCTCGCACACGACGGCGAAGATGAAGTCGGTGTGGCGCTCGGGGAGGAAGCCGAGCGGGCCCTGGGTGCCCTGCATGTAGCCGCGGCCGAACACACCGCCCGAGCCGACCGCGATCACGGCCTGGACGACCTGGTACGAGGCGCCCTGGCTGTGCGCCTCGGTGTCGAGGAACGAGAGGATCCGCATCTTCTGGTAGTCGCGCAGCACGAACGCCCACATGAGCGGGAGCGAGGCCAGGCCAGCGGCGGCCAGGCAGGCGAGGTGCTTGAGGCGCGCGCCGGCCACCACCACGCAGGTGGCGAGGATCGGCAGGTAGGTCAGCGCCGTGCCGAGGTCGGGCTGGAGGAGCACGCACAGGAACGGCACCGCCGTCACCGCGCCGGCCTCGGCCAGGCCGCGCCAGGTCTGGATCCGCTGGCCCTGGGTCGCGATCACTCGGGCCAGCACGATCACCAGCACGTACTTCATGAACTCGCTGGGCTGGACCCGGATCGGCCCCAGCGCGAACCACCGGCGCGAGCCGTTGACCGTGGTCCCGACCACGAACACGGCCAGCAACGCCAGGATCCCGAGCACGTACAGCACCCAGCAGCGGCGCCCGATCCGCGGGTAGGGGAGGTGCGCGGCGACTCCGAACGCGGCCAGCCCGCCGCAGGCCCAGATCAGCTGGCGGGTCACGTAGGGGAGCATGCGCCCGTCGGGCGTCAGGCTGGCGCTGCGCAGGACGAGCAGCGAGACCGTGAGCAGCACCAGGCAGCACACCAGGAGGGTGCCCGGGAAGCGGGCCACCTGGCGCATGGCGCGGTAGGAGAGCAGCCCGCTCACCGCAGCCGCCCCCCGCGCGCCGCCTCGTAGGCCTCGAGCAGCGCGCGCGTCACCGGGCCGCACACCTCGCCGCCGTGCTGGGGCGTGCGGTCGACCAGCACCGCGAACGCCACCTCGGGGGCGGAGGCCGGGTAGTAGCCCATGAACCAGGCCAGGTGCGGCTCGCCCTTGCGCCGCTCGGCGGTGCCGGTCTTCCCGGCCACGTCGAGGTCGCGCAGGCCGATCCGCGCCGCCGAGGCGGTCCCGCGGGTCACCACGCGGCGCATGCCGTCGGCCACCAGCGCCAGCGCGGCCGGGTCGAGCGGGACGTGGCGCACCGCCGGCGGCGCGTCGGCCGCCAGGCGCGGGAGGGGCATGTCGCCGGCCGTGGCGACCAGCGCCGCGAGCGAGGCGACCTGCAGCGGGGTCAGCCGGACGTCGCCCTGGCCGATCGCGGTGTTGCGCACCTCGCCCGGGCGCAGCGCGAGGTCGGCTGCGAACCTCGCCCGCCACACCGTGGCGTGGGTCAGCCGGTCGGCCGCGTGCGCCACGCGCCGCACCGCCTCGCCCCCCACGGCCGGCCCGTGAGCGCAGGCCTCGGCCAGCCGGCGGGCCCAGCTCGCCACCGACTCCTCCTGGGCGGCGAGGCGGGCCTCCTTGTAGCCGGGCGCGGGGATCGTGCCGCCGCGCTCGCCCGGCACGTCGATCCCGAGCGGCCCGTCCAGCCCGACCCGCCGGGCCCAGCGCGCGATCGGAGCCAGGCCCACCCGGTCGGCGGCGCGGTAATAGAACACGTTGCAGGAGCGCTCCAAGGAGCGCGCGAGGCCGGTGGTGCCGTGCACGCCGTCGCAGCGCCCGCCGACCTTGGCCTCGCGCGAGGTCAGCCGACCGGTGCACACCGTGGTCCAGTCGAGCGGGAGGCCGCCCTCCTCGCTCCGATCCACGATCGCGAACGCCGAGAGCACCTTGAACGTGGAGCCTGGGGCCTGCGGGAGGACGGCCCGGTGCAGGAGCGGCTTGCGCGGGTCCGCCACCAGGCCGCGGTAGTCCTCGTTGAGCGTGGCCGCGGCGAAGCGCGGGGCGCTGGCGAGGGCGATCACCCCGCCGTCCGAGAGGTCGATCAGGACCGCGGCGCCGCCCGCGGCGGGGTCGCCGTGGCGCGCGACCGCCCGATCGAGCGCCGCCTCCGCCGCGCGCTGCACGTCCACGTCCAGCGTGAGCTGGAGCGTCTCGCCGTCCTTGGGCGGGAGGTGGAGCAGCTCGTCGCGCACCCGCCCCTTCACGTCGCGCACCTCGACCCGCAGCCCGGGGACGCCGCGCAGGCGCTCCTCCTGGCTCAGCTCCAGCCCGCGCCGCCCGTAGCGCTCGTCGCGCAGACGCATGCGCGCGTCCACCGCGTCGCGCTCGCCCGAGAGGAACCGGCGCAGCTCGCGGTCGGAGTCGAGGAGCAGCCCCTCGCGCAGCGCCTCGCGCTCCTCGGCCGCGGTCGGCGGCCCCACGTAGCCGACGAGGTGGCTGGCGACGTCGCCCTGCGGGTAGACGCGCTCGAACCCCTCGCGCACCTCGACCCCGCGCAGCTCGAACGCGCGCTCGGTGACCCGCGCCACCTGCGCGAAGCTGGCCCGCTCGACCACCACCAGCCGCTTGCGCCAGGCGATCAGCCGCTCGTCGCGCTCCTCGAGCGCGTGGACCTCGCGGACCCGCGCCTCGAACCGCGCCTCGAGCTCGGCCGCGTCGACGTCGAGCAGGCGCGCCACCCGCGCCAGCCGCTCGGCCCGAACCCGCAGCACGTCGGCGGGGACCACCAGGCGCAGCCCGTCGGGGCGCGGCTCGGCCCGCAGGTGGGTGGCGCGCCGCAACAGCCGCTCGATCCGCTCCGCCTCCTCCAGGGAGACGCGCCCGAGCACGACCTCGCCCTCGCCGTCGGCGCCGACCCGCTCGGCCGCGAGGGCCCGCGCGCGCGCCAGACGCTCGGCGGCCTGCAGGCGGTCGATCCGCAGGCACCACCCCAGCCGGGGGATCAGCCCCAAGGTCGGGTCGAGGTCGGTCAGGTCGAGCACGATCGAGCGCACCGGCAGGTCGAGCGCCAGCGGGACCCGGTCGCGGTCGAGGATCGGGGCGCGGCGGGCCGGCAGCACGATCGCGCGCCGGCTGCGCCGCTCGGCCGCGTCGCGCAGCTCGTCGTGGCGGAGCACCGAGAGGGCGTACAGCCGCCCGCCCAGGCCGAGCAGGATCGCGAGCCCGCCGCCGGTGAGGAGGTCGATCCGGCGGCGGTGGCTCACCGGCGCCGCTCCCCCGGCGCGAGCGTGGCGGCGACCGCGAACGCCAGCGGCCCGAGCAGCGCGCTGTAGAGCCCGATCGCCGCGGCCCGCTCCAAGAGCCGCGGCGCGTCCGCCGCGGGGACCCACCACGCGATCGCCAGCGCGCACGAGGCGCGCTCGAGCAGCGCGAACGCGCCCGTGACGAGCAGGCTCGCCCCCGGGAACGTGGCGCCCTGCAGGACGTGCCGCAGGTGGACGAACGCGGCGGTGAGGACCCCCAGCCGCGCGCCGGCCACGCCGAACGGGACGTCGCTGGCGAGGTCGCCCAGGCAACCCAGCGCCGCGGCGAACAGGACCGCCGGGAGGGCGCGCCCGCGCCAGGCCGCCGCCGCGGCCGCGGCGGCCGCCACGTCGGGCCCCACCCCCTCGATCGCGACCAGCGGCGCCAGCGCGTGGCGCAGCGCCAGGACCCACACGGGGGAGGTCAGCAGCAGGAGCTGCGCGACGCCGCTCCAGGCGGCGCTCGGCCGCGCGGCCCGCCCGCTCCGCGCCGACCGGCCGCTGCGCCCGCGCCCCAGCCGGCCGCTCACCTGCCGCGCTCGCCGCTGCCGGCCGGTCACGAGCTGGCCCCCACGCGCACGATCACCACCTGCCGCACGCCCGTCGCCTCGCGCGCGGGCAGGACGCGCCCCCACGGGAGCGGCGCGCCGGGGGCGCGCTCCACGCGCTCGACCACCCCGATCAGGGCCGGCACGCCGCACAGGACCGAGGCGCGCGAGCAGTGGACCGCCTCGCCGGGGAAGACCTGCGGCGGGGGGGCGGTGGGGTCCACGATCGCGGGCTCGAACACGAGCAGCCCCGAGCCGTCGCCGCGCAGCAGGCCCTCGACCTCCTGCTCGGCCCGGGCCACGCTGGCGCGGATCGTGAAGCGCGGGTCGCTCACCAGGCGGACCTCGCAGGTGCTCACCCCGACGGTGACCACCTGCCCGAGCAGCACGCCGTCGGCGAGCACCGGCTGCCCCTCGCGCACCCCGTCGCGGCTGCCGCGCGCCAGCGCGATCCGGTGGACGAGGTCGGCCGGGCCGCCGAGCGGGAGGACCTCGGCCGGGATCAGCGCCACGTCGCGTCCGAGCTCGAGCACCTCCTGCGCGGTGCCAGCGCCGGCGAGCGCGCGGCGCAGGCGGAGCACCTCGGCCTCGAGCAGACGAATGCGCGCCCCGCCGGCGGTCTCGGGCGGCGCGTCGGCCAGCGCGTCGTCGTCCTGGGCCAGCCGCTGCACGAAGCCGTGCAGGTCGAGCAGCCGGCTCCGCAGCCGCCCGCGCAGCGAGGCGGGCGCGAAGGCCAGGGCCAGGCAGAGGAGCACCACGCCCCAGTGGCTCCGTTGGGCGAGCTGGCCGCGCACGTGGCCCCCGCCGGCTAGATCGAGTCGGACGACTCGAGGATCTCGGCGAAACGGTCGAGGTTCTCGAGGAAGATC
>CAZMSZ010000503.1:2970-4846 GCA_964569055.1 uncultured Planctomycetota bacterium | reverse complement strand
CCCGCGCGGCACCTGGGGCGGCTCGGCCGAAGCGGAGCGTCCGCTCGGGCCAATGGTTAGGGGCGGCTCGGCCGAAGCGGAGCGTCCGCTCGGGCCAATGGTTAGAGGAGAAGACCGCGCCGACGACGGCGACCAGGCACGAGTGCAGCGCGAGCGCGCTCGCGCCCCCCCGGGCAGAGCAGGCTAGGTCGGGCCCGCACCGGGGACGTCCGGGCCACCTGCTACGCTCGCGCGGCGCACAGACGCACCACGTGCGTAGGGGGAAGCTCCGATGAGGTTCACGACCTCGCTCATCGTGCTCACGGGACTGCTGCTCGGCGTCGCGCCGCCGCTCGCCGCTCAAGACGACTCGCCCGACGTGGAGGCGCTGCTCGAGCGCATGCGCCGGCTCGAGGCGGAGGTGGAGCAGCTGAAGGCCGATCGGGGCGACGCCGGCCCGGACGACGCGGCAGCGCGAGAGGCCGGCGAGACGGCGCCCGCGGTGGCCGAGGAGGACACGTTCCGCTTCGACCCCGCGCTGGCGGAGGAGGCGGAGGAGGAGGCCAGGCCCTGGTTCCCGATCCAGCTCCCGGGCAGCCTGCAGCTGACGATCACGGGCGCGATCCGGATCCGCGGCGAGCTGCACGACCCGGCCGACTACCGGGTCCCGGGCACGTTCGGCCGCCCCGCCGGCGACGAGGACGACGCGGGCACCGACTTCGTCGTCATGCGCACCCGCCTGGGCTTCGAGCTGCAGGTCGTCGAGCACCTGCGCGCCTTCGTCGAGCTCCAGGACAGCCGCCAGTGGGGCGACTCCATGATCGGCGTGGACGGCGCCGACTTGCTCCTGCGCCAGGGCTGGCTGGAGTACGACGACCTGTTCGGGGTGGGGCTGATCGCGCGGGCCGGTCGCAGCGCGGTGCCGACCCTGGGCGACGGGCGCCTGGTGGACGGGCTCGACTGGAGCAACGTCACCCGCTCCTGGGACGCGGTCCAGCTGACGTGGGCCCCCGAGGGCTTCTGGTTCACCGCGTTCGCGGCCAACCTGGCCGAGGGGGCCGCGCGGATCGGGCAGCCGTTCTTCGTCGACCGCGACGAGAACGACGACTTCTGGTTCAGCGGCGTGTACGGCTCGGTGCGCCTGGTGAAGAACCACGAGCTCGACGGCTACCTGTTCTGGCGGCACCTCTCCGACCGGCAGTTCGCGAGCGAGGTCTCGGCCCGGCCGGGCGACCGCAAGGACTTCACCCTCGGCACGCGGATCAAGGGGGTCACCGGCCCGCTCGGCTACAGCGGCGAGCTGGCCTACCAGTGGGGCGACGTGGCGGGCGATCGGATCGCCGCGTGGGCGGCCGCCGTCCGCACCTGGGGCGACTTCGCCGTGAGCGACGAGCTCAGCGTGGGCTTCGTGGCGGAGTACGCCTACGCCAGCGGCGACGAGGACCCGACCGACGGGCACCGCGAAAGCTTCGACCCGCTGCTCTCGTTCGCGCACTTCTATCACGGCCACATGGACCTGGTCCTGTGGCAGAACATCCACGCCCTCCAGCTCGGCGTGCGCGCCAAGCCGCTCGACTGGCTCTCGCTCCACGCGGACACCCACCACTTCTGGCTCGCCTCGCGCGAGGACGCCTGGTACACGCCCGGGATCGGCCCCGCCCGCCGCGACCCGACCGGCGCGGCCCGCAGCTACCTGGGCAGCGAGCTCAACCTCTACGCCCGGAGCGTGCTGCTCGACGAGCACCTCGTGCTGCTCGCGGGCTTCTCCCACTTCTTCGCCGGCGACTACGTGCGCGACACCGGCCGCGCGCAGGGCGGGGAGACGGGCAGCCAGAGCGTGGTGTACGCGCAGCTCGAGGTGCAGTTCTGAGGCGAGCGCGCCGCCGCGCGCGAAGCG
>CAZMSZ010000503.1:0-2870 GCA_964569055.1 uncultured Planctomycetota bacterium | reverse complement strand
GCCCCGAGGAGGCGTGCGAGCCGGAGCCCCGCCCCTGTTCGGATTCTTCGGCGCCGCGGCCAACACCGGGCTCCCACACACCGAACCAGCCGAAGAATCCGACCGCTCAACCGCGGCGGGCGCGCCACAGGGCGCGCCAGCGCTCCATGGCCGAGGTCCGCGTACCCTCGTCGCCCTCGGGGTCGTAGCCGAGGCGGTCCTTGGTCCGGGCGAGGCCGAGCAGGGCCTCGATCGCGGCCTCGCGGACGACGACCTGCTCGTCGTCGAGGAGGTCGATCAGGTCGTCGAGCGGGACCTCGGCGGGCTCGGCGTAGCCGGCGAGGGCGCGGCTGGCCGGGACGCGGAGCTCGGGGTCGACCGCCAGGAGCTCGACCAGCTTGGCCGCGGCGTACTGGCCTCCGAGCTTCCCCAGCGCGGCCACGACCGCCTCGCCGAGCGGCTTGCTCGTGTGGCGCAGGAGTCCCGCCAGGGGCTCGGCGTCGGTCGTCCGCTCGCCGATCGCGGCGATCGCCTCGATCGCGGCGATCGTCAGCGCCTGGTCCCCCGAGTCGAGGACGGCGCGCAGCGCGTCCAGCGCCTCCTCTCGAGCGCCCACCTCGCGGTAGAAGGCGGGCGCGCTCGGCTCCGCCATGCGCGCGAAGAACCCGCGCGCCACGGCGGCCCGCACGGGCGTGCCGAGCGCGCCGTCGGCGAACACGTTCAGCGCCCGCGTCAGCGCCTCCTCGGTGCCGACCTCGAACAGCCCGCGCACGACCGGGGCCGGGTCGTCCGGCTGCTGTCGCAGCACCGTCTCGAGCTGATCGGCGGCCTGGTTCCCGCCCGAGGCGCCGAGCGCCTCGAGCGCGGCGGGACGCACGATCGGGTCCCCCGACTCGAGCGCGGCCTTGGCGAGCGAGAGGACCTGCGGATCCTCCTCGGCGACCAGGCGCTCGAGCGCGTGGGCCCGCGCGTAGGGGTTGGCGTGCTTGGCCGCGACCTCGCGCAGGACCTCCAGGCGCCCCGCCTTCTCCACCGGGAGCGTCTGCGTGATCAGCTGACGCAGCAGCTCGCTCTCGCGCTCGCTGAGCGCGTTCAAGAACAGCTCGCGGCGCTCGACGGTGGCCGCGCGCCGGAGGTCCTTGACGGCCGTCTTGTAGTAGGGGTCGTAGTCGGGCATCACGAGCACGGTCTGGAGCAGGACGGAGACCGCGTCGTCATGCCCCCAGGTCGCCAGAGCCGCGGCGGCCGCCACCCGCACCTCGGGCGTGTCCTCCAGCCCCTGGCGGAGCAGCGCCTCCCCCTCGGGGGTCTTCTCGAGCGCGCCGATCACCTCCATCACGCGCCGCCGGCCCGGCGAGCGGAGCACCCCCGTCCCCCGGCCCCCTTGCGCGAGGCTCTCCGCGAAGGCCCGCTCGCACTCGCCGTGCACGTAGGCGCGGTCGTCGGGCGAGCGCTGGCCGACCTCGATCAGCCCGTTGCGCCAGGTCTCCTTCACGTTGTCGTTGTTGAGGTGGAGCATGAACTCGTGCACCTTCTCGGCGCGCTCCTCCTCCCAGGTCTTGGGGGGCGGCCCCGAGGCGCACCCGGCCAGCGCGAGCGCGAGGCTCGCGATCGAGGCGAGGCGAACGGCGGACGTGGCGTTCATTTCCAGCGCAGCTCCTTGACGCAGCGAAAGCCAGTGTCGGCGCTCCGGAGACCCTCCGGGAGGTCGGACGCGCTCGCGGTCGTGGCCTGGTCGGGCAACGTGTTGTAGGCGCCGCCGGCGCGCCCGAACGTCGGCTCCTTGCCGCCGGCCACGATCACGATCTCGCGCACGTTCCCGATCAGGTCGAGCGCCCCCGATGGCCCCTTGCCCGCCGGGAAGCTCCCGACCGGCGCCGGGCCCTCCCGCTCCGCACCCTTGATGTTGGCGCGGCCCTCCTCGTCCGTGTCGCCCCACGGGTAGAGGGTGCCCGTGGTCGCGGCCGCCTGCCACTCTGCGAAGGTCGGCAGCCGCTTCCCGGCCCAGGCGGCGTAGGCCTCCGCCTCCTCGGGGCCGATCCCCGACACCGGATACTGCAGCCGATCCGCCGGCGGGCCCCCTCGCCAGGTGCTCGGGCCTGGCCCCTTGCGGTCGGCGTCGCGGAACTTGTTGCGCGCCAGGCGATCGCGCCCCCGCGGGCTCCACAGCTCGGGGCGGGCGTAGCCGCCGTCCGCCACGAACCGCGCGAACGCCTCGTTGGTCACCTCGGTCCGGTCCATGAACAGGGCCACCCCGTCCTCGCTGCGCCGCACGAGCACCATCCCGGCGAACGCGCGCGCCGTCTCCACGATCCGGGCGCGGGTCGCCTCGAGCGCCGCCAGCCGCTCGGCGAGGGCGGCCGCCTGCGGGTGGCCTCCGCCGAGCTCGGGAGGCGCGAGCGCCTCGGCCTCGGGCAGCAGCTCGCCGAGCTTCGGGCCGTCGACCGCGGCGTACAGCCGGTCGAGCTCCGCCTTGTAGGAGGCGAGCAGCTCGAGGTCCGCCGCGTGCGCCAGGGCCGCCTGGACGCGGACCGCGAGCGCCTCGACGCGCTCCGCCGCCTCTCCCTCGAACGGGGAGCCCGGCCCCTCGAGCGCGGCGCGGGCGGCACCGGCGAGCTCGCGCGCGCGCGCGGGCAGCTCCGAGCCGAGCGCCTCCTCGGCGTCGCGCAAGCTGGTGATCGCGACCAGCCGGCGCCGGCCTCGCTCCGCCTCCTCGAGGCGCGGCGAGCCGGCCGCGCGCGCCGCCGTGGCCGCAGCCTCGTAGGCGATCACCGCCTGGCGCTCCGCGCCCGAGATCTCGATCGCGCGGGCGGCGTCGATCAGGAGGCCGGCGCGGAGCACGTCCTGGCTGACGACCGCCGCCGCCTCGCCGCGGAGCTCGCCCGCGAGGC
>CAZMSZ010000502.1:0-4867 GCA_964569055.1 uncultured Planctomycetota bacterium | reverse complement strand
GCGGCGACGATTGCTTCGCGATGGCGCGATCCGAGTTTCGAGACAGAGCCTAGGCGCTCGAAGCGCGTCAGCGCGCCGCGGGGAGCAGCTCGTAGACCTCGACGTGCCCGTCGCCGCAGCCGAGGGCCAGGCGGCGGGCGGTCGGGGAGAGCGCGATCGCGTGGTAGCCGCCCTGCGCCCGGCGGCGGAGCACGCCCAAGGAGCGGTCGCCGCGGAGGTCCCAGGCGCGCACCTCGCCGCCCACCCCGCCGGCGGCCGACAGCAGGAGGTCGCCCGCCACCAGCAGGGCCTCCACGGCGTCGGAGTGGCCGCTGCCAGGCATCAGCAGCCCGCCGTGGTCGTCGTCCGCCGCGAAGGGCGTCCTGCCGCCGAGCGTCAGCCGCTCGACGGAGTTGATCGCCGTGCCGCCCAGCAGCGCCGCCCCATCATCGGTGAGGGCGAGGGCGCGGAGGTTCGCGCCGCGGTCCACCCCGCGACGAACGGCTGCGGGCCGGCGAGTGTCCAGCACGAACCATGCGCCATCGACGCGTGGGGCGGCCTGCCCGCGCGGCTCGTCCGGAACGAGCGGCTCCACCGCGCCCGCCAGCCACGCGCCGCTCGGGTCGAAGGTCAGCGCGCGGACACGCTCTCGCTCGAAGGTCGCCACCTCGAGGGGGTCGGCGTCGAGCCCCTCGAACAGGAGCAGCGCTCCGTCCTGCTCGTGGGCGGCGTAGCGCCGCCGATCGGGGGCGACCGCCAGCGCGTCGTAGAAGCCTTCGCGGAGGATGCGCGGCTCGGTGTCGGGCCGCTCGAGGTCGATCGCCACCAGCCCGCGGTCGGTGTCGGCGAGCAGGGCCCACGTGCGCCCGTCCGCGTCGAGCAGCCCGAACCCGACCACGCTGCTGCCCGTCTCGAACCGCCACGTGCCGGGAGCGCGCGGCTGCCGGTCGATCGTCCACAGCTGCACCTGTGGGCCCGGCCCGCGGCTCACGACCGCGAGCCGCTCGTCGTCGACCCAGGCCAGGGCGACACCCTGCCAGCGCTCTGGTGGGGGGGAGGCGATGCGCAGGGTCGTGGGGGACCCCAGCGCCGGCGCCGCGTCGGCGGAGAGCCGGGGCGGCGAGAGGACCGGAGCTCGGGGCGTCGCGCCGGCGGCGCCCTCGGGTGCGCTCGCCCTGCCTCGCGCGGGCGGCGACGCGGAGGTCTCCGAGGCGCCAGGCGTGGCGGAGGGGCCCGCGATCCCATGCAGCGCCAGCGCCGCCAGCGCCGCCAGCGCGGTGAGGCCCACCGCCATTGCGCGCGCGCGGCCACGGGGGGCCGCGGGCCGAGCCAGCGCGGCCCCGAGCTCGGCGGCGCTCGCGTACCGCTCCGCCGGCTCCTTGGCGAGCGCGCGCCGGCCCACCGCGACCAGGTCGGGCGGGGAGTGCGCGGGCCAGGCGGGCTCGCGCTCGACGACCTGCTGCAAGACCGCGTAGGGCGAGGGGCCGGCGAACGGCGCGCGGCCGGCGAGGCACGCGAACAGGAGCGCGCCCAGGCCGTACACGTCGACGCGCGCGTCGAGCAGGCGCGGGCTGACGCCGCGGGCCTGCTCGGGCGCCATGTAGGCCGGCGTCCCCAGGAGCGTCCCGGTCTGGGTCAGGGTGCGGGCGTCGAGCTCGCGGGCCAGGCCGAAGTCGAGCAGGACCGGGGTGCCGTCCGCGCGCACCAGCACGTTGCTCGGCTTGAGGTCGCGGTGGAGGAGGTCCGCGGCGTGGACGGCCGTGAGCGCGTCCGCGAGCGCGCCGACGAGGGCGCGCGCCTGGGCGGGCTCGAGCGGCCCGCGCGCCAGGCGCGCGTCGAGGGGCTCTCCCGCGATCAGCGCCGTGACCAGGCACGGGCCGCGCTCGGTCTCCTCGAGCCCGTGCACGGGGAGCACGTTGGGGTGCTCGACCCGGGCCAGGGCGGCGGCCTCGCGCCCGAACCGCAGCAGCAGCTCGGGGTCGAGGACGCCGCGCGGCAGCAGCTTGAGCGCGACCCGCCGGCCCAGGCGCGGGTCCTCGGCCTCGTAGACCACGCCCATGCCGCCGCGCCCCAGCTCGCGCACGACCCGATACGGCCCGATCGTCTCGGAGGTCACGCGAGGAGCGTAGCGGGCCGCGCGGCCGCTGGCCACGTGCCCCGGTGGCGCGGCGCTCACTCTCGATTGAAGCTCGCCTCGTACAGCTCGAGCCCCAGGCCCTGCGACAAGACGGCGATCCGCAGGCGGCCTCCCTCGAGCTGGCGCGCCGCGAGCTGGATGGGCACCGGGCCCGGCGCCGCGCTCGGCGCCCAGGCGAGCAGCGCGCTGGTGTCGAGGGACCACAGCCCGATCCCGCCGCCGTAGGGCTCGCGCCAGTAGTCGCCCACCACGACCAGCAGCGCGCGGCCGCCGTGCACGAGGGCGAGGTCGAGGATCGGGCGGTCGTGCGCGCGGGGGACGGGCAGCACGAACGTGTCGTCGAAGCGGACCTCGACGCCCTCGGGCGCGAGGTGGCCTACCCGCTCGAACCCGCCGGGTCGCATGGCGTAGCGGAGGAGCTGGCCCTTGCTCGTTCCGAGCCAGAACTGGTCGCCGACGGGGGTGAGCCCGTAGCAGCGCATGCGGAGCGTCAGCTCGCCGCGCTCGGCCAGGGTCGCGCGGTCGAACGCGCGCAGGAGGGTGCCGCCGCCGTCCTCCGAGTCGCGGTGCGCGAGCACGACCCAACATGACCCGACCGCGGCCAGCTCGCGCGGGTTCCACGGGAGCTGGGCGCGGAGCTCGGGCCGGTCGGGGTGGCGCACGACGAGCTCGCGTTCGCGTCCCACCGCCAGCGCGCCGTCCTCGTCGAAGGCGAGGCACTTGGCCCGCGCCAGCCCTGCGGCCAGCGGGACCGGCTCGGGGGCGCCGCCCGAGAGCGCGACCCGGGCCACGCCGGCGGGGCCCGTCAGCAGCAGCGCGCGCCCGCCGGGCTCGAGGCACGGGCGCTCCCAGTAATGGCGCAGCTGCAGGGACCAGGGCTCCTGGCCGCTCGCCACCGGCAGGGCCCGGAGCTGCCCGACGCCGATCGTGAACGCGTGCCGCTCGCCGAGCAGGACGTAGCCGTAGCCCAGGCCCTCGCTCGGCGCGAGCGTGCCTACGCCGTGCAGCTCGGCGCTCACGAGCGGCGCCTCGCGCGTCGCGGGCGGCGCGCTCGGCGGCGGGCCCCCGTCCGCGGCGGGGTCGACGACCTCTGGAGAGGACGCGAGCGGCGGCTCGTGGAGCGGGCGCTCGGGCTCGCGAGCCCTCGAGCGGATAGCGAGCGTCGTCAGCGCGACGCCGAGCGCGAGCGCGCCCGCGGCCCCGAGCGCGAGCGCCCGCGGGCGCGCGACGGTGGCGGCCGGCGCGTCGCCGCGCAGGGCGTCGTCGAGCGCATGCGCCAGCTCGTCGGCCCCGGCGAAGCGCTCCTCGACGCGCTTCGCCATGGCGCGGCGCCCCACGGCGACCAGCTCGGGCGGGGCCTCGGCGGGCCAGACGGGCTCCTCCTCGATCACCTGCAGGAGCACCTCGTAGGGCCCCGCCCCGGCGAACGGGTCGCGGCCCGTGAGGCACGCGAGCAGGACGGCGCCCAGCCCGTACACGTCGACCCGCGGCTCGAGCTCGTGCGTGCGCGCGCCGCGCGCCTGCTCGGGCGCCATGTAGGCGGGCGTGCCGAGCAGGGTCCCGGTGCGGGTCAGCGTCTTGGCGTCGAGCTCGCGCGCGAGGCCGAAGTCGAGGAGCACCGGCGAGCCACCCTCGCGCACGAGCACGTTGCTGGGCTTGAGGTCGCGGTGGAGCAGCCCAGCCGCGTGCACCGCGGCGACCGCGTCCGCCAGCGCGCGCACCAGCCGCCCGGCCTCCGCCGGCGCGAGGGGGCCGCGCGCCAGGAGCGCGTCGAGCGGCTCGCCCGCCACCAGCTCGGTGACCAGGCAGGGGCCGCGCGGGGTCGACTCCAGCCCGTGGACCCGCAGGACGTTGGGGTGGCTGACCCGCGCCAGCGCCGCGGCCTCGCGGCTGAAGCGCAGCACCAGGTCGGGCTCGAAGGCGCCCGGGGCGAGCAGCTTGAGCGCGACCCGCCGCCCGAGCTCGGGCTCCTCGGCCTCGTAGACCACGCCCATGCCGCCGCGCCCCAGCTCGCGCACGACCCGGTAGCGCCCGATCGGCTCGCCGCTCATTCGCCCACCAGCTCGTACAGGTCGAGGCCCTCGCCGCGGTAGGCGACGAGGAGCAGGGTGCGCCCTGGGCCTTCGTCGCGGGCGGCGAGGCTCACGATCGGTCGATCGTTGCGCGAGGCCAGGCGGCGCACGAGCTCCCCCGTGGTGACGTCCCACACGGCGAGCTCGCCGCCCTGCCTCAAGGGGCGCCACACGTCGCTCGAGGCGACGCACAACAGACGTCCGCCCTGCGCAGGCGCGAGCGCCGCGATCCCTTCGCGGTGGGCGCGAGGCCAGCCGAAGGTGGCGGCGCCGCGCGGGGCGATCGCGAGCTTGGCGTCGCTCAGCTCCGGCACGGCTGGATCGACGAGCGCCCGCCGGATCCGGGGCGTCCCCGACACGAGCTCGCACTCGACGAGGTGTCCCTCGCGCAGCCCGACCCACACGCTGCGCGCGCTGGCAGGGACCAGGGCGGTCACCCGGAACGGCAGCCCCAGCGCGCCGCGAAGCTGGAACGGGGTGAGGGACAGCCCCCAGAGCGCGTTGTGGTCGCCGTTGCGAGGGAAGCCGGCGACCAGCAGCTCGTCGCCGAGCGCCGCGAGGAAGCGCACGTCCCCCGGCACCTCGCACGGCTCGAGCGGATCGCCGACGCGAGCCAGCCGCCCGACCCCGCCGCGGTAGCCGAGGAGCACCGGTCCACCCGGGCGGGCGAGCGTCAGCC
>CAZMSZ010000501.1:0-4878 GCA_964569055.1 uncultured Planctomycetota bacterium | reverse complement strand
ACTCCGACTCCGATTCCGACTCCGACTCCGACTCCGATTCCGATTCCGACTCCGAGTCCGAGTCCGAGTCCGAGTCCGATCGTTCTGCCGCGAGGCGTGGTCACATTCGCGACAGCTCCCGGCTCCCACTCCTCGTCCCGCAGCCTGCCGGCGGGGGCCCTGCGTGGTATACGTTTTCGACACGAGGAGCCCCGTTGAACGCGTTCCTGCGGCGATTCCGCGCGCCCGCGCTCTCCTTCCCAGTCGCCGGGCCGGGCGGGGCGGGGGCGCTGTGCGTGAGCGGCGTCTCCAAGGCGTTCGGCGCCACGCGGGTCCTCGACGACGTGTCGTTCACCACCGCGCCGGGCGAGTTCGTGACGCTGCTCGGGCCTTCGGGCTGCGGCAAGACGACGCTGCTGCGGATCGTGGCGGGCCTGGAGCGGGCCGACGCGGGGACCGTGGCGCTGGACGGGGTCGCGCTCGACGCGCTGCCGGCCAACCGGCGGCCGGTCAACACGGTGTTCCAGAGCTACGCGCTGTTCCCGCACCTGAGCGTGCTGGACAACGTGGCGTTCGGGCTGCGGGCGCGGCGGCTCCCCGACCCCGAGGTGCGCCAGCGGGTGGCGGCGGGGCTCGAGCTGCTGCGGCTGTCGGCGCTGGGGGATCGGCGGCCCGACCAGCTCTCGGGCGGGCAGCGCCAGCGGGTGGCGCTGGCGCGGGCGCTCGTCAACGAGCCGCACGTGCTGCTCCTCGACGAGCCGCTCTCCGCCCTCGACGCCCGGCTGCGCGGCGAGGTCCAGCTCGAGCTGCGGCGGCTGCAGCGCGCGCTCGGCCGGACGTTCCTGCTCGTTACCCACGACCAGGACGAGGCCATGACCGTCTCCGACCGGCTGGTGGTGATGGACGGCGGGCGGATCGTGCAGAGCGGGCCGGCGGCCGAGGTCTACCAGCGGCCGCGCACCCGCTTCGTGGCGGAGTTCCTGGGCGGCGCCAACCTGCTCCCGGCCTCCGCGGCGGGCGAGCGGCGCGTGCGCACGCCCCTGGGCGAGTTCGAGCTCGAGGCGCCGGTCCCCTGGTCGGAGGGCACGATCGCGATCCACCCGCGCTGGGTCGAGGCCGCGGGCGCCGCCGCGCCGGCCGCCGGGAACGGGGTCCAGGCGCGCGTGCAGGACGTGGTCCTGCGGGGCGACCACGCCCTGCTCGTGGCCGAGGGCGGCCTGCGCGCGCAGCTGGCGCCCGACGCGCTGCCCACGGCCGGCGAGGCGCTCTGGCTCCGGCTGCCCGCCGAGCGGCTGGTGCCCCTCGAGGACTGAGCGTGCCCGACCGGATCGTGTGGCACGGAGAGCTGACCCGGCGCGCGCGGGTGCGGGCGCGCGCCGCCGCGCTGCTGGCCCCCGGCGCCCTGTGGCTCCTGGCGTTCCTGGTGCTGCCCGGGCTCGTGCTCGCGGGCGTGGCGTTCGCGACCCGCGGCCCCGACGGGCAGGTGGTGTGGAGCCCCTCCCTCGCGGCGTGGTGGCGCCTGCTGGGCTGGGGGATCCTCGGCTGGAGCGCCGACTACCTGTGGATCTTCGCCCGCAGCGCGGCGATCGCCGCGACTACGACGGTGGCCGCGGTCGCGCTCGCCTACCCGCTCGCGTTCTTCGTCGCGACGCGCCCGCCGCGCTGGCGCGCGGTCGCGCTGGGCCTGCTGGTGGTACCCCTGTGCACCAACCTGGTGGTCCGGACCTACGCCTGGGAGCTGCTCTTGTCCCCCGGGCTCCCGCCGGCCCGCTTCGCGGCCTGGCTGGGCTGGGTCCCGCCCGGGCGCGCGCTCTATCCGTCGTTGCTCGCCACCTGCCTGGGCATGATCAGCAACGCGCTGCCGCTCGCGGCGCTGCCGATCTACACCAACGTGGAGCGCCTGGACCCCGCGCTGGTCGAGGCGGCCCGCGACCTGTACGGCTCGCCCTGGCGCGTGTTCCGCCACGCCGTGCTGCCGCAGACGCTCCCCGGGCTGACCGTGGCCTCGGTGCTGACCTTCGTGCCGGCCGTCGGCATGTTCGTGATCACCGACCGGCTCGGCGGCGCGCGTCACATGCTGGTCGGGAACCTGATCCAGCAGCAGTTCGGGCCGAGCCGCGACTACCCGTTCGGCGCGGCGGTGAGCCTGGTGCTGATCGCGCTGACCCTGCTCGGGCTCGCGGCGCAGCGGCGCTGGGCCGGCGGAGCGCGGGCGTGAGGGCCCCGCGGGCCGTGGCGGCGGGGGCGACCGCGCTGGGGCTGGCGCTGCTCTACCTGCCGCTCCTCGCGGTCGCGGTGGCCTCGTTCAACGCCGCCCGGCACGGGCTGCGCTGGGAGGGGGCGACCCTCGCGTGGTACGCGCGGCTCCTCGCGAACGAGGCGGTCGCGGCCGCCGCCTGGAACACGCTGCTGGTGGCGCTGGCCTCGACCGCGGTCGCGACCGTGCTGGGCGCCTGCCTGGCCCTGGGGCTGGAGCGCGCGCCCTGGCCGCGCCGCGTGGCCGACGGGCTGCTCACCCTGATCGAGCTGCCCGTGGTCACGCCGGACATCGTGTTCGCCGCCTGCCTGGTGATCGCGTTCTCGCTCCTGCGCGTGCTGGGCGATGTGTTCGAGCCCGGCCTCCCGGCCATGATCGTGGGCCACATCACGTTCCAGACCGCCTTCGTGGCGCTGGTGGTGCGGGGCCGCCTGGTCCTGATCGAGCACGAGCTGAGCGAGGCGGCGCGCGACCTGTACGCCGACGGCTTCACGCTCCTGCGCCGGGTCACGCTCCCGCTGCTGGCGCCGGCGCTGCTCGCCGGGGCGCTGCTCGCGTTCACGCTCTCGGTCGACGACTTCGTGATCAGCTTCTTCTGCGCGGGGCCCGGCTCGACCACCCTGCCGATCTACGTCTACGCCTCGCTGCGCCGCGGGCTCAGCCCCGAGCTCCACGCCCTGTCCACCCTGACCGTCCTCGCCTCGGTCCTGCTGGTGCTCGCGCTCGCGCGCACCACCCGCGCCCTGGAGGCGCCCCGCTCATGACCCCACGGCCGACCCGCTCCCCCCGCGCCCTCGGGCGCGCCCTGCGCCTGACGGCCGCGCTCCTGGCGCTGCCCCTGCTCGCCGGCTGCCCCGCGCGGCCCGACGCCTCCAGCAGCGCGAGCGCGGAGTCGACCGCGGCGGGGGAGGACGTGCTCAACCTCTACATCTGGTCCGAGTACATGGACCCGGCGCTGCTGAAGGAGTTCGAGGCGCGCACCGGGACCCGGGTCGAGGTGTCGCTGTTCGAGTCGACCGAGGAGATGCTCGCCAAGCTGCAGCACGCCTCGGGCACGCGTCAGTACGACCTCGTGGTCGTGGCGAACCAGTCGGTCCCCGCCATGGCGCGGCTCGAGCTGATCCAGCCGCTCGACCCCGCGCTCCTCCCGGGGCGCGAGCACCTCTCCGAGCGCTTCCGCCGCCCGCCCTACGACCCCGAGGAGCGCTGGAGCGTGCCCTACCTGTGGGGCACGGTGGGTCTGCTGTACGACCGGGCGAAGCACCCCGACCTCGACGCGAGCTGGGCCACGCTGTTCGACCCGGCCAGGCAGGTCGGCCCGTTCATCCTGATCGACGAGGCGCGCGACCAGCTCGGCGCGGCGCTCAAGTACCTCGGCCACTCCGCCAGCACGACCGACCCCGCCCAGCTCAAGGCGGCGGGCGAGCTGCTCTTGACCGCCAAGCGGAGCGAGCGCTGCCTCGGCTTCGAGGGGGGCGTGGGCGGCAAGAACCGCGTGGCCGGCGGGCTCGCTGACCTCGCGGTGGTGTGGAACGGCGACGCCTACCGCGCGATCGAGGAGGACCGCGAGGGGCGGCTCGCGTTCGTGGTGCCGCGCGAGGGCTCGATCGTGTGGTGCGACGTGCTGGTCATCACCCGCGAGGCGCCCAACCCGAAGGCGGCGCACGCGTTCATCGAGTTCCTGCTCGAGCCCGAGGTCGCGGCGCGCCTCTCGACTTTCACCCGCTATGCCACCCCCAACGCCGCCGCGCTGCCGCTGCTCCCCGCGGCCGACCGCGAGAACCAGGTGATCTACCCGCCCGAGGAGGTGCTGCGCAGCTGCGAGCAGCTCACCGACGTGGGCGCCGACCTGCGGCTCTACGACGAGGTGTGGACCGCGGTCAAGGCGCGCTGAGCGGCGCGTCCTCTTCGGCGGGGTCCTCGGCGGCGGCCTCTGCGGTGGCGTCCGCTTCGGCGGCAGCCTCTTCGGCTGCGAGGTCGCGGAGCGACCTCGGGAAGACGCGCTCGGGCAGGTCCGAATCGTGAAAGTTGTCGGGCCAGAACGAGCCGCGCTTCTTGCTCAGCGAGCCGGCGGACGTCATCCACTTGGCGACCTCGTCGGAGAGGGTGTGCGGGTCCTTCCCCGGCCAGTCGCGGATCGCGGGGAGCATCTTGGCCCTCAGCCTGCCGTGCGCCTCGATCCCCCGCTCGAGCCCCGCGAGGACCTTCTCCTCCTCCTCGTCGCCCCACTCCGAGCAGTTTCGAGGCAGGCCGGCCGTGGCGTCGCTCAGCAGCGAGGTGACGACGCAGCGCCGCTTCCGTTCGGGCACGTCTCCGACGACGTGGGGCAGCTTCATGTCCTCCTTCATGCGGCGGAACATGAAGCCCGCGCCGCGCGCGTGGATCCGCAGCAACCAACCCGCCGCCAGCTCGGAGGTGAACACGTCGCCGACGGTGGCCGGACGCTTGGGCCCCTTCGGATCGGGCTGGACGTAGAGCGCGGGCGTGGGCCCCCAGTCCGCCTCGAAGATGTCGCGCAGTCGAATCCGTCCGAGGTCCCACCACGCGGAGCGCCAGTCCGAGCTCTCCCGGGCGAGCATCTGGAACCGGTAGAACCAGTGCCAGGAGCGGAACCAGTCGAACGGCGCGATCTCGGCCTGGCG
>CAZMSZ010000500.1:0-4907 GCA_964569055.1 uncultured Planctomycetota bacterium | reverse complement strand
ACCTCGTCGGCCATGCGCAGCGTCGTGTCGAGCTCGGGGTGCCGGAGCATCACGAACCCGTCCGACAGCAACGTCTGCTTCCAGTCGCGCCGGCGCGCCCCGACCGGGAGCAGCTCGTGGCGCAGCAGCGCGGGCCCGAGGCTCCGCTCGATCCGCGCGAGCCCCTCGACTCGCCGGATCCGGCCCTGGCCGCGCGCGCGCTTGAAGATCATGGCGACGTTGTAGCGCCGCTCCGGGCGCTGGCCGAGACGTCCGGCGACGAGGGCCTCACCCCAGGCGCGGTACACGTCGAAGTCGCAGGTGCGGTTCATGAGCTCGCCCGAGTTGCCGCCGGGCGGCCGGGCCGCGATCTCGCCGAACACCACCTCGCCCGAGGTGGTGTGGAACCACTCCATGTGGGTGAAGCCGGTCTGGTAGCCGAGCGCCGCGATCACGCGCTCGCACATGGCGCGGGCGGCTTGGAAGTGCGGCGCGCTCAGGTCGCGCAGCGACACGGTCTGCGGGCTGACGTCCTCGCTCGAGCGCGCGGTGAGCATGTCGGGGCGGTACAGCTCGACGTTGTGGAACAGGATCCGGCCGCCGGCGCACACCGTGTCGAAGGTGTACTCCGTGCCGGAGATGAACTCCTCGACCACCACCTCGCGCACGCGCCGCAGCCGCGGCAGGATCGCGCGCAGCTCGGCGAGGTCGTTCGCGCGGTAGGTGTCGGCCGAGCCCGCGCCGGCCAGCGGCTTGACGATCAGCGGGAAGCCCGTGTGCGCCGCCGCCTCGAGCACGTCCGCGTCGGAGCTCGCCTTGGCGTGGCGCGGGTTGCGGACGCCGGCCCGGTCGAGCGCCGTGCGCATGAGGTCCTTGTCGCGGAACAGCCGCGTCTGCGCGGGGGTGAGCCCGGGCAGGCGGAACGCGGCGCGCACCTCGGCGGCCAGGCCCATGGCCGCCTCCCACAGGCACTCCACCCGGTGGAGCTTGAGCGGGAGGTGCCAGCCGCGGAGCGCGCGGATCACCGCGCGGGCGTCCCACAGGTTGGGGACCTGCAGGTAGGCCGCCAGCCCCTGTCGCGCGACCGGGGGGAGCGAGCCCGGCGGCTGGTCGCCGACCCCCAGCACGCGCGCGCCGCTCTGGGCGAGGCCGCGCACGAAGTAGGGGATCTCGGCGGGGAAGCCGGGCTGAATGATGAGGACGTTCATGCGGAGGGCGCCCGGCCGGCCCTCAGACGAGCGTGGCCCCGGCTACACCAGCGTGTCGCGGTGGAGCGCGTAGGTCAGCAGGTCCTCGGTGTTGAAGAAGATCGACTTGATGTTGCCGAGCATGATCTCGGTGCCCGACTCGAGGAGCTTCTTGTCCTGCAGCTTCTCGCCCCACAGGTAGGTGCCGTTCTTGGCGCCGAGGTCCTGGATGAACCACTCGCGCTCGCCCTCGCCGCGCACCAGCGCCGCGTGGAGGCTCGAGATCGCGCCCAGCGGCAGGTGGATCTGGGTGACGGTGGCGCGCCCGATCCGCACGACGTTGTGCTTGGAGAGGTCGAACACCGCGTCGGTGACGTTCTTGTTGACGCTCTTGGTGAGCTCCTCGGCGCTGAGCGTGATCGTGTTGCTGCTGACCGGCCCGCCGCCCTGGGCGCTCGGGTCGCGCCCCGAGGGGGCCTGGACCACCAGGAACGGCCCGGGGAACTCGACCCGGACCGCGTCGGCGTCGCCCGCCGCGCTGAACTCGTCGCGGTACTTGCCGAGCGACTTGGGCCGGATCCGCGGCTCCTTGCAGAGCTCCTGGATCAGGTCGAAGGCGTCATCGGTGCCGAGGAACAGGAACTGCGCCTCGCCCAGCATGATCTTGCTGCCGAACTTGAGCGGGCTCTGCTCGTTGGACGCCAGGCGCTTGCCGTTGACGAACGTGCCGTTCTTGGAGCCCTCGTCCTTGATGGACCAGATGCTCCCGAACGCCTCGAACTTGCAGTGCTTCTCGGAGATCGTCTCGTGGGTGCAGACGATCTCGCAGGACGCTGCGCGCCCGGCCGCGTAGCAGCCCGCCTGCCCGAAGAACGCGATGCGCGAGCTGTCGAGCGACGGCCCCGCCTCCTTGACCTTGCCCGGGTCGAACACCCGGGTCTCGCCGCCCTCCAGCGCTCCCTGCTCGGGGTTGAGCTCGAGCAGGAACGGGGCCGCGTACTGGGTCTTGAACGCGTCCTTGGGCAGCGCAGCACAGCCCTTCGCGAGTTGCGCGAGGGTTTGCCACTCCATTCCGACCTCCGCTCCCTTCGACACGCCTCAGTCCGCCTCTAAGTCCGCCGTGGGGCCAGGATAGCGGCGCCACCGCGCGCACGCGACCGTGACCGGCCGCCCGAACCGCATCCGTCGGGTACGTTAAGTAGGGTATCCGTTGCGCCTTAAGCGCGCCACCCGTACCTGTCCCCTGCTCGCGCCCCCGCGCGAGGCCGAAACGGACCGCCATGGCCACCCTGCTCGAGCTGCTCGCCGGACCCACCAAGCGCCCGCGTGTGATCGCGGACTGCGCCCGCCTGATCGACGACGAGGTGGACCGCAAGCGCGGCCTGATGTCCATGCCGCTCAAGGCGGGGTTCAAGGTCGTGAAGGGGCTGCGCCCGGGCTTCATTCCGGCCGCCGTCGACTTCCTCCTCGACGAGTTCTGCACCGCCCTCCAGCCGTTCTACGAGGCGTGGGCCAGCCGGCCGCCCGAGCAGCGCCCGCCGCTGGCGCAGGAGCTCTCTCGGCAGCAGGACCGGGTGGCGGACGCGCTGCTGACGGTGACCGACCGGCGCGCCCAGCGCTCCCAGAACCGCGTGGTGGTCAAGACCTACGAGAAGCTGCGCGGCGCCGCCAAGGGGCACGTGATCGAGGCGCTCCCCGGCCTGGCCCGCACGATCGAGCCGCACCTCCCGGCCTGAGGTCGCGTGACGCGCCCCGCTCCGCAGCCGGTCCGCCAGCTCGCCGCGCGCGCGCGGCGGCGGCTCCTGGTGCAAGGATTACGGACGCGCGCGGCCCGCGCGCTCCTGCCGGGGGCGCTGCTCGCCACGGTGGCGCTGGGCGGGGCGGTGGCGGCGCTCGTGAGCGGAGCCGCCGCGCCGAGCGAGCTCGAGGCGCTGCGCGTCGGCGCGTTCGCGCTGGCCGCCGTGGCCCTGGCGGTGCCCGCCGCCCTCGCCGCGCGCCGGGCCTGGGTCGCGGCGCCCGACGAGCTCGCGGCCTTGGCCCGCCTCGACCGCGCGCTGGGCCTGCCCGACACCCTGGCGGGCGCCCTGCGCCTGGCGGAGCGCGAGCCCCCCGCGCGTGGGTTCGCCGCGGCGGCGCTCCTGCGCGGGGTGCGCGCGGCCGCCGGGGTCGACCTCGCCCGCGCGTTCCCGCGCCCGGCGGGGGAACCGGCCCTGGGCGCGCTGGCGCTGGCCGCGATCGCCCTGGCCGCGGTCGCGGCCCGCGCCGAGCCGCCGTCTGCCCCGTCTCCTGCTGGGCCGGCGCCGAGCGTGGCCGAGCGGCGCGCGCTCGAGGGCGCGGCCGACCGGCTGCGCGAGGCCGGGCGCGAGCTGGCGGCGCGCGCGCCCGAGCTGCGGGGGCGCCCCGCGGCGCGCGTGCGCGCGGCGGGGGCCGCGCTGCAGCGCGCGGCGGAGCGCTTGGCGCGCGTGGCCGCCGGGACGGCGCCCGCGGCCGAGCGGGAGCGCGCGCTGGCCGAAGCGGCCGGGGCCGCGGCCGCGCTCCCGCCGGGCCCGGCCGCCGGAGCGCTGGCCCGTGCGGCGCGCGCGCTCGGGGGCGCCCCGGGCGGCGCGGCCTTGGCCCGGGCCCTGTCCCCTGGCGGCGACGCCGCGCGCGAGGAGCGCGCCGGGCAACACGAGCCGCAGCTCGCGAACGACGAGGCGTTGGCGCGCGCCGCGACGGAGGCCGCGCGCGAGCTCGGTGAGGAGGCGCCGCCCCTGGCGAGCGCCCTGCGCGAGCTCGCCACGCGCCTGCGCGACCCCGCCGCCGACCCTGCCGAGCGCGCGCGCGCCGCGGACGCGGCCCACCAGGCTGCCGCCGAGACGGCCTCCGCCAGGCGCGCCGGCGAGCTGGGCGCGGCGGCGCGGACCGCCGTCGAGGCGGCCCGGCGCGAGCTCGCGGGCGCGTCCGAGGAGGCGCCCGGCGAGGGCGGCGGGGCGCCGGACGCGTCGGCGCGCGCCGGCAGCCCCCGTCCTGGCGCCGCTCCTCGCGATCCAGGCGCTCCCCCGGCCGAGGCCGCGGCCAAGCCCGGGACCCCGGGCGCGCAGCGCGAGCCGCGCGGCGGAGGCCGCACGGCGGGCGGCCCCCGCGAGGGCGCACCGGGCCGCGGCGCCGAGGGCGCCGCCCGGGTCGCGGGCCGCGGCGAGGCCCCAGCCGGCCCCGCCGAGCCCGAGCTCTCCGCCGAGCCAGGCGCCCGGGTCGAGCTGGCCCGCGCGGTCGGCGAAGCGGGCGCGGCCACGCTCGCCGCGGTGGCCGCGCTGGCCACGGCCGGCCCCGAGGGCGTGAGCCCAGCCGACCTCGCTCGGATCGCCGAGCTCGCGGCGCTCGAGGAGGCCGCCCTCGACGAGCGCTCGGTCCCCGAGCACCAGCGCGAGCTCGTGCGGCGCTACCTGGCCGCGATCCGCGACTGATTCTTCGGCTGGTTCGGGGTGGGTCCTCGTTCTCGTGGGAGCGTCGAAGAATCAGGCTGGGGCGGGGCTCGGATTCGTCCGGCTCCATGCGAATTGATCGATGTGCTGTCGCTGAAGGACTGCACCTCGAACGAGCACGAGGCGCAATGCGACGGCCTCTCGGAATCGGATTCGGGTTCGAAGGGCTGTCGCCTTGCAGACCGCCTCGGCTGGCGAAGCTGAGTACGAAGCGCAGAGAGCGCTGGGATCGCAGAGAATCTCTGCGTCCTCGGCGCCCTCTGCGCTTCATTCCTAACTG
>CAZMSZ010000499.1:0-4911 GCA_964569055.1 uncultured Planctomycetota bacterium | reverse complement strand
TCCCGACGCGAGCCCACGCACTCCGCAGCGGCGGGGTAGCGTGCGGGGAAGCCTGCCGCGAGCGAGTGGAGGAGCGAGCCGTGACCCTCGTCTGCGATCTGACGCACTACGCCGAGACCGCCGCCGCGCCCGCGCCGGTGGCCCACATGGCCGACTTCCTGCGCGACGTGATCTGCGCGGCGACCTCGCTCCCCAAGGGCGAGGGGGGGCTGCTCCCGTGCCGCCACGAGGCCTGCACCGGCCCGGTGCTGGCCGGCCCCGCCGAACGCGGCGAGCCGCTCCCCTGGGTGTGCGTTCGCTGCGAAGACCGCGGCGAGGTGTGGCGCTGGGAGCGGAGCCCCTGGGACGCCGGGCACCGCATGCCGCGGCTGCGCGTGCTGCGCGGCGGCGAGGGCGCGGGCCCGAGCGCGCAGCTCCTGGGCGGCGAGGGGAGCGGCCCGGCCGCGCGGGTCGGCGAAGGCGTGGGCCCGTCCGCCGAGGACCGCCCGCTGCACGAGGAGGAGGTCCGCGCCGCCCTGGCCGACGGGCCGGTCCTCTCCCTGCTCCGCCGCACCGCGGCGCTGCTCGACGCGCTCGGCGGCGCTCGGACGGTGGCCGAGCTCGAGGCCTGGCGCCAGCGGCTGCTCCCGGGCGACGAGCGCCCGCTCACCCCGGCGGTCGTGCGCCGCTGGTCGAGCGGTCGGCGCGCCCTGATCGTGCGCGAGCCCGACGGCCGCCTGCGGCTGCACGAGGGCGCGCCCGCGCTGCGCAGCTTGCGCCAGCAGCTCCGCGCGCGCTCCCGCTGAGGGGCTCGCGCGCTGCACCGTGGCGGCGGGTCTCGACCTCGCGCACACTGGCCTGCCAGTGGTGCAGCCGGTCGAGGAGGCGGTGGTCCAGGCGGCCCTGGCGCGAGGCTACCTCTCGCGCGCGCAGGTCGAACAGGCGCTCGCCCGCAGCGCGGCCAGCGGCGAGGGTGTGCTCCCGCTGCTGCGGCCCTACCTGACGCCGCCGCAGCTCGCCGATCTCGGCGCGCTGTATCGCCAGCTCGCCGCGGCGCCGGGGTGCCCGGCGGCTAGCGACGAGACCGTGGTCGGCTCCCTCGAGGGCGCGACCGTCGCGGCGGCGCCGGCTCCGCCGCACCGCGCGCAGGCCGGCAGCGGCCCGGTCGGGCCCGGCGGGCGAGTCGGTCCCTACCTGATCGAGCGCGAGCTGGCGCGTGGCGGCATGGGCTCGGTCTCGGTCGCGCGGCACGTGGAGCTCGGGCGCGTGGTGGCGCTCAAGCAGCAGCTCGCGGGCGGGGCCGACGCGGTGGCCCGCTTCCTGCGCGAGGGGAGGGCGCTGGCGCAGCTCGATCACCCGGGGGTGGTGCGGGTCTACGAGGTGGGAGAGGGGCCCAGCGGCCCGTTCCTCGCCATGGACCTCGTCGAGGGCGACAGCCTCGAGCAGCGCCTGACCCGCGAAGGGCCGCTCGACCCCGGGGAGGTGGCGCGGATCGGCGAGGCGCTGGCCCACGCGGTGGCGCACTGCCACGCGCGCGGGCTCCTGCACCGCGACCTCAAGCCGGCCAACGTGCTGCTCCCCGCCGACGGCCAGCCGCGCCTCACCGACTTCGGGGTGGCGCGCGACGCCGACGCCGACGCGGAGGCGCTGACCCGCACCGGACAGATGATCGGCACTCCGGCCTACATGGCTCCCGAGCAGGCGAACGGCGAGAAGGACAAGCTCGACGAGCGGGCCGACGTCTATGGCCTGGGCGCGACGCTCTACGCGCTCCTGACCGGGCGCGCGCCGTTCGAGGGCGAGAGCGCGCACAACGTCGTGCACAAGGTCCTGACCCAGGAGCCCGCGCCGCCGAGCCGGCTGCGCGCGGGCCTGCCCCCCGACCTCGGCACGATCGTGCTCAAGTGCCTCGAGAAGCAGCGCTATCGCCGCTATCCCAGCGCCGAGGCGGTCGCAGACGAGCTGGCCCGTTTCGCGCGCGGCGAGCCGATCCGCGCGCGCCCGACCGGACGGCTGGAGCGGCTCCGGCGCTGGGCAGCACGGCGGCGCGGTGTCCTCCGCGTCGCGGCGGGCGGCGCGCTCCTCGCGGGGCTCGCGTACACGGGCGCCACCATCTACGGGCGCCTGCTCGACTCGGGCCCGCCGCCGACCCTCGAGATCCGGACACCACCCGTGTCTCGCACCGAGACGATCACCCTCGAGGGCGTGGTCAAGAGCCGCAGACCGAAGGCGGTCGAGGTGCTCGCGCCGGACGGAACCCGGCTGGACACCATCGCGGTCGACGCCGAAGGGCGGTTCCGAGCGCGTCTCGCGCTGCCGAGCGACGGCGAGCATACGCTCCGGCTGGTCCCGCTCGACGCGGTCGCCAGCCCAGGCGAGCCACGCGATCTGGTGGTGACGCGCGACACCCGCCCGCCGCGCGTCCGGTTCGAGGAGGCCCGCCTGGACGGCGAGGAGCTCGTCCTGACAGGCGAGGCCGACGAGGACGGCTGCAGCGTGCTCGTCGGCCAAGGGCCGCCCCGGGCGCTCGAGGGACGGCGGCTCGAGCTGCGAGTCGAGCCCGAGGCGACGAGCAGCCGCTCCGTGGTCCTGATCGACGCCGCCGGCCATCGCACCCCGATCGCGAAGGTGCTCCGGCCGGGCCGCCACGACCCGGGCGCGCTCGACGAGCTCACCGACGGCGGCCGCGTGCTGCTGCTCCCCGGCCGGCACGTCGCGACCTGGCTCCCCGCCCGGCCCGTGACCCTGATCGGCTGGGGCCGGGAGCGCGTGGAGCTCGTCGCCCCTCAGGGCGGCGGGCCGGCCGTGATCGTCGATTGGGCGGCCGAGCCGGCGGGCGTCGCAGACGACGCGCTCGCAAAGGAGGCCGGCGCCAGCGACCCCGACGCGCCGCCGGCGCTCGCGCGCCCCGCGGTCGAGCTGCGGGGCCTGACGCTCGCGCTCGAGAGCTCCGCCTCGCCGGCGCCGGTGATCTGGGTGCGCTCGGGCGCGCTTCGCGCCGTCGACTGCCGGGTGCGCGGCGGCGAAGCGCAGCACGCCGTGATCGCGGGCGCCGAGCTCACCTGGCTCGAAGGGGGCCCCGACCCGGCGTGGGGCGCCGGCGGCGCCGCCCCGGCCCTCCCCGCGCGCCTGGCGCTCGTGAGCTGCGAGGTGCTGCGCAACGAGACCTCCGCCGTCCGGCTCGGCGCCGGCGCGCGGGCGCGCCTGGTCGAGTGCGAGCTGACGACGGCCGGCTCGGGGGCGAGCAGCTTGGCGCGCCGGATCAGGGAGACCGAGCCAGACGGCCGGATCGGGACGGTGCACCTGGAGGGCACCGCGCGGGCCTGGGTGGAGCGCTGCACGATCCACCGCACGAGCGGGCAGGGCGTGACCGTGTGGGACGAGGCGCGCGTCGTCCTGGACGGCGGACGGATCGCGAGCAACTTCGACGAGGGGCTGATGCTCGACGACGACGCCAGCGGCCGCGCGCGCGGCGTCCGCTTCGAAGAGAACGGCGGGGCCGTCTACCTCGAGAACCGGGCGCGGCTCCTCATCGAGGGCTGCGAGCTGAGCGGCAACCGCGGCAGCGGCATCTTGTTCCGCGGCTTCCCCTCGGGCGAGCTCGTCGTGCGCGACTGCAGGATCGAACGGAGCCTGGCGCACGACGAGGAGCTCTCGTGCGGGATCGACGTCAAGCAAGCCTCGCTCGTCGCCAGCGGCTGCGTGGTGGTCGACAACTCGGGGGACGGCATCCGCACCGAGGGCAGCCAGCCCTTCCGAATCGAGGGGTGCACCGTGCGCGGGAACGGTCGGGTCGGGATCGCGATCTACGCCTCGGAGGGGGGCACCCCGGCGCGCGGTCGGGTGACGGGCACCACCGTCGAGGGACACGCCCTCGGCGTGCACGTCTCCGACGCCGCGCACGAGCTGGAGCTGGCGGACCGCCACCTGATCTCGGACGAGGTCCGGGACGACCGGGCCGGCGCCCCGGCGGCCCCGGGCGAGTGACGACGGCGCGACGACCCTGCGCCCGCGCTCAGCGCGGCCGGTTCCACCACACGCGTCCCGCCCTCATGCCGAGCGTGATCAGCTCGGGGTAGCCGTCGCCGTCGAGGTCGGCCCACAGGACGCTCTGCGTCTCGGCGGGGCCGAACCGCGCGCCCGAGTCGACGAAGCCGCCGCTCCCGTCGTTGAGCCACACCTGCGCCCCGTCGGTGGACATGCCGAGCGCGAGGTCGAGGTCGCCGTCACCGTCTACGTCGGCCAGCGCGACCGCGTCGCTCGCGTCGAGGCTGCCAGCGCTGAGGGCGGCGGCCGCGACGAACCCGCCTGCGCCGTCGTTCCGCCACACCTGCGCGACCCCCGGCGCGGTGCTCGCGCCGCGATCCCATCCGTTCGCCTGGACGAGGTCGAGGTCGCCGTCGCCGTCGAGGTCGCCGAGCGCGAGGTCCTTGGTGAAGGCGCTCGACAGCCGCTGGCCGCCGTCGCTGAACGTCCCCGCGCCGTCGTTCAACCACACCTGGTCGGGCGCCCGCAGCAGGCCGAGGACCGCGTCGGCGTCCCCATCGCCGTCGACGTCCCCGACGGCCAGCCGGAACACCTCGCTCGGGATCGCCGCGTCGGAGAGCCGGTCGAAGCTGCCCGCGCCGTCATTGCGCCACGCACGCAACGCGTTGGTCGAGGTGAGCTCGAGGAGGTCGAGGTCGCCCTCGCCGTCGACGTCGCAGGGCACGAGCCAGCGCGTGCCGTCGTCGACGTAGGGGCCGCCGAACGGGCTCCCCGCGCTCCAGCCGCCCGCGCCGTCGTTCAGGAAGGGGCGGACCAGGGTGACGTGGTCGTACTGCCCGAGCGTGAGGTCGAGGTCGCGGTCACCGTCGGCATCGAACAGCACGAGCGGATATGGGCGGTCGATCGACAGCGGGCTCACTTCGGCGAGGAGACCGGCGCCGCCGT
>CAZMSZ010000498.1:2825-4921 GCA_964569055.1 uncultured Planctomycetota bacterium | reverse complement strand
GGGCTAGCGGCCGCGGCGGGGGAAGAAGCCCGAGGGCTCGTCCTCGGCCTCCCGGTCGAGGCGCGGGTGCGCGTCGGAGCGGTCGAGGCGCAGCGAGAGCTGCGCGAAGGCCGGGCGGTCGACGTGGCGGCGGCGGACCATGGCGGGCTCCTCTCGCGGGCGGCTAGAAGCCGCCCTCGTCGTCCTCGGCCTCGCCCGTGACGAACGGGCGGAGCTGCTCGGCCGGCATGCCGAGCAAGATGCCGAAGGCGAACCGGCGGTGGATCTCCTGCAGACGAGTGCGCTCCTGCTCCATGATCGTCCTCCCTTTCCCCTCACGAGGGGTATCGGCGCGGGGACGGCGGGAGCTTTAGGGGGTGCTCGGTCGGGCGCTCGCGGTCCCCCCCGGCGCCCGCGCGGTTACCATCGCCGCCCATGAGCGCCGAGATCCTGGTCGTCGACGACGAGCCCGTGATGCGCGCCTTCCTCCAGCGCGCCCTCGCCAAGGGCGGCTACGGGGTCACGGTGGCGGCCAGCGCCGAGGAGGCGCTGGAGCGGTTCGCGCCCCGGCGGTTCGGGCTGGTGCTGAGCGACCTCAACATGCCCGGCCGCTCGGGGCTCGAGCTCCTCGACGAGATCGGGCGGGTCGACCCGGGGACGCCGATGGTGATCATGACGGCCTACGGCTCGATCGCGACGGCCGTCGATGCGGTCCACCGCGGGGCGGCCGACTTCCTCACCAAGCCGCTCGACGTGGCCCACCTCGAGCTGGTGATCGCGCGGGTCCTGGCGCGGCGCCAGACCGACGCCGAGATCGAGCGGCTGCGCCCCCTGGCGGACGCGCGCGAGGGGCTGGGCGGGCTGGTGGGGCGCAGCCTCGCCATGCGGCAGGTCTACGCGCTGATCGACAAGGTCGCCCCGCGCGACCTGACCGTGCTGATCCTGGGCGAGGGCGGCACGGGCAAGGAGCTGGTGGCGCGCGCGATCCACGAGCGGAGCGCGCGGGCGTCGGGCCGGTTCCAGGCGGTCAACTGCTCGGCGCTCCACGAGAGCCTGGTCGAGAGCGAGCTGTTCGGCCACGAGAAGGGCGCGTTCACCGGCGCCGACCGGCTCAAGCGCGGCCACTTCGAGGTGGCCGAGGGCGGCACGCTGTTCCTCGACGAGGTGGGCGACACCCCGCTCGGCGTCCAGCCCAAGCTGCTGCGCGCGATCCAGGAGAAGGAGATCGTGCGGGTGGGCGGGACCGACCCCGTGCGGGTCGACGTGCGGATCGTGGCGGCCACCAACCGCGACCTCGAGGCGGACGTCAAGGCCGGCCGCTTCCGCGAGGACCTCTACTACCGGCTCTCGCCCTTCCCGATCCAGCTCGCCCCGCTGCGCGAGCGGCCCGAGGACGTCTCGCTGCTGGCCGAGCGGTTCTTGGCCCGCGAGGACGACGGGCCCAACGAGCTCGAGGTCGAGGCGGCCCTGGCCCTCGAGCGCTTCGGCTGGCCCGGCAACGTGCGTCAGCTCGAGAACGTGATCGCGCGCGCCGCCGTGCTGGCGGGCGACGGTCCGATCGCCCTCGAGCACCTCCCGGCCGAGCTCCAGGCCAGCGCCACCGCGGCCGCCGCCGGCGAGATCCCAGGCGCCGCCGAGGCGCGCCTGCTCGACCTCCCGCTGCGCGAGGCGCGCGCCGCCTTCGAGCGGCTGTACCTCGAGCACCTGCTGCGGATCTGCAAGGGCAACGTCTCGGAGGCCGCCCGCCGCGGCGGCATGGGGCGGGCGACGCTGCACGAGAAGCTGAACAAGCTCGGGATCGACGCGGATCAGTTCCGTTGAGGCGGCTGGGGCGGCGCGGACCCCGCCCTGTCGGACCCGATCGTTACCCTAACGGCCCAAGCCCAAACGACACGGGAGGGCTCCGTGGGGAACCGACGCAGCTACACGGACGAGGAGCTCCGGCGCGCCGTGGCCGACAACGAGTCGATGGCCGGCGCGCTGCGCGCGCTCGGGCTCGCGCCGCGTGGCGGGAACTATCAGTCGACACGCGTCGTGATCGAGGCCCTCGGCCTCGACACGTCCCACTGGCGCGGCCAAGGCCATCTGAAGGGAAGGACGTGCTCCTGGACGCGGGC
>CAZMSZ010000498.1:0-2725 GCA_964569055.1 uncultured Planctomycetota bacterium | reverse complement strand
GCGCGGTGGGACTCGAACCCACAAACAGTCGCTCTCGCGACTAGAGCTTTTTAAAAGCCCCGCGTCTCGCCGATTCCGCCACGCGCCCGTGCTGCGAGGATATCACGCCCAAGTCGAGTGGGATGGCCATGCCAGGGTTGTCCGCTTCGCTCACCCGAGCGCGTCGCCGAGGACGTGATCGGGCCGGACCGGCGTGGCGGCTACCGTCTCTCGCCAGCGCTCGGGCGCGGTGTTCCCGCTCAGGACCAGGGCCGTCGCGAAGCCGGCGCGGGCCGCGCCGACGATGTCGGTCGCGATGGTGTCGCCCACGAACAGGACCTCGGCCGGCGCGAGGTCGGGCAGGTCGGCGCGCAGCCGCGCCAGCGCGCGCTCGAACAGCGCGGGCGCGGGCTTGCCGAGCCGCAGCGCCTCGCAGCCGCTCGCCGCCTCGACCAGCGCGGCGAGCGCGCCGGTCGCGACGCCCACGGTGCCGTCGCCGCGGGGGTAGATCGGGTCGGGGTT
Source organism: uncultured Planctomycetota bacterium (assembly GCA_964569055.1). Taxonomy (GTDB): domain Bacteria; phylum Planctomycetota; class J058; order J058; family J058; genus JAWLGW01. Next base: position 2,224 of record CAZMSZ010000498.1, on the reverse strand, counting down.
GGGGACCACCAGCGGGAGCGCCGGTCGGCGGCGGAGCAGGTCGACCAGGCGGTCGAGCGCGGGCTGCCAGGGGAAGCCGCTCTCGTCCATCAGGCACACTGCCCCGAGCGCGGCGAGCTCCGCCCGCGAGGCCTCGCAGAGCGGCACCGCCCGGCAGCCGGCGCGCCGCAGGTATTCGCCCGCCGCCTCGGGCCCGAGCAGGCCGACCGGCTCGCCGGGGCAGCGCTGAGCGAGGAGCTCTTGGGCCAGCAGGCCGGCCGTGATCGCGCGGTCGGGCGCGAGCGCCGCGGAGACGCGCGCCGCGACCGCTTCGGGCGGGCGCGAGGCGTCGTTGGTCACGATCACCGCCGGGCGGCCCTCGAGCTCGAGCCGCGCCAGGAGCGCCGCTGCGCCGGGGCGCGCGCCGGCGGCGTCGGCCAGCACGCCGTAGGCGTCGAAGGCCACGGCGCGGTAGCGAGCGAGGAGCGGCGCGAGCGAGCGCGAGGGGGTCACGAGGGCGCGATCCTACGCGCTCCCCTCGGCGACTCTGGGCGCGAGCGCGAACGTGACCGGCGCCCCGAGCGGCGGTGGGCGCCGGTTGTCACAATGGAGGGCGTGACCCTCGGCCCTCCCACCCCGTTCCCCGGCTCGACGCCGCCGCTCCCGGCGCACGGCGCGTCGTCGAGCGCGCGCTGGCGCACGGGCGGGCGCGCGATCGGCGCCCAGATCGATCGGTTCGTGATCGAGGCCGAGCTCGGGCGCGGGGGCATGGGCGTGGTCTATCAGGCGCAGGACGTGGAGAGCGGCCGGCGGGTCGCGCTCAAGCTGGTCCTCGAGGCGGGCCTCGGGACCGACCGCCTGACCCGGTTCCGGCGTGAGGGGGAGATCACGGCCTCGCTGAACCACGTGGGGATCGTGCGGGTCTACGGCGGCGGCGAGGTGAACGGGCGCCCCTGGCTGGCGTACGAGCTGGTCGAGGGCTGCCGCCCGCTCGACGCGGTGCTCCCCGAGCTCGAGCTCCCCGCCCGGGTGGCGCTGGTGCGCGACGCCGCGCGCGCCCTGGGGTTCGCGCACGCGCGCGGGGTGGTGCACCGCGACGTCAAGCCCGAGAACCTGCTGGTCGACTCGGCCGGTCGGCTGCGGGTGGCCGACTTCGGCCTGGCCCTGGCGAGCGACGTGGAGCGCCTGACCCGCACCGGCGCGCTGGTCGGGACGCCCCACTACATGGCGCCCGAGCAGCTCCGTGGCTCGTCGAGCGGCGAGGCCCCCGCGGCGAGCTGCGACGTGTGGGCGCTCGGGGTGGTGCTCTATCAGGCGTTGACGGGGCAGCTCCCGTTCGAGGGCGCCAGCCTGATCGAGCTGATGGGCCAGATCGCGAGCGGCCAGACGCCGCCCCCGCGTCGGCTCGAGCCGGGCGTGCCGCCCGCGCTGGAGGCGGTGTGCCTCAAGGCGCTCGCGCCCGCCCCAGCCGAGCGGTATCCCGACGCCGGCGCCCTGGCCGACGACCTCGACCGCGCCCTGGCCGGCGAGGCCGTGAGCGCGCGCGCTCCGGGCGGGGGTGGCCTGCGCCGGGCGGCCTGGGTCGCCGTTCCGTCCGGCGCGGCTGCGCTGCTGCTCCTGGTCGCCTCGACCTACCAGCCGACCACCCCGCACCTCCCGGACGAGTCGCCAGCCGAGACCGCCCAGGCCACCGCGACCGGGCCCTCCGACGAGCCCCCCGCCAAGCTCGAGTCCGAGCCGACCGAGCCGACCGAGCCGGCAGAGGACGCCGGCTCCGAAGCCGCCCCGCCAAAGCCGAGGGACCCAGCCGCGCTGCTGCGCGGGGTGGCCGACTTCTTCGAGGCGCAGGGCGACGCGATCAGGCCCGGCGCCGTCGACGTCAACGTGGGCGACAACCTCTACGACCTCGGCCGCTACGCCGAAGCGGCCGAGATGTTCCTCCGCGCCGCCAACAAGGGGCACGTGCGCGCCATGCGCCTCTACGCGCGCCTGCTGCTCGCCGGCCACGACGGGGTCACCCGCGACGAGCTCGAGGCGCGCCGCTGGCTGACCACGGCCGCGATCGCGGGTGACGAAGACGCCATGATGCGCCTCGGCGACCTGTGGCTAGAGCCCACCCAGTTCGAGCCCAACGCGATGGAGGCCTTCCGCTGGTACTACCGCGCCGCCGAGGCCGGCGAGGTCCGCGGCATGGAGCGCGTCGCCCAGATGCTCACCGAGGGCGTGGGCACGGAGAAGAACCCCG
>CAZMSZ010000497.1:3484-4930 GCA_964569055.1 uncultured Planctomycetota bacterium | reverse complement strand
CCGACCCGCCGCCGCGCCAGCGCCAGGTCGACCGCGACGTCGAGGCCGCGCTCGTAGATCGGGTCGTGGCCGGCGCTCCAGGGGAGGCGGTCCTCGACCGCGATGTCCGGCGCGACGCCGCGCTTCTCGAGCACCTCGCCCCCGGTCATGGCGCGCATGTCCATCACGGGGAGCATCAGGTGCGCGCCGTCGGCCAGCTCGAAGAACGTGGCACCGAGCACCGCGCCGCGCGTCCGCTCGCCGACGAGCGGGCCGATCCGGCGCTCGCGCCAGCGGAACGCCAGCAGCTCCTTGGCGGAGCGGGTGCCGCGGTCGGTGAGGGCCACCGCCGGGCGACCCCAGGCGGGCCCGCCGGGGGCGCGCGGGTCGAGCAGGCGGATCACGCGCTCGGCCGCCTTCGGCAGCCCGCCGCTGCCGCGCAGGTCGACCACCAGCGCGTCCGCGTCGCGGCCCTCCCCCGCGATCAGCTCCTCGAGCATGTCGACCGGGTCGTTGATCAGCACGTGGTACAGGCGAATGTACGCCACCCGGACCCCGCACCGCTCGACCACGCGCCGGCTGACCCGCGTCGCCTCGACCTCGCTCCAGGGCGCCGCGTGGAGCTCGACCGTGAGCGTGTCGAGGTCGCCCCGGGCGCGCTCCAGCTCGAGCACCACCCGCTGGCCCACCTTGCTCGCCACGAGCCGGTAGACGCGCGGCCCTCCGAGCCCCGCCTCGTAGGGCGAGGGCGTGAGCGCGTCGGCGCGCGGGGTGGCGCCGTCGATCGCCACGACCCGGTCGCCGCGGCGGACGCCCTCGGCGTGGGCCACGCTGCCCGGCAACACGTCGCCCACGAAGAAGCCGCCCTCGAGGTGGACCAGCGCCAGGCCGTAGCGCGGCAGCGCGATCGCCTTGGCCTCGGCGTCGATGTGGACCCGGTAGACCTCGGGCTCGATCACCATCGCGTGCGAGGCGCCGAGCTCGCCCAACAGGGCGGTGATCGCCTCGTGCACGTCGCGCGGCCCGCGCGCCAGGAGCGCGCGTCGTCGATGCCGCTCGCGCGCCGCCTCCCAGTCCACCCCGTGCATGTCCGGGTCGTAGAAGTGGTCGCGCGCCAGCCGCCAGGCGTGGTCGAACACCGCGGCCGCGTCGGGCCCGTCGTTGCCCGCCGCCGGACCCGCGGCGAGCAGCGCCAGCGCCAGCGCCAGCGCCGCGCGCCGCATCCCTCCCCGTCGCTGGCCCGCGTCGCCGATCCCCACGCGCCTACTGCTCGACGTCGAGGTCGCGCTCGCGGTTGCTCCGGTCGGCCCCGTAGTGCTTGAACTCACCCTCGAACTTGATCCGCTTGGGCCGCGAGAAGACCTGCATGGCCGCGAAGCCGCCGGCGATCGTGAGCACGATCACCACGCCGACGAGGACGCCGCTCTTGGCCTGCACCCACGAGCGCCAGCGCAGCTTGAGGCGCGG
>CAZMSZ010000497.1:0-3384 GCA_964569055.1 uncultured Planctomycetota bacterium | reverse complement strand
AGCCAGCCCCGCGCCGACTCGACCGCGTCGGCGAGCCGCTCGTTCGCCTGCGCCTGGCGCACCCGGATCGCGCCGACGTGGGGGCCCCCCCGCACCGCGATCGCCTCGATCTCCTCCTCGCAGCCCTGCACGATCAGCTGCGCCAGCGGGAGCGCCGCGCGCGCCTTCTGCCCGCCCTCCAGCAGCGGGAGCGCCTCCTCGTAGAACAGCGCCGCCTCGCCTCGCGCGCCGGCGCGCGCGCGGGCGCCGGCGAGGTCCACCAGGATCAAGGGGAGCAGCTCCTTGGCGCCCGAGTGCGAGGCCTCCTCGTCCAGGACGGCCCGCACGGTCGCGAGCGCCTGCTCGTACTCGCGGCCCTCGTGCTGGCTCTTCGCCACCTCCACCTGCCGGTCGAGCCGGGCGCGCCGGCGCCGGTAGGACTCGCCGATCACCTCCGCGACCGCCTTCGCGATCACCTCGTTGGGGGGGAGCCGGTTGTCGGCGATCGCCGCGCGGAACGGGGTGACGTCGATCTCCTGGCGCTCCATCTCCATCAGGAGCGGCTCGTACAGCGCGCGTCCGAGCTGTCCCAACAGGGCCGCGGCGCGCTCCGCGCGCAGGCGCACCGCCGGCGCCGCCTTCACCGGGAGGTTGGTGGCGATCTCGAGCAGCGCCGCGACCGCCTCCGCCGGCCGGCGACGGAACGTCTTGAGCGCCGCCTCGACGAGGTCCTCGCGCTCCAAGTAGATGTCGAACAGCCGCCCGCCGGCCGGCCCGGCCAGCGCGGGCCCGAGCTCGTCGGAGCCGAGCAGCTCGATCAGCGCCAGCTTGAACGGGATCGCGCGCATGTCGCCCGGCAGCCCCGTCTCGATCAGCTGCTCGGGGTTCTGCGGGTTCGCCACCACGATCTTGAGGTGTCGGTCGAGCCCGGCGAGCTCCTCGACCGCGATCCGAGAGGCCTGCTCGCCCGACGCGGCGAGGCCCTTGAGCAGGAGCACGCGGTGGTTGGGGTCCTTCTCCAGCGCGGCGCGCCCGAGCAGGTAGCGCAGGATCATGGGGTCGCCGTTCTTGCCGGCGATCCGGTACAGGGCGGCGAGCGCGTCGAGGCGCGTGGTGCTGGTGAGGGCGCGGATCAGGTGGCGCCGAGCCGCCTCCTCGGTGATCTGGACCTGGTTGCGGGGAAAGACCGCGACCTCCACCCAGCCGTCGAGCAGCCCCTCGTCGGCCACCTCGTGCTCGACCTGCACGGGCTGCTCGCTGAACAGCGGCACGTTGACCGCCTTCTCCTCGGTCACGGCCGCCGAGCCGCCGGGGGCGAGCCCCATGCCGCCGAGGTGGAACACCAGCTTGAGGTCGACCAGGATCAACTTGGGCAGGTCGTGGATCAGCTCGACCTCGAAGCGCAGCGAGCCGCGCCGCCGCTCGCACGAGCGGCGCGTGCGGACCTCGAGCGTGCCCTCCTCTCCCCCGACCGCCAGCGGAATGCTCTCGGTGGAGGAGAGCCAGACGTCGATGCGGACCTCCTTGACGTCGGCGCGCTTGCCGGTCATGGGCGTGTCGTCCCACACCCCGTTGCGCCACACGCGCAGCGCGAAGCCGTCGTCGTCGAGCTCGGCGAGCTGCCCCGTCTCGAACCCGATCCCGATCATGTCGCCCACGCGGACGCTCGCGCGCGCGAAGGCGTCGCCGTGCTCGCTCGCCGCGGCGGACCCCTCCTGCGGACCGGCCCCGGCGACGTGCGGGTTGTCGATCGCGGCGATCTTCGCTCGCTCGAGCTCCATGGTGCCCTCGAACCTGCCGGGGCTCCCGGGGACCTCGGGCGAGACGGTGATCGAGGCCAGCCCCACCTGGCGCACGATGTACGCGCGCTCCTTGGGGTCGTTGTGCATCCGGATCTTGACGAGGTGCCCGGCCTGGGTGCGCTCGAGCACCCGCCGCACCTCCTCGGGCTCGCGGTAGGCGCCGGCGCCGGCCTTCTCCAGCTCGACGACCTCGTCGCCGACCAGCAGCAGGACGATGTTCTCCTTCTCCTTGAGGAACATCAGCGTGCGCAGCTGGCGCCTGTCCTGGAGCAGGCTCGGCGCCACGCGATGGCGCGAGCCGTCGACGAGCTCGATCTCCTTGCGGTCGCCCCGGTAGCGCTTGAACTGCCCGCTCAGCGTGATCCGGCGGATCCCGCCGGGCTCGTCCTTCGCCTCGAGGGCGATGTCCGAGACGGCCCCGTTCTCGTGCTGGATGACGACGACGGTGTCCTTGTCGAGCCCCTCGAGCAGGCGCTGCTTGGCGATGTACAGCGTGTTGGGGATCCGGAACTTCCGGCCATCGCCGAGGGTCACCACCCAGTCGTCGCCGTCCGCGACCATGCCGCGGACGGTCCCACGGGCCTCGGCGGCGAGGACCTCGCCGGCGCACACCAGCGACAACGCGATGGCGAGGCACGGGGTGATCGGGCGTAGGCTGAGCATACTCGGCGCTCCTGGGCGACGTCGCCGCGCCGCTCGGCCGCTCGCCGAGGCGCGCGACGCGCTCCCCCGACGCCAGGAAACCTCAGGGCGCCGCTCTGCGCAACCCCCGCACGTGCCTCGACCTTGCGGCGAGCCGCCCCGGCGCTCTGCTATACTCCCCGCCCTCGCAGGGAGAGGATTATGAGCTCGAAGCGGTGGTTGCTGCTCCTGGTGTTGCCGACCGCGCTCGCCGCGGGCTGCGGCTCCTCCGACGAGCCCGCGGACCCGAGCCCGGACCCCGTCACGCGGACCGAGCCGGCGGCGCCGGAGCCGGTGCGCTTCGCCGATTCCTACGCCGGCACGTGGCAGCGCGACGATGGCGTGAGCTACGCCGTCGACGACGATGGCGCGAACGTGCACGGCACGCTGGCCGAGGACCCCGAGGCCCGCTGGGAGACGGTCGAGTTCACCCTGCGACGCGAGACCGAGGGCCTCAACGGCCTGGTCCACTTCGTGACGGCGGACGGGGCCGCGTCGGGCGAGGTCCGCTGGGAGCTTTTGCCGACGAGCGACGGCGACCTCGCGGGGCGGGTCCAGACGGCGTGGCTCGACGAGGACGCCGGCGAGCTGATCACCTTCGGCGAGGCGCCCCTGTGGGCCGAGCACCGCTTCGACGTGGTGCCGCCTCCCGCGCCCGAGCCGGAGGCGGTGGCGGCGATCACGTCGGAGACCGAGCCCGACACCGAGATCGCCGGCGAGCCCGAGGCCACCGAGCCCGACACCGAGGTCGCTGGCGAGCCCGAGGTCACCGAGCCCGGCACCGAGGTCGCTGGCGAGCCCGAGGTCACCGAGCCCGACACCGAGGTCGCCGGCGAGCCCGAGGCTGCCGAGCCCGACACCCAGGTCGCCGGCGAGCCCGAGGCCGCCGAGCCCGACACCGAGGTCGCCGGCGAGCCCGAGG
>CAZMSZ010000496.1:0-4986 GCA_964569055.1 uncultured Planctomycetota bacterium | reverse complement strand
CCCAGGCGACGCGCCGCCTGCAGCTCGAGGTGGACGGCGAGCTGCAGGGCTACGTCGTCCAGGCCGACTTCGTGGTCGAGGACCCCACCGGCGCCCGCCTGGTCGCCGAGGTCAAGACCGGCAGCCGCGCCCCCGACCCGCTGCACCCCCCGACCCGCCGTCAGCTCCTGGAGTACGCCCTCGGCTACGAGGACACGCGCGGCGTCCTGCTGGTCGACGTCGAGCGCGGCCGCGTCCGCCGCGTGCGCTTCCCGGGGGCGGATCGACGAAGGAGCGGGTGAGCCGCGCTGGGGCGATCGACTCCGAGAGCTGGGGTACGACCGCACGCGAAGAGCTGCCGCCGACGAGCTCCACTCCCTCGCGTGAGAAACTGACCGCCAAGAGCGCCAACAGCGCCAAGGAAGAGCTGTCGCCGCTGAGCTCCACTCCCTCGCGTGAAACACCGACCGCCGAGTGCGCCAAGAACGCCAAGGAAGAGCTGTCGCTGCCAGGATCCCTCCGAACCGGCCAGTGCGCGAAGGAGGTCAACGCGGCGCGACGCCCAGGAACATCACTCGCCCCCGCTCCGGCTCGAACTCGCTGTGCTCGTACGGCCGCGCCTCGGCGCGTAGGCCCGCGGCCTCGATCGCGGCCAGCCAGGTGGCCTGCGGGAACAGGCCGGTGAGGTGCTCCTCGTGGAGGACCCGCACCGGGGCGTCCCCCTCGCGCAGCAGGTAGGCGTAGGTCGTGCGCACCCGGCAGCCGTCGGTCGCTCGGGCGTGGGTGTGCGCCCACTGGACGTAGCGCGCGGAGCGGCCGCCGGGGCCGTCGTGGCCGCCGGCGCTGAGGCCGGGGCGGTAGGTCTCGAGCGTGTCGTCGGGGACGAACAGGGCCGCGCCGCCGGGGGCGAGGTGGGCGGCGGCGGTGGCGATCGCGGCCGCGAGGTCGGCTTCGCTCGTCATGTAGCCGATCGCGTCGTGGATCAGCACCGCGTCGAAGGTCCGGCCCAGGCGGACCGAGCGCATGTCGCCCTCGAGGTGCTCGCACTCGGGGTTCAGCGCGCGGCTGACGGCCAGCATGCCGGGCGCGCGATCGACGAGGGTCAGGGTGTAGCGGGCCTTGAGGTGGCTGGCGTTGTTGCCGCCGCCCGAGCCGAGCTCGAGCACGGTCCGCACCGGGCGCTCGGCGGCCGCGTCGATCGCGTCCTCGTAGAGCGCGGCCTCCTCGGCGTAGTCCTCGGGGCGGCTGAGGAGCGGCCACCAGGGCGCCAGCTCGCCGTACATCAGGAGCTGGCCGGTGCCCCCCTCGGGGCTCACGCGTTGACCCGCGCGCGGGGGCGCGGGGCGGTCTCCTCCAGCTCGGGGATCCCCGGGTCGGCCCGCCGCAGGCGGCGCGACGTCTCGTCGCGCAGCACGCGGGCGGCGTCCTCGCGCAGGTGCTCGAACGCGCGGTGCCGCTCGAGGATCTCCTGCAGCACCGCCTCGGGCTCGTGGAGCGCGGCCTGCCCGAGGCACTCCTCGACGGCCTGCTCCACCACCCCCTCCAGCAGGCCGAGCGAGGTCTGGACCCGGCGCTCGATCATGCGCTCGGCCAGCGGCCACTGCAGGAAGCAGACCGCCGCCAGCGTGATCAGCCCGCCCTGGAGCAGCGGGATCGTGCCCTCGAGCGAGCGCGCGATCGAGCTGGGGCCGATCCCCGCCGGGATCAGGCTGCCGAAGAACGCGTAGACCGTGAGCGCCACCACCAGGATCGGGAGCACGTTCCAGAGCTGGCGCAGGGGCTGCGGGGTCTGGTCCTCGCCCGCCGCCTCCGCGCACACCTCGTAGAACCGGCGGCTCGCCTCGCTGCGGACCGCGACCACCAGCTCGGAGACGCGCTCCGGACGGAGCGCGGGCAAGAAGCGCGCGCCGCGGGACGGCGCGCCGCGCGCGGCGGGCGGCGGCTCGCCTGCGGCGGCCTCCGCGGGCGGGGGCGGGCGGAACCCCAGCCGGCGCCCCTCCTGCTCGAACCGGTCGAGCACCTGCTCGACCCGGGCCGAGACGGCCTCGAGGCGGAGCCCGGCCAGCCGCTCCTCGAGCAGCTGCTCGAGCTCGCGCCGGCTGAAGGAGCGGGCGCGCCCGTAGCCCGGCACGAGCAGCGCGCGCACCGTGTAGATCAGGGTCATGAACGCCCCGAACACGCCGGTGAAGCCGGTGCCGAACAGGTAGCGCAGCAGGTTGCGCAGCTCGTAGTCGCCGTGGATCGCCCCGAAGAAGGAGCGGGCGAGGTCGCCGGTGAGGTCCTGCAGCGTCCCGCGCCACGTCGCGCGCCAGGCGTCCACCCGCTCGGGCACGTCGTCGGGGACGCGCTCCTCGATCCGGGCCAGCGCGCCGCGCACGCGGTCCGCCAGCTTGGCCGCCTTGATCTGGCGGATCCGCACCCGGTCGAGCTCGCGCTCGAGCAACGCCCGCAGCTCCGACCACTGGCCCGCACCGGGCGCGCCGAGCCCGTCCTCGGGCGTGAGGTCGAGCGGCGAGAGCCCGCGCGCCTCGGCCGCCTGCTGCGCCTCGCGCACCGCCCGCGCCGAGACGCGCAGCACGCGCGCCCCGCCCAGCCCGTGCCGCGCCAGCTCGCCCCGCAGGTCCTCGACGATCGCCTCGCCGTCCCCCGCGCGGTCGAGCTTGTTGAGCACGAACACGAACTCGATCCCCTCGCGGTAGCGCTCGATCAGCTCGAACAGCTCGGAGCTGAGGTACTTCTCGGCGGTGACCACGCACAGGGCGAGGTCGGTCACCTCCAGCGCCTGCTCGAGCAGGGCCCGGTTCTCCTGCGCGGTCGAGTCGAAGTCGGGCGCGTCGATCACGATCTTGTCGCGCAAGAGCGGGCGCTCGTGCGCCACCAGCTTGGCCTTGGCCTCCAGCGGGCCGAGCGCGCCGCTCCCGTTCGCCTCGTGGAAGTAGGCGGTCAGCTCGCGCGTCGTGGGGCGGACCGAGGCGGCCCGCGCCAGGTCGGCCCCGCCGAGCGCGTTGAACAGGGTGGACTTGCCCACACCGGTCCCGCCCAGGAGCAGGATCCGCAGCGGCGTCTCGAGCGAGGCCTGGCGCTCGCGGATCTGCTTGACGATCGCCTCGATCGAGGCGCGGTCGCGCTCGATCCCGGGGAAGCAGCGGGTCTGCGCGATCCACTCGTCGATCCGCGCCACCAGGGGCGCGAGGCCCGTCGGGTCCTCCCGCAGCGTGGCCTGGTGCGCTCCCAGCGGGGCGGGCGTCACGAGCGCCCCCTCAGCTCGACCGCGGCCGCGGTCAGCCGGTCGAGCACCTCGGGCTCCACCCCCCGCGGGAGCCGCGCGAGCAGCGGCCCCTGCACCGCCTCGGCCAGGGTCTCGCGGAACAGGGCGGCGCGCGCGCGGCAGAACTCGACGTGGAGCGTCTGGTAGTGCACGTAGCCGCCCACGCTCTCGAGGATCACCTTGGTCGCCCGCTCGGTCGCGGGCCCGATCAGGAGGTCCCACGGCCCGAACCCGCCGGTGAGCTTGATGCTGAGCAGGCCGAAGCCGACCTGGAACACGCCCTTGATCGTGCGCAGCGCGTTGCGCGCGTAGGGGTGGTCCTTGAGCACGTTCACGTGGTGCGCGGTCTGGTCGGTGATCCAGCGCTCGGCCTGCGCGTCGGCCTGGGTCACGAACCGCTCCACGTCGGCGTTGAGCGCCTCGACCCCCTTGGCCTGCAGGTCCGCCAGCCAGGCCGCCGCGGAGGCGCCGAGCGCGCCAGCCCGCTCCTCGGCCGCCTCGAGGCAGGCCGTGCGCGCCCCCTCGAGCAGCTCCTTGACCTTCTGCTGCTCCTTGCTCGCGCGCTCCTCGAGCGCGAGGGCGCGCGCGTCGGGGCGCGGCCCGCTGCCCGAGCGCCACAGCCCCTGCAGCTTCTTGGCGGCGCCGCGCGCGAGGTCGTAGGCGTCGTCGAGCACGGGCACGCGGAACTCGGCGAGCACCCGCTCGAACACCCGGTCGAGCTCGTAGAACTCGAGGCTGCGCAGCGTGGCCTCGTAGGCGTCGCGCTGGCGGTCGAGCGCCAGCTCCACCTCGCTGCGGATCCGGTCGAGCTCCGACAGCTCCTCGCGCAGCCGGCTGGTGAGCTCCTCGAGGTCGGCGCTCACGCGCAGGGCGGCCCCGCGCCGCGCCCGCTCGCGCTGCGCCGCCCAGCCCGCGGGCGGCTGCAGCGCCGCCGCTCGGAGCTGCGCGCGGAACGGCGCCTCGGTGGCGGGGTCGGGCTTGGGCGTGACGTAGGGCAGCGTGAGCACCACCACGTCCTCGCCCTCGAGCCCGGGCACGACCACCTCGCGGAAGTCGCGCGCGACCTCCTCGTCGGCGCCCTTGTTGAGCACGCACACCAGCGCCTTCCCCAGCTCGACCGCCTGGCGCAGGTAGGTCACGCACAGCTGGTCGTTGTACTTCTCGGGGGTCGAGACGAACAGCAGGGTGTCCGCCAAGAACAACAGGTCCTCGGCGACCGCGCGGTTGCGCGCGTGGGTGCTGTCGATGTCGGGCGAGTCGATCAGCACCACCTCGCGCGCCTCGTCGCGCTCGTGGGCGAGCAGGAAGTAGGCCCGCCCCCCGGCGTCCATCTCCTTGGTGGGCGCCAGCGGGTCCTCGAGCGGGATCCGCCGGTAGGCGGGCAGGAAGGCCCCGTTGGCGAGCGCCTCGAGCCCGCTCCGGTGCACGAACACCGTCGGGGCCTTGGTGTGGCGGGCGAGCGGGGAGCTGCTCGCGATCGCCTCGCCCACGATCCAGTTGAACGTGGTCGACTTGCCCACGTTGGTGCCGCCGGCGATCACCACCAGCGGCGGCGCGTCGGGCCCGCGGGCGGCCTCGAACGCCAGCTTGATCTCGACCAGCCGGCGGGCTCGGTCGAGCAGCGTCTCCAGCCGCGGGCTGGCCGGCGTCCCCTCGACGAACGCCACCGCCCGCAGGTCCTCGGCCAGGCGCGCGAGCAGCGGATCGGCCGGCGCGGCCGCCGCCGCGGGCGCCTCGAC
>CAZMSZ010000495.1:0-5017 GCA_964569055.1 uncultured Planctomycetota bacterium | reverse complement strand
GGCTCGGTCCAGCGGCCGTGGGCCTTGATCAGGTCGACCAGGCGGTCGGGCGCCTCGTCCTCGGGGACCTCGCGCACGACGCACTCCTTGCCTACGTAGAGGTTGACCTTGCCGGGCTTCCAGCCGACGTAGCCGAAGTCGGCGTCGGCCATCTCGCCGGGGCCGTTCACGATGCAGCCCATGACGGCGATCTTGACGCCCTTGAGGTGGGCGGTGCGGGCCTTGATCCGGGCGGTGACCGGCTCGAGCTCGAACAGGGTCCGGCCGCAGCCCGGGCAGGAAATGTACTCGGTCTGGGTGGTGCGCCGGCGCGCGCCCTGCAGGATCCCGTAGCCCAAGGTGACCGCGCGCTCGAGGGGGACCCCCTCGACTCGGACCGCGTCGCCGAGGCCGTCGATCAGGAGCGCGCCCACGTCGGTGGCGGCGCGCAGCAGCCCGTCCTCGGGGTCGCCCTCGCCGTGGCCCACCAGCACGAGGGGGAGCGGCGCGTCGGCGGCGTCGAGCGCGGCGGCGAGCGCGCGCACCCAGGCCAGCGGCGGGCGCCCCTCGCTGCCCTGCAGGCTCAGCGCGACCTGCGCCTGCCCGGCCCCGCGCGAGGCTGCGACCAGGGCCACCAGCCGCTGCGCCAGGGCGCGCGGAGCGTCCTCGCCCGTGGCCGCCTCCAGCAGCAGCGTGCGCTCGGGCACGCGCGCCACGGCGGTCGCCACCGCGGCCGCCTGGTCGGCGGTCGTCAGGCCGCGGGCGGCGACGCGATGGGCGACGGCGACCGCGCGCGCCAGCGCTTCGGGCTCGCGCCATACCGCCGGGGCGAGGCGCGCGGCCAGACCGACCGGCGCGCCCGCCGCGTCGAGCCGGGCGGCGAGAGCCTCGAGGGCGGCGAGGTCGGCCGCGTCCTCGACCTCACAGGCCGCGACCTCCAGCTTGCGCTCGCCCGCCTCGCTCCCGCTGAGCGCGATCACCTGCCCCGCGAGCGCCTCCACCGGGGTCGCGCTCACGCGCCCCAGCGGGGCCTCGACCCGCAGCTCTTGATCACCGCCGCAGGCGGCCGCGGCGGGCCCCTGCTCGACCCGCGTCGTGCGCCGACGCGCAAAGGCGTAGAAGTCCACGCGCTCGCGCAGCTCGAGCGCGGGCTCGGCGGGCCGCTCGAGCGCGGCGGCGCTCGCCAGCCGCTCCGCGGCGCGGCGCGCCAGCTTGCGGCCGACGGGGACCTCGGCCACGGGGTCCTCGGTGAGCGAGACCCGGATCGTGTCGCCGATCCCGTCCTCGAGCAGCGCCCCGATCCCGATCGCGCTCTTGATCCGGGCGTCGTCCCCGTCGCCCGCCTCGGTCACCCCGAGGTGGAACGGGTAGTCCATGCCCTCGTCCGCCATGCGGGCCGCGAGCAGCCGGTAGGCCTCGACCATCACGTGGGTGTTGGAGGCCTTCATGGAGATGATCAGGTCGCGGTAGTCGAGCTTCTCGCAGATCCGCACGAACTCGAGCGCGCTCTCGACCATGCCCTCGGGGCTGTCGCCGTAGCGGTTCATGATTCGGTCGGAGAGCGAGCCGTGGTTGGTCCCGATCCGCATCGAGATCCCGCGCTGCTTGGCGCGCAGCACCAGCGGCGTGAACTTCTGCTCGATCCGCGCCAGCTCGGCGCGGTACTGCTCGTCGGTGTACTCCCGCACCGCGAACCGCTTGCTGTCGGTGAAGTTGCCGGGGTTGATCCGCACCTTCTCGACGTGCTCGACCGCCAGCATCGCCATCTTGGGCGAGAAGTGAATGTCCGCCACGATCGGCACGGTCAGCTTGCGCGCGCGCATGCCCTCGCGCAGGGCCGGGAGCGCCTCGGCGTCCTGCATGGCGGGGACCGTCACCCGCACGATGTCGCAGCCCGCCCGCTCCAGCGCCTCGATCTGCCGCAGCGTGCCCTCCACGTCGTAGGTGAACGTGGTGGTCATGGACTGGACCGCGATCGGGTGGTCGCCGCCGACCGGCACGTCGCCGATCCGCACCACCCGCGTGGGACGCCGCCGCCGGGCGAACCGGTCGGGCACGTAGCCGAGGTGCTCGCTCATGGGGAAGCGAGTCTAAACGGGAATCGCGGCGACGCGAGCGCGCTCGCCGAGCGCCGCGTTGCGGGCGGCGCGGGCCGCCGGTATGGTCGCGCCCGTCCGACCGAAGGGGGATGTGTGCGAGCGTCTGGGTCCCTTGGCGCGGCGGCGGCGCTCGCGGCGTGCGTCGTCCTCGCCGGCTGCTCGAACCTCTCCTCGCGCCCCGAGTGGGCGTACGGCCCGACGCTGCCCGCCGATCACCCGCTGGCGCTCTCCTACCCCAGCGCCACCTACGTGACGGTCGTGGTGTCGGGGGTGGGCCCCACGATCGAAGCGGCCAGGGACGCGGCCCGCCGCGCGGGGCACGCCAAGCTGACCGACCCCCTGGTCGCGGCCACGCGCGCGGGCTCTTCGACCGGGGCGGCGGGCGAGCGCCACCAGGCCTTGGTCGAGGCGCGGGCCCGCGCGCTCGCCTCGGAGGCGCTGGCCTTCGTCACCGAGGTCGCCGGCTGGGACGGCTACGACGGGGACGAGCAGTATCGCTTCGCCTGCTTCGGGCTCGACAAGGGCGCCCTGTTCCAGCGCTACATGCAGCGCGTGCGCGAGACGTACGAGGGGCTGGTGGCGGCGATCGACCAGGTCGAGGGCGCCGCCTCGCAAGACGCCGCCGAGCGGCTCGCGCTCGAGGGGCTCGAGCGGCTGCTCGAGCTCAAGCTGCTCCGCGCCATGCTGCTCCACGTCGGCGCGGACTCGGCGCTGATCGAGGAGTTCTGGCGCAAGGAGGACCTCGGCGCCAAGGAGGTCGCCTTCGCGGGCGTGGTCCACGCCGCGGGGGACCGGCGCGAGCAGCGCGGGGGAGAGGGCGACCTCCGGGAGGCCGTGAAGTTCTACGAGCGGGCGCTCGAGCTGCGGCCCGACCCGCTGCTGGCGGCCGGCCTCGAGCGCGCGCGCTCGCGCCTCCCGTGCGCGCTGTGCCGCGAGCAGGTCAGCGAGACGCGCGAGGCGCACGCGCGGCTGCAGGAGCTGAGCGCGCCGCTCGAGGATCCGGGCGCCGCGCTGGCCGAACGCGGCCGGGTCGGGATCGCGGCGGTCCAGGCGATCACGCGCTATCGCGACCTGCGCGAGCACGGCTGCCGCTACTACCGCGAGCGGACGCGCGAGCTGCCCGCGTACGACGCGCTCGACCTGCAGGCGGTGCAGGCCGTGCGAGCCTACGCGAGCGAGCTGGAGCGGAGCGAGGACGAGCGCGCGCTCGAGGAGTGCGCCAGCCTGTACGCCGCGCTCGTGGCGCACCGCCCGGGCGGCGGCGACGAGGGGCGCCTGCTCGAGGTTCGGCGGCGCTTGCCCTGCCTGGAGTGCGGCCGCGCCAAGCGCTGCCCGCAGTGCCGCGGCGAGCGCGGCGAGCTCGTCACCTGCCGCGAGTGCAACGGCGCGGAGCGCCTGACGGTGCGCTGCCCGGTGTGCCGCGGCGACGGGCTGGCGCCCTGCGCCGCGTGCGGCGCGCGCGGGAGCGTGGACGCGCGCTGCCCGGCCGGGTGCGACGCGCGCGGCGAGGTCGTGTGCGAGGCGTGCGGCGGGCGGGGCAAGCGCGGCGGCGAGACCTGCGCAGACTGCGGCGGGGCGGGCGAGAAGCTCAAGCTGTGCCCGCTCTGCCCCGCCGGCAAGCCGCGCCCCACCTGCCCCACCTGCAAGGGACGCGGGAGCACGAGCAAGCGCTGCCGCGACTGCGACGGGCGCGGCCGCGCGCCCGAGTGGCCGTGCTTCCGCTGCACGCGCGGGCGCGTGGACTGCGGGCGCTGCCGTGGGACCACCGTCGTCGCGGTCTCCTGCCGCCCGTGCGGCGGGCGCGGACGCACGGGCACCTGCCAGCGCTGCCGCGGCGACCGCAAGGTCGTGGTCGCCTGCACGGCGTGCAAGGACGGCAAGAGCTGGCAGGACTGCGCGCGCTGCGGCGCGACCGGGCTGTGCGCGACCTGCGGCGGGCGCGGCCACCGCGTCGGCCGGCGCTAGCGGACCCGGAGGAGCCCCGTGACGCCGCCGCGCCTGCTCGTGCTCGCCGCCCTCGCGCTCACCGCGTGCAGCGACCCCGCGCCTGCGCCCGCGCCCGCGCCCGCGGTCGCCGTGGCGCCCGCGCCGCGCGACCCGGTGCCGCCCGGCCACGTGTGGCCCGTGACGATCGCCGACGCGACCTGCGCGGTCACCTTGGTCGCGCGCGTCGACGCGCGCGGCCGCGCGCTGACCGACCCCGCCGAGGAGGCCGCGCTCGAGGACGCGTTCGCCGAGCGGCTGTTCGGCCACCCGCGCGCGCCCTTCCGCCGGGCCGATCCCGCCGCGCTGCGGCGCGCCGCCGAGCTGCGCGAGGTGAGCGCCGGCACGCCGATCACCGTGGCCATGCAGCGGATCGCGGCGGCCGCCGGCACCGACTACGCGCTCGGCCTCGCCGTGTCGGCGCTCGAGGTCGCGTCCCGCGGCGGCCCTGGCCGCGAGGCGATCACCGCCACGGTCGCGGCCGAGCTCGGGACCGACCCCAAGCGGGCGGCGCGCGCGCCGCTCGAGGTCGTGGTCACGACGTCGGGCGAGGTCCCGGTCACGGCGAGCGGGCTCGCCGAGGCGCGGCGCGCCCTCCTGGTCGAGCTCGGCCGCCGCCTGGCGGACGCGCTGCTCGAGCGGCTGGTCGCGCTCTCGCCGAGCGCCGCCCTGGCACGCCAGGAGGTGAGCGTGGTGTTCAAGCGCTTCGAGCGCGCCTTCGCCGCGGAGCTCGTTGCGCTCACGCGCGACGCCCTGGCGGAGCTGACCGACCGCGAGGCGCCCCTGCGCGAGAGCAGCGTGGAGGGCGCCGCGGACCTGCTCCTGATCGCGAGCACGCGCGCCACGCCGAGCGCGCTGGGCGAGGCGCTGCGCGGCGCGCTGTCGGACGCGGGCGTCCGGGCCGAGGTCGTGGTCAGCGCGGACGTGCGCACGGTGATCGTCACCGCCCGCTGAGC
>CAZMSZ010000494.1:0-5025 GCA_964569055.1 uncultured Planctomycetota bacterium | reverse complement strand
TCATGCCGCCCCCGCGGAGGTTGTCGCCGGCGGGGCCGATCGACGAGCGGGTGAGTACGTTGCCGCTCTCGAGCACCAGGTCGCGCTTCGGCCGCTGGCCCGCTCGAGATAGCGGCCGCTGCGAGCTTGGCCAGGGCCGGCCTGGGCGCAGTCGGAGCTACCGCGAAGGTCGTGGCGCTCCGCGAGAAGGAAGGGCGCGCGCTGAGCGCTCGCCCGGTGAGACCTCTCCCTCAGGCCTGCTCGAGGTAGGTGTAGCCCGCCAGGCCCTGCTCGTAGTTGCGGATCAGCGTGCGCGCCTCCTCGAGGGTCAGGCGCTTGTCCTCGACGGCGCGCTCGGTCTGGGCGCGGACCTGGGCCACCAGCTTGTTGCGGTTGTAGCCCACGTACTTGAGCACGTCGGTCACGGTCTCGCCGGTCTCGACGGCGGTGATCGTGTAGCCGCCGTCGCGGCCGACCGAGACGTGGACGACGTTGGTGTCGCCGAACAGGTTGTGCAGGTCGCCCAGGATCTCCTGGTAGGCGCCGACCAGGAAGATCCCGAGGTGGTAGTCCTCGCCCTGGCGCAGCTCGTGGAGCTCGAGGACGTTCTTGACGTCCTTGATGTCGATGAACCGGCCGATCTTGCCGTCCGAGTCGCAGGTGATGTCGGCCAGCACGCCGTAGCGGGTGGGGCGCTCGGTGAGGCGGTGGATCGGGATCACCGGGAACAGCTGCTCGACGGCCCACGAGTCGGGCAGGGACTGGAACACCGAGAAGTTGCAGAAGTAGGTGTCCGAGAGCATGGCCTCGAGCCCCTGCAGCTCCTCAGGCAGGTCCTCGTCGCCGATCAGGCGGCGGATCCGGTCGAGCAGCGCCCAGAAGATCGTCTCGGCGAGCACGCGCTGCTCGAGCGAGAGGTGGCCGAGGTTGAACAGCTGCAGCGCCTCCTCCTTGAACTCGACCATGTCGTGGTAGGTCTCGATCACGTTCTTGCGCGTGAGGTAGACGTGCGCCTCCCACAGCCGCTTGACCACCGGGGCCGCGTTCTCGGCGATCTCGGCCGGCATCTGGGCCCCGAGCGTGTTCACGCCCAGGATGTCGACCACCAGCACCGCGTGGTGCGCGGTCACCGCGCGCCCGGCCTCGGTCACGATGTTGGGGTGCGGGACCTTGGCCGCGTCGCAGATCTCGCCCAGGCCGTAGACGATGTCGTTGGCGTACTCCTCCAGGGTGTAGTTCATGGAGGAGTGGAAGTTGGTCTGCGACCCGTCGTAGTCGACGCCCAGGCCGCCGCCCACGTCGACGTAGCTCAGCGGCGCGCCCATCTTGACCAGCTCGACGTAGAACCGCGCCGCCTCGCGCAGGGCGTTCTTGATCGAGCGGATCGCCGAGATCTGGCTGCCGAGGTGGAAGTGGAGCAGCTCGAAGCTGTCGAGCAGCCCGTGCTCCTTCATGTAGTCGAGCGCGCGGATCAGCTCGCGCGACGAGAGCCCGAACTTGGAGCGGTCGCCGCCCGACTCCTTCCAGTGGCCGGCCCCGCGGGCGGTCAGCTTGACGCGGACGCCGATCCGCGGGCGCACGCCCAGGCGCTCCGCCACCTTGTGGATCAGCGGCAGCTCGCCCGGCTTCTCGACCACCAGCACCACGCGCTGGCCCAGCTTGGAGGCCAGCAGCGCGGTCTCGACGTAGTACTCGTCCTTGTAGCCGTTGCAGATCAGCAGGGCCTCGGGGTCGTCGAGCTCCGCCATGGCGGCGAGGAGCTCGGGCTTGGAGCCCGCCTCGAGGCCGTAGTGGAACGCCTTGCCCGCGCTGGTGATCCGGTCGACCACGGCGTGGTCCTGGTTGACCTTGATCGGGTAGACCCCGCGGTACTGGCCCTGGTAGCCGGCGTCGTCGATCGCCCGCTTGAAGGCGTCGTTGAGCGCGAGGATCCGCCCCTCGAGCAGGTCGGGGAAGCGCAGCAGCACGGGGGTGCTGATCCCGCGCTTGATCAGGTCGTCGACGAGCGCCTTGAGGTCCAGGCCCGGCCCGGGCCCGTTCTGGCGCCCGCTGAAGGGGTGGATCACGAGGTGACCCGAGGTCCCGACCGACAGCAGCCCCCGACCCCACTGGTGGATCGCGTAGAGCTCCTGGGAGTCCGCGATCGACCAGGTGCGCATCATCTTGCTCAAGGCACCCCACCTCCTCGGCGTCCGGGTCCGGCGGGCGCCGGGGGTGGGACGTCAGAGCGTGTACATATAGGGCGCCCTGGACAGGAACGCAATCGTCAGTCTCTGCGAAATCGCGCCCGGTCGGCGCCGCCCGTCAGGCGGTCTGGACCAGGCGGATCGTGTTGCCCCCGCTGGGGTGGGGGCGGCACTCGAACTCGCTCAGGGACTGCGAGGAGTGGGGGAAGAACTGGCGCGCCCGGGCGGACTCGATCGTGGCGCCCGAGTCGGCGAAGCGGATCTGGACGCGGCCGGGCTGGCGCTCGACGCTCACGTGGTAGACGCCCTGCGGGTTGTTGGCGTAGACCGACTGCTGCATGACCTGCGCCACCTCGTGCACGGCCACGCGCAGGGCCTCGAGCTTGTGCCCGTTGAAGGCGGTCTGGCACACCGAGGTCACGAGGTGGACCAGCCCCTCGCCGCAGTCCTGGCTGGCGGTCAGCGAGAGCGTGATCGGGACGGGGCGGTTGCTCTGGCCGAAGCGGTAGCTGCCGTCGCCCTGGACCACCACGAACGTGTAGCAGCGGGGGCACTTCCAGTTGCCCGCGCCCGGCAGCTCGACCTGCACGCCGCAGCCCTGGCAGGCCGCGAGGAGCGGGAACGCGCCGCCGCCGCCGCCCGCGCCGCCGTAGCTCGGGGGGGGCGCCGTCGGAGCGGGCTCCGGGCGCTTGGCCGCGCCGGTGGTGACCCGCGGCGGCTGCTTGTCGGCCTTGGGCGGCGCGCCGGTGGGCGCGGCCGTCGCCTGCGGCTGGGCGGCGCCGCCGCCCTGGGCGCGCAGCGCCGCGAGGGCCGCTTCGAGGTCGGTGCAGATGTCGAAGAAGGCGTTGAGCCCCAGCATCTCGATGACGATCTTGACCTTGGCCGGGACCTTGATCAGCGCCATGCCGCCGCCGGCGGACTTGAAGGTGTCGGCGTACTTCACGAGCGAGCCGAGGCCCGTCGAGTTCACGTACTTGATCTTCGACATGTCCAGCACCAGGCGCTGGATCCCCTTCGCCTTGATCTCCTCGAGGGTGTTCTGGAAGCTCTGGACGGTGTTCCCGTCGATCGCGCCCGTCATCTCGGCGAGCGCCGAGAGGTCGTCTCCCGCGATGGTGGTCAGCTTGATGTCGAGCCCGGCCATGACCCCCCCAACAAACGGCCCAGTTACAGGCGCTCCCGAGAGTTACGACGTCCGCGGGACTATAGCAGCGCGCCGACGCGGGCGTCAACGTCGCTTGCTCCCGTGTTCTCGATCTGCTATCGCATAGACCACCCCGTGGCCGCGCCCTCACGCGCCCGATCGAGGAGTCGATGTCGATCCCCCCTGACCGGTTGACCATCGGGCGCGCGCTGCTGGCGGGGGGTCCTGTCACGCAGGAGACCCTGCGGCGCGAGCTCGAACGCTCGGACAAGCTCGGGAGCGTCCTCGGCAAGGCGCTGCTCCAGTCGGGGTTCCCGAGCGACGCCGAGCTGATCGCGCCCCTCTTGGCCCGGCTGCGGATCCCCAAGATCAACGCGCGCAACACCAAGATCCCGCTGGAGACGGTCCGGGTCGTCCCGCCCGAGACGGCCAAGCGCTGCCGCGTGCTCGCGATCGACCAGATCGGCCAGATCCTGGTGGTGGTCACCCCCGACCTGGCCAACGAGGCCGCGCTGGCGGAGGTGCGCCAGGTGACCGGCCTGTTGGTGACGCCGATCCAGTGCGCCCCCGAGGGGTTCGACCAGATCGTGGCCGACTACTACCAGCGCCTGGCCGAGAGCGGCCTGGGCGCGGCCGCGCCGGTCGCCGGCCCCGCCGCCACCGTCGGCTCGACCAGCGCCGCCCCCGCGGGGGCCCCGGCCGCGGCCCCGGCGAGCAACGGGGCGCTGCGCGCGATCCCGGCCGGGAGCGAGGACGAGGACGCCTGGTGGAAGCGCTACATGACCGCCGGGCCGGTGCCGGTCGAAGAAGTGTTGATGTAGCAACCAAGGGCGTGGCGCCCCAAGCGACAGCCATTTTAATTTCTAATTCCTAATTCCCTGTTGATATTTCTTATTTCCGAGGCTCCGGAAATATGAAATATCAACAGAAAATTAGGAATTAGAAATTAGGAATGACGGTGGCTCGGACTGGGCCCAGTCCTAGGCGAACGCCTCCACCGGCGGACACGCGCACACCAGGTTGCGGTCGCCGTAGGCGTTGTCGATCCGGCTCACGTACGGCCAGAACTTCCGCTCCCTGCTCCAGGGCGCGGGGAACGCCGCCTGCTCGCGCGAGTAGGGCGCGTCCCAGGCGTCGGCCAGGACGAGGTCGGCCGTGTGCGGGGCGCCCTTGAGCACGTTGCGCTGCCGGTCGGCGCGCCCCTCCTCGATCGCGCGGATCTCCTCGCGGATCGAGATCATGGCCTCGCAGAACCGCTCCAGCTCCTCGAGCGACTCGCTCTCGGTCGGCTCGATCATGAGCGTGCCCACCACCGGCCAGTGCATGGTCGGGGCGTGGAAGCCGTAGTCCATCAGCCGCTTGGCGACGTCGTCCGCCTCGATCCCGGCGCTCGCCTTGAGCGGGCGCAGGTCGATGATGCACTCGTGCGCCACCCGGCCGCGCTCGCCGCGGTACAGGACCGGGTAGTGGGGCTCGAGCCGCTTGGCCACGTAGTTGGCCGCCAGGATCGCCACCCGCGAGGCGTCGGTCAGCCCAGCCGGGCCCATCATGCGGATGTAGGCGTACGAGATCGGGAGGATGCTCGCGCTCCCCCAGGGCGCCGCCGAGACCGCGCCCACGGCCCGCTCGCCGCCCACCCCCGGGACCACCGCGTGGCCGGGGAGGAACGGCGCGAGGTGCGGCGCGACCGCGATCGGCCCCATGCCGGGGCCGCCG
>CAZMSZ010000493.1:0-5072 GCA_964569055.1 uncultured Planctomycetota bacterium | reverse complement strand
GTACGGCGCACCACGCACCTCCCCCACCCCAAATGGTGCGCGCGGGCCGGCGGGGCGGTCGCAGGCGTGGCGCACCCGCCTCCACCCGCTGACGCGACCGTCGATTGGGCTCGCGCCACGCCTGCGACCGCCCCGCCTCGTTCCGGGTGGTGTGCATGACGCCCGAGGCGCCCGCCGCTCTCCGCGCACGCGTCGCTCTCTACGCTTCACTTCCTGGCTGCGCGATGTACTCGCGCGGATCAAAACGCGGATCGGGATCCGACCTCCGTCTCGCCGGCCATGGCGTGGACGTCCGAGCGACAGCACACACTCTTGGCTGCGGGGAGCCTCTCCCCACCCGAGCCACGCCCCTTCGGACTCTTCGGCGCCCTCGTCAACGACGGACCCCCCACACCGAACCAGCCGAAGAGTCCGACCGGGCTCGTGGATGTCGCCCGAGCGGCTTATCTTGGGGCCTTCCGGGCGGGACCCCTCCCGCCGCGCACCCGGCCGCGACAGCGACATGGACACCGACCTCGACCCGCGCTTCCTCGACCACTTCGAGCACCCCCGCAACGTGGGGGAGCTCGAGGGGCCCGACGGGGCGGCCGCGGTCGAGAACCCGGTGTGCGGAGATCGGCTCCGGCTGACGGTGCGCCTCGAGGGCGGGCGGCTCGCGGCGCTCGCCTACCGGGTGCAGGGCTGCTCGGGCGCGATCGCGGCGGCCTCGGTCATGAGCGAGCTGGCGCGTGGGCGCACTCCGGCGGAGGCGCGGGCGCTCGACCGGGCGGCGATCGACGAGGCCCTGGGCGGCCTCCCCACCCTGAAGCGACACGGGGCCGACCTGGCCGCCGACGGCCTGCGGGTCGCCCTCGACGACGCCGCCGCGCGGGCGGCGAAGGAGCGCGCGTGAGCATCAAGAGCGACCGCTGGATCCGCCGCATGTCCCTCGAGCACGGCATGATCTCGCCGTTCGAGCAGGGACAGGTCAAGCACGCCGAGGGGCGCCGGCTGATCTCCTACGGCACCTCGTCCTACGGCTACGACATGCGCGTGGCGGACGAGTTCAAGGTGTTCACCAACGTGCGCAACGCGGTCGTGGACCCCAAGGGGATCGACGAGCAGGCGTTCGTATCGATCCAGGGCCCGGACATCCTGATCCCGCCCAACTCGTTCGCGCTGGCCCGCAGCGTGGAGAAGTTCAAGATTCCGCGCAACGTTTTGTGTGTTGTGCTTGGTAAGTCGACGTATGCACGTTGCGGCATAATCATAAACGTGACGCCGCTCGAGCCCGAGTGGGAGGGCTACGTCACGATCGAGATCAGCAACACCACCCCGCTGCCGGCCAAGATCTACGCCAACGAGGGGATCGCGCAGGTGCTGTTCTACGAGAGCGACGAGCCCTGCGAGACGAGCTACGCCGACAAGGGCGGGAAGTACCAGAACCAGCCCGCCCAGATCGTGCTGCCCAAGCTGGACTGAGGTCAGGGCACGACCAGCACCGTGTGCCCGCGGCGCTGCAGGTCGAGCAGCGCCGCGAGGGCCGAGGGGACCGGCTCGAAGCCTCGCGCCAGCGGGTCGTCGCGGCGGCGCTCGAGGGCCTCGCGTTCGGCCAGGAGGCGGACGTCGCTGCGGTGGAGCCGCTCTAGGAGGGCGCGCCCGCGCGCGTCGGCGAGGGCGGCCTCGAGGGCGGGACCGTGCAGGACCACGGCCACCTCCGCGCGCGGGCGGGCCGCGCGCAGGGTGGCCACCTCGGCCAGCGCGCGGGCGGGCGCCGCGGCGCTCACGTCGAGGGCCACCCGCTCGCGGACCGCCGCGATCGCGGCCACCGGCTCGGCGCGGGCGGCGCCGAGCGCGCGCGGCGGCGGCGCGCCGTCGATCCCCACCAGGGCCGCGACCGCGCAGGCGGCCGCCAGGGCGGCCGTGACTTGGGCTGGGGACACCAGGCACCTCCGCCCAGGCTCGGTCCGCAAGCGGTGTGCCCCCGATCCAGCGGCAGCCGCGCCCCCCAGCGGGGCGTTGCACCGCGGCGGCGCTTCGCGCCCGGGCGGGTGTGAGTCGCGCAGGTCCCAGGCGCGGGAAGGCGCTGTCCGGGCAGCGCCCGCCGGCCCCCGGGCCGCCGCCCGGCGCGTGCGTTGCGCGCTCCCTGGGGGCGGGCGGAGCGCGCGCCAGGAGGGACGCTCATGATTCGGGTCGGCATCAACGGCTTCGGCAGGATCGGACGGCTGACGTTCCGCTCGCTCATGCGGACCGAAGGGGTCGAGGTGGGGGCGATCAACGACGTGGCCCCGCTCGACAACCTCGCCTACCTGCTGCGGCGCGACTCGGTGTTCCGCGGGCCCGGCGTCCGGGTCGAGGCGGCCGACGGCGAGCTGCGCTGGGGGGAGCGCACGATCCCCTACATGCAGGAGCGCGACCCGGCCGCGATCGACTGGGGCGAGCGGGGGGTGGACGTGGTGATCGAGGCCAGCGGGCAGTTCGTGGAGCGGGACAAGGCGGCCCGCCACCTCGAGGGCGGCGCCCGCTGCGTGATCGTGACCGCCCCGGCCAAGGGGGCGGACCTCACGGTGTGCATCGGGGTCAACGACGATCTGCTCGACCTCGAGCAGCACCAGGTGATCTCCAACGCCTCGTGCACCACCAACTGCGTGGCGCCGGTGGTCAAGGTGATCGACGAGGCGTTCGGGCTCGAGGCGGGCTTCCTGACCACGGTCCACGCCGTGACCAGCTCGCAGAAGGTGGTCGACACCCCGGCGAGCAAGTGGGTCCGCGGGCGCTCGGCCCTGGTCTCGATCATCCCCACCAGCACCGGGGCGGCCAAGGCCACCGCCGAGGTCCTCCCGCACCTCGCGGGGCGCCTGGACGGGATCGCGTTCCGCGTGCCGGTGGCCGACGGGTCGATCACCGACTTCACCCTCCAGACCCGCGACGCCACCAGCGCCGAGGCCGTGAACGACGCGCTCGGCCAGGCCGCCGGCGGCGAGCGCATGCGCGGGATCCTGGGGATCGCGCCCGAGCCGCTCGTCTCGAGCGACATCATCGGGATCGAGTACTCGGCCCTGGTGGAGCCCGAGTCGACCCGCGTGCTGCGCGGCCGGACCGTGAAGGTCCTGGCCTGGTACGACAACGAGTGGGGCTACTCGCGCCGGGTGGCGGACCTCGCCGCGCTGGTGGGGCGGCGCCTGCCGCAGACGGCCCGCGGTCGCGGAGTCGCCTGAAGCGCGGCTACTGGCCGCGGCCCGAACGGGGAGGCGGCTCGCGGTCGCTGCGGGTCGCCTCGTGGAACGCGAACAGGTTGCACAGGACCTGCGCCCCGAACAGCAGCGCGACGCTGCCCAGGATGGCCGCCCCGAGCATCTCCTTCATCGCGACGAGCACCAGGGCCGCGAACCCGACCAACGCCGCCAGGAGCGCCAGGGGCACGCTCAGGATCGCGAGCAGCGGGGGAGGGACCGGCGGCGCGCCCCGCGGCGCTGGCGTCGCCAGCGCCGCGTTCCGCCCCCCCACCCGCCGCTCGTTCCCGCAGACCGAGCAGGCCCCGTGCTCGTCCCAACAGGGCGCGTGGTGGGGCGCGAAGCAGGCCCGGCACACGGAGACCCGCTCCTGCTCGCCGGGCGCCTCGTGGCAGAACGGGCAGCGGAGCCCGCCGGCGGCCCGCTCGGCGCGCAGCCGGGCGGAGCCGGGGCGGGGGACGGCGTGGATCCGGGGCGCCTCGTCCAGCACGCGGGGGCTCCTCCAGGGGGCCAGTCCTTGGAGCCTACCCGGCGGCTCGCGTCACGTCCGCGCGCCTTGGGCGGGTGGGGGACCCGGGCGTGGTCGAGGCGGTCGCGACGAGCGACAGCCATTCCTCATTTCCAGTTTTCATTCCCTGTTGATATTCCCTGTTTCCGGGCCTAACGACCTCGGAAACAGGGAATATCAACAGGGAACAGGGAGTGAGGAATGGGGAATGGGCTGATCGCTTTCGGCGACCCTCCTCCTCCTCGATGGGAGGCCCTACAGGACCCGGGGGTGCTTAGCCGAAGAGGGGACGGGAAGGGACTGCCATGCTCGGACTCAACTACGTCCTCGGCCTCCTCTCGGTCGACATGGGGATCGACCTCGGCACGGCCAACACGCTGGTGTGCGTGCGGGGCGAGGGGATCGTCCTCAACGAGCCCTCCGTGGTCGCCGTGCGCAAGGGGACCAACGAGGTCCTCATGAACGGCCAGGCCGTGGGGCACGCCGCCAAGGACATGCTCGGCAAGTGCCCCGCCGGGATCGAGGCGATCCGGCCGCTCAAGAACGGGGTGATCGCCGACTTCGAGATCACCGAGGCCATGCTGGCCTACTTCATCACCAGGGTGCACAACCGCCGGTTCGGGGTGCGCCCCCGGGTCGTGATCGGCGTGCCGAGCGGGATCACCACCGTCGAGAAGCAGGCGGTCTACGCCTCGGCCGAGCGGGCGGGCGCCCGGCAGGTGTTCTTGATCGAGGAGCCGCGCGCGGCCGGGATCGGGGCGGGGCTGCCGATCCAGGAGCCGCAGGCCCACATGGTGGTCGACATCGGCGGCGGCACCGCGGACATCGCGGTCACCTCGCTGGCCGAGCTGGTCGCCTCGCGCTCGGTGCGCTGCGCCGGCGACTCGTTCGACGAGGCGATCATCGAGCACCTGCGCCAGACCCACAACCTGCACATCGGCGAGCTCACCGCCGAGAAGATCAAGGTCGAGATCGGCTCGGTGGTCCCCCTCGAGGACGAGCGCATGCTCGAGGTCAAGGGGCGCGACGTCAGCACCGGCCGCCCCCGCGGCTGCATGATCCACTCCGCCGAGATCCGCGAGGTGCTGCGCGTCACGGTGAGCGCGATCCGCCGCGCCGTGATCGAGGTGCTCGAGGAGACCCCGCCCGAGCTCTCGGCCGACCTCGTCGACTCGGGCCTGATCCTGACCGGCGGCGGGGCGCTCCTGCGCGGGCTCGACAGCTACCTCGAGGAGGAGATCGGCCTGCCAGTGCGCGTGGCCGACGACCCGATCTCGTGCGTGGCCCGGGGCACCGCGATCTTCCTCGAGAACCTCGACCGTTTCGCCGAGATCCTCGAGTCGTCCGACTCG
>CAZMSZ010000492.1:0-5098 GCA_964569055.1 uncultured Planctomycetota bacterium | reverse complement strand
TGCAGATGATCTTCCAGGACCCCTACGCCAGCCTCGACCCGCGCTGGACGGTGGCGCGGATCATCGCCGAGCCGCTGCGCAACTTCGGCCTGGCGGGCACCTCGGCGGAGCTGCGCGACAAGGTCGAGCAGCTGATGGTCACGGTCGGCCTCGACCCCAGCTTCGTGGCCCGCTACCCCCACGAGTTCTCGGGCGGTCAGCGCCAGCGGATCGGGATCGCGCGGGCGCTGGCGCTCGAGCCCAAGGTGATCTTCTGCGACGAGCCGGTGAGCGCGCTCGACGTCTCGATCCAGGCCCAGATCATCAACCTGCTCGGGGACCTGCAGCGCCGCCGCGGCCTGGCCTACGTGTTCATCGCCCACGACATCGCGGTGGTGCGCCACCTCTCGCAGCGCGTGGCGATCATGTACCTGGGCCGGATCGTCGAGACCGCCACCCGCGACGCGATCTACGGCGACACCCGCCATCCCTACAGCCGCGCGCTCCTGGGCGCGGTCCCCATTCCCGACCCGCGCGTGCAGCGCGAGCGCGGCTGGACCCTGCTCGAGGGGAGCCTCCCCTCGCCGACCGACGAGCGCGCCGGCTGCGACTTCGCCTCGCGCTGCCCCCTCCGCCAGCGGGTCGACGCGGACGGCCGCTGCCTCAGCGAGCGCCCCCGCCTGCTGCCCGTGGCGGGCGACCCGACGCACACGGTCGCCTGCCACTACCACGAGCAGCAGTAGGGCCGGGGGGCGGCAGGCCCGCGCCGAGCGGCATACAGTGGGGCCATGGAGCGGATCGGCCCCTACGAGGTGGAGCGCGAGCTCGGGCGCGGCGGCATGGGCGCCGTGTTCCTCGCGCGCGACCCGCGCGTCGGCCGCCGCGTGGCGATCAAGCTGGTGACCAACCCCGACGTGGCCGTCGGGCTGCGTCGATTCCACACCGAGGCCCAGGCCACCGCGCGGCTGCGCCACCCTGCGATCGTGACCGTCCACGAGCTGGGCGAGCACGGCGGCCGGCCCTACCTCGTGCTGGAGCCGGTGGAGGGCGGGTCGCTGAAGGAGCGGCTCGCGCGCGGCCCCCTCCCCCCGCGCGAAGCGGCCGAGCTCGCGCACGCCCTCGCCGGGGCGCTGGCGCACGCCCACGCCCAGGGCGTCCTGCATCGTGATCTCAAGCCGGCCAACGTGCTGCTGACCTCGAGCGGCGCCCCCGTGCTGAGCGACTTCGGGCTCGCCCGCGACCTGAGCGATACGCGCGAGCGCCTGACCCGGACCGGGGAGCTGCTCGGGACGCCGGCCTACATGTCGCCCGAGCAGGCCAACGCCGAGCCGGCTTCGGTCGGGCCCGCCGCCGACGTCTACGGGCTGGGCGCCACGCTGTACGCCGCGCTCACCGGCCGGCCGCCGATCGCAGGCGCGAGCCTGGTGGAGCTCCTCAACGCGCTCCTGTTCAAGACCCCCGACCCGCCCAGCGCGCTCCAACCCGGCGTCCCGCCCGAGCTCGACGCGATCTGCCTGCGGTGCCTCGAGAAGGCCCCCGCCGCCCGCTACGCCTCCGCGGCCGAGCTGGAGGCGGCGCTGAGGCGGTTCCTGGCGGGCGAGGAGCCCACCCGCTCGCGCGCCCTCCCCGCGCTCGCGGCCCTGGCCGCCGCTGCCTGCGCGGCGCTGGGCGCGCTGGCGTTGCTCACGACGCCAGACGAGCGGGGATCGCTCGTGGCGCGCCCCCCCAGCCCTCCCGCCGCCGAGCCCGACGCGCCCGAGCGGCCGACCGCCGCGACGACGGAGCCGCGGGAGGCGCCTCGCGAGCTGGAGCGGGTCCACCCGATCTGGGCCTGGCCGGGCCGGGTGGAGGTGTGCTTCACGGGATCGCACCTGTGGGTCGGCGGCCGCGAGCTCGTGGCCTACGACCTCGACGGCGCCGAGCCGCGCCCGACGTGGCGCCTGAGCGAGCCTCCCGGGCCGCTGCTCACGCTGACGGCGCTCGCGAACGAGCGGCTCTTGACGAGCTTCGCGGGCGAACCGGGCCTGACCGTGCGGCGCGCGGCCGCGCCCGAGGAGGTCGAGCTCACGATCGCGACCGAGGCGCCGCCGCTCCAGGTCGCGGTCTCGCCCGCCGCGGATCACCCGTGGATCGCGATCGCCGACGGGACCGCGGTGTGGGTGCAGACCGGCGATCTGGTGGCGCGGCCGCGGTGGCGCTCTCTCGCGCGGGTCAGCAACGTGCGGCAACTGGTCCCTTCGAGCGACGGCGCGCTGCTGCTGGCGGTGTGCGGCGAGGCCAGCCCTCGGGGCGAGGACTTCCGCGAGCGTGAGCGGGCGCTGGTCGTGTGGGACGTCGCGACCGGCGCGGAGCGCGGCGCGACTTCGTTGCACGAGGCGCCCAGCGTCGCCTGCGCGCTCCCCGACGGCTGGTTGGTCGCGTTGCACGGGACGGGCCCAGTGCGGCGCTACTCACCGGACCTCGGCGAGCTCGAACAACCGCGCGACCGAGACGTCGTCCCCGGGCTGCCCCACCCCACCGCCTCCACGGGCATGATCGGGCGGTCGGTCAGGCTGCTGTGGCGGCTCTCGGACAGGCGCCTCCTCACCGTCTCCGGCGACGTCTCGGACCCCGGGGGCAACGAGGTCCGTCTCTGGACCCCTGCGACCGACGGCGCCGACGCCGGCAGCCGCTGGACCCTCGCCGAGGCGCGGGCGATCGAGCCGAAGCGGGGCGAGGCGGTGCGCGCGACGGTCCTGGCGGTCGCGCCCGACGAGCGCCACGTGGCCTTCGTGCTCGGCAGCGGCGAAGAGAGGCGGCCTCGCGTCGAGGTATGGTCGCTGCCGCCGCCCTGAATGGCGCAGCGCGGCTACGGCTGGGCCGACTCGTCGAAGGCGAGCTCGAACGCCTTGCCGACGAGCTGGCGCACGATCTGGTCGTTGACGCGCTCCTCGACGTCCTGGCTGATGTTCAGCGTCCAGAACCAGCCCTCGGCCTCGGCGCGCAGGTCGACGTCGGCGCTGCGCACCGTGAGCGAGCTGGTCGCGCGGCGGGTCCCCTTGGGGATCACGACCACCGCGCCGCCATCGGCCGTGGCGAACACGTCACGGATCCGCACGGTGTGGTCGGGATACTCGTAGGCGGTCCAGAAGCTGTGGGTGCGCAGGTCGAGGCGCATGTCGACCCGGGCGTCGTTGCCGCGCTCCCAGCGGCTGTCCCAGTCGAAGCGCAGGTAGTAGTGCGTGTCGGTCTGGCTGAAGTTGACGACCCCCGGGATCCCCACCCGGATCGAGTCGTCGCCGATCCCGACCGTGACCCAGTCGACCGAGTGCACGTACGGGTTGGGCCCGGTGACCTCCAGCTCCTTCCCCACCAGGTCGGCGTCGAGCCCGGCGCGCAGCCCGCGTTCGGCGCGGTCCTCGGCGGCGGCCCGCTTGGCGGGGTCGGTCCAGTAGGCGTCGAGCTCCTGCTGGATCATGCCGCGGACCAGCTCGGCGCAGCCCGCGGCCGCGCCCAGGATCAGCCCGGCCACCACCGGCGCCGCGCGCCGCCCCCAGCTCTTGGTCCGCACCGGTCGCGTCCTCTCCACGGCTCCCTCCTCCGTCCCTAGCCCTGGTCCTGACTGGTCGCCGCGAGGAGCAGCCGGAGCTGCTCGCGGGTGGCGCCCGCCTCGGCGATCGCGGCCGGCGCGCGCTCCTCGAGCCGGAGCAGCGCCAGCGCGGCCGTGCGGCGCACCTCGAGGTCCTCGTCGGCCCGCGAGGCCGCGGCGAGCAGCCCGCGCACGGCCGCGTCGTCGCTGCTGCGCGCGCCCCGCAGGTAGCAGGCCGCCACCCGGCGCACCTCGGGCGCGGGGTCGCGCTCGAGCACGGCGACGACCGCCGCCAGCCCCGCGGCCTCGAGCGTCGGGAGCCGGACCAACGCGGCCGCCCGCACCGGCGGCGCGGGGTCGAGCCGCGCCACCTCGAGCAGCTCGCCCACCAGCGCCGCGTCCGCCGCGGGGTCGCCCACGAGCGGAGCGGCCGCCACGATCGCCGCGCGCGCGGCCGGGTCGTGCTCGCCCGCCAGGGCCGCGCGCCAGCCGGCGAGGTCGAGCGCGCCCAGCGCGGCCGCGATCGCCACGCCGCGCGCCCGCAGGCCGGCCTCGGGCGAGCCGCGCAGCCGCTCGGCCTCGGCCGCGACCAGCGCGCTCATGGTGGGGTCCTCGGCCACCGCCCGCGCGACGGCGAGCAGCTCCTCGGGCCGGTCGGCCTCCACCAGGAAGGAGGCCAGCCCGCGCGCCCCCTCGGCCGCCGACTCGACCGCGAGACCGTCGGTCGCGCCCAAGCGCGCGGCGGCCTCGATCGCCGAGGGCGTTGGCGGGGCGACGCTCGCCGCCGCGATCGCCCCTTGCGACGCCGGCGCACTCGGGGCCGCGAACGGCGCCACGCGCTCGGGCGCTCGATCCGTCCGGATCGCCACCGCGCCCGCGTGCGCGCGCTGCGAACCGCTCGACGGGCCGAACATCACGCTCAGCCCAACCCCGAGCGTCAGCCCGAACCCCAGCCCCGCGAGGGGCGCAACGAACTGTCGGCTGGACACGTCGCCTCCCTTCCTTCCGGGAGGCCCGAGAGAGCAGGCGTCGCACCAGCCGTAAACGCTGGCGGCGCCGAACCCGATCGGCTCGGAACCGGAGCCGCGCCGTTTCGCGGGCGCGCAGGTGAAGGGACCGCGAAAAGCACTCGGTCTGGGCCCGATTCCGACTCCGAAGCCGACTCCGAGTCCGAGAGGCTGTCGCGTACGACGTCCAGGCAGGAACGAAGCGCCGAGGGCGCCGAGCGCGCAGAGATTCTCTGCGATCCCCGCGCTCTCTGCGCTTCGTGCTCCCCTTCGCTACCCGAGGCGGTCTGCAATGCGACAGCCTCCCAACTCCGGCTCCAACTCCGACTCCGACTCCGAGCCGAACGCGGCCACCACCGCGAGGTCCGAGGGAGCCGACCTACAGCGACAGCTCTTCCTTGGCGCTCTTGGCGCTCTTGGCGGTCACTGCTCAGGCGAGGGAGCCGAGCTCGCCAGCGACAGCTCTTCCTTCGCGGTCTCTCTCACGCGGGGGAGCCGAGCTCGCCAGCGACAGCTCTTCCTTGGCGCTCTTGGCGCTCTTGGC
>CAZMSZ010000491.1:0-5103 GCA_964569055.1 uncultured Planctomycetota bacterium | reverse complement strand
TAGGCCGAGAGCCACAGCCAGAGCATGGCGACCACCACCGCGCCCAGCGCGCCGTAGGTCTGGTCGTAGCCGCCGAAGGTGCTCGCGTAGATCGAGAACGCGATCGACGCGAGCAGCCACAGCCCCGTCGCCGCGAGCGCGCCCGGGGTGATCCAGCGCCGGGCCGACTCGGGCGGGCGCTCGCTCGGCGCGTAGCGGTAGACCACCGCCAGCCCGACCACCACCAGCGCCAGCACCAGCGGCCAGCGGAGCACCTGAATCGCCACGCGCGCCGCGTCGCCCAGGCCGACGTGGCCCAGGATCACGGGCGCCGCCGCCACGCCCGCGATCGCCACCACCCCGACCACCAGCGCGCCGGCCGTGAGCCCCAGCGCCACGGCGGTGTAGCGCACCAGGCCGCGCCGCTCCTCGACCTCGTAGGCCAGGTTGCAGGCGCTCATGATCGCCTTGGTCGCCTGGCTCGCGCTCCACAGGGCGAGCGCCGTCGAGATCACCAGGCTCAGCCCGAGCGCGCCACCCGAGCGGCTGACCACGCGCTGGAGCTGAGCGGAGAGCAGCTCGTAGGCGCCGGCGGGCAGGACGCCCGAGAGCGTGGCGAGCTGCTGCTCGACCTGCGCCGGGTCGGCGATCAGGCCGTAGATCGAGACGAAGGCGCCGAGCGCGAACGGCAGCGACAGCAGCGCGTAGAACGCGACGCCCGCCGCGAGGAGCCCGGCCTCGTCGTGGGTGAGCTCGGCCTTCACCCGCTCGAGCACCGCCCACCAGCCGGGGCCGGCCCGCGCGACCTCCTCGCGGATCGCCGGCTTGGCGCTCGACGGCGGCGTGCTCCGCCAGGGTCGCCCGCGCCCCCGCTCGCGCACCTCGCCCCCGCGCTGCATCGCCCGTCCTCCTCGGCCACGACGCGGCGCAAAGGTCGCGCCACGGCGCCGCCGATCGCAAGGTCGGGCTCGACGGCAGGCGCGAGATGGGCCCGGGGGGGTCACTCGCGCCCACGGGGTTCCGCGCGCGTCCCCTTCATGTACGATCGCGCCGTGGCCGACCCCTGCCCCCACTGCGACGCTCCGCTCCCCGCCCGCGCCACGTTCTGCTGCGAGTGCGGCTGGGACGAGGCGCTCATGGCGGGCGAGGCCGCGGGCGAAGGGGTCGAGCTCCCCGAGGGCATGGACGAGCAGGACTACGAGGCGCTCCTCGCGCGCGAGGGGCTCGACCGAGGCGGCACGAGCGGCGCGAGCCGCGCGCTGGAGGGCAGGATGATCGCGGTGTTCGCGGCGCTGGCGCTGCTCGCGTGGGTGTTCCTGCTGCGAGCGATGTCGTGAGCCCCAAGACGGCGGCGACCGCCGCCGCGACCGCCGTCGCGGCCGCCGGCCTGGCGGCGGCGCTCCTGCTCGCCGGGAGCGGCGAGTCGCCTCCGCCCTCGCCCTCGCCCGCCCCGGCGCCGCGGACTGCCGCCGCGCCGGCGCCCGCGGTCGAGGAGCCGGCGCCGACCCCGGCCGCGCTGGCCGGGGCGGAGGACGAGCTCGAGGCCAGCCTCGACGCCTTCTTGGGCGCGATCCCCGTCCAGCCCGCCAAGCAGGGCGGGCGACCGGCCGAGGTCCTGGCCCGCGCTCGCGCCAGCGGCCTCGACCCTCGCGACTACCGCACGGCGCTCGAGCGCTCGCTGCGCGAGACCGGGGCCACGGTCGAGGCGGCCGACCTCCTGTGCGGGCCCATGGCGGACGTCGACCCCAAGCTCCGCTTCCAGCACGCGCTCGCGCTCGCGAGCCGCCTCGACCCTCCGGGGGCGCGCGCGCTGCTCGACGGCCTCTCGCGCGCGCCCGCGGCGGTGCGCCCGGACATCGTGACGGCCCTGCGCGGCTCGGACGCGCCCGAGGTGAACGCGGCCTTCGTGGACCTGTACGCCGCCGACGACGACCCGGCCGTGCGCGAGCGCGCCGCGCTGGCGATCGCCGAGCGCGGCGAGCGGGTCTCGCCCCACCTCCTGGAGCGCGCCCGCCAGCGCGCCCGCGACGACCTGCGCTCGGGCCCGACGACCGGCGCGCCCGCGGCCGCCGACGTCCTCGGCACGCCGCCGCTCGAGCCCGGCGACCGCGCGCTGCTCGAGGCGATCCTGCGCGGCCCGGGCGGCGACTCCGCCCGTCGCGTGGCCGCGTTCCGCGCGCTCGCCTCGGCGCAGGTCCCCCCGCCCGAGCTCGAGCCGGTCGCCCGCGCCGCGCTGGCCGACCCGGCCGCCGACGCCGAGCTGCGCACGCAGCTCGAGGCCTTCCTCCAGGCCCTCGGCGGCGCCGGGCCTCCGCCGCGGTAGAGGCCGAGGTTCCGCAGACCGGCAGGAAACAGGGAATATCAACAGGGAACAGGGAACTGGGAATGAGAAATGGCTGTCGCTGACCGCGAGCG
Organism: uncultured Planctomycetota bacterium; assembly: GCA_964569055.1. Lineage (GTDB taxonomy): Bacteria > Planctomycetota > J058 > J058 > J058 > JAWLGW01. The sequence goes on along the minus strand of CAZMSZ010000491.1, from coordinate 2,709 downwards.
CCCCGCTCGCTCGCGCCCGCATGCCAACCGTTCTGGCATTCCTCATTTCCAGTTCCCTGTTGATATTCCCTGTTTCCGAGCCTTCGGACTCCGCGCGCGCTTCCTCGTCGCTGACCTCACGCTCACTCCTTACACTGCTTCCCCGGAGGTGAGCGGGTGAGCGACACCACGAGCGCGGAGGCGGTCGACGTCGCGGGCGGGGAGCCCGCCGGCTCCGGCGCGCGCGACGGCGGCGACGCGCGCCAGGGTGCGGGGCCGCCCGCGCGCACCGACGCGCAGCCGCCCGACGAGGCCGGCGCGCCGCGCGTGACGCCGCCCGCGCGCGTGGCCGGCGGGCTGCCGGCGGTGGTGTCGACCGTGCGCCACGGGGTCGGCCGGATGGGTGTGGCGCGGACCCTGCGCACGCTGGCGCGGGTCAACCAGCGCGACGGGTTCGACTGCCCGGGCTGCGCCTGGCCCGATCCGGCCGAACGCGGCGCGATCGAGTTCTGCGAGAACGGCGCCAAGGCCGTGGCCGACGAGGCGACCACCGCGCGCGTCGGGCCGGAGCTCTTCGCGCGCTGGTCGATCCCCGAGCTGGCGCGGCAGAGCGACCACTGGCTCAACCGGCAAGGACGCCTGACGCACCCCATGGTGCGCCGCGCCGGGAGCGAGCGCTACGAGCCGATCTCGTGGGAGGAGGCGTTCGCGCTCCTGGCGCGCGAGCTGAACGAGCTCCCCTCGCCCGACGCCGCGGCGTTCTACACCTCGGGGCGCACGAGCAACGAGGCCGCGTTCCTGTACCAGCTGTTCGTGCGGCGGTTCGGCACCAACAACCTGCCCGACTGCTCGAACATGTGCCACGAGTCGAGCGGCACCGGGCTGTCGGAGGTGATCGGGATCGGCAAGGGGACGGTCACCCTCGAGGACTTCGACCGGGCCGACGCGATCTTCGTGGTGGGGCAGAACCCGGGCACCAACCACCCGCGCATGCTGACCGCGCTCCAGCGCGCCAAGCGGCGCGGGGCCACGATCGTCACGATCAACCCGCTGCGCGAGGCGGGCCTGCTCGCGTTCGCCCACCCGCAGGAGCCGGCGGGCCTGCTCGGCGAGGGGACCGAGCTGACCGACCTCTACCTGCAGGTGCGGATCGGCGGCGACGTGGCGCTGCTGCAGGCGATCGCCAAGGCGGTGCTGGAGGAGGAGGCGCGGCGGCCGGGCGAGGTGCTCGACGCGGGGTTCATGGCCGAGCACACCCTCGGGTTCGAGGAGCTGCGCCGCGCGCTCGCGGCCGCGAGCTGGGACGAGCTCGTGGCCGAGAGCGGGGTGCCGCTGGCGAAGATCCGCGAGGCCGCGGCGATCTACGCCCGCGCGGGCGCGGTGATCGCCTGCTGGGCCATGGGGCTCACGCAGCACGAGCACGGGGTCGCCAACGTGCAGGAGGTGATCAACCTGCTCCTGCTGCGCGGGAACATCGGCCGGCCCGGCGCGGGCGCCTGCCCGGTGCGCGGGCACAGCAACGTCCAGGGCGACCGCACGGTCGGGATCTGGGAGCGGCCGCCCGCCGCCTTCCTCGACGCGCTCGAGCGCGAGCTCGGGTTCGCGCCGCCGCGCGCGCCCGGGCTGCACACCGTCGCGACGATCGAGGCCATGCTCGAGGGGCGGGTGCGGGTGTTCTTCGCGCTCGGGGGCAACTTCCTCTCGGCGACCCCGGACACCGAGCGCACCGCGCAGGCGCTGCGCGGCTGCCGCCTGACCGCGCACGTCTCGACCAAGCTCAACCGGGCGCACCTCGTCACGGGCGAGCAGGCGCTGATCCTCCCCTGCCTGGGGCGGACCGAGGCCGACGTGCAGGCCAGCGGGCCGCAGCGGGTGAGCGTCGAGAACTCCATGGGGTTCGTGCACGCCTCGCGCGGGCGGCTCGCGCCGGCGAGCCCGCACCTCCTGAGCGAGCCGCAGCTCGTGGCGCGGCTCGCCCTCGCGGTCCTCGGGCCGGACAGCGGGATCGACTGGGCGGGGCTCGCCGGCGACTACGCGCGGATCCGCGCCAAGATCGCGGCCTGCGTCCCCGGGTTCGAGCGCTACGAGGAGCGGCTCGACGAGGGCGGGTTCTACCTGCCCAACGGCCCGCGCGAGCGGCGGTTCACCACCCCGAGCGGCAAGGCGCACTTCACCGTGCACCCGCTCCCGCGCGCGCCGCTCGCGCCCGGGCAGCTCCTCATGATGACCGTGCGCAGCCACGACCAGTACAACACCACCGTCTACGGCCTCGACGACCGCTACCGCGGCGTGCGCGGCGAGCGCCGGGTGGTGTTCCTCGCCCCCGACGACATCCTCGAGCTCGGGCTGCGCGCCGGGCAGCTCGTCGATCTGACCAGCCACTGGCGCGGCGAGACCCGCGTGGCCGAGCGGTTCGTGGTGGTGCCCTACGCCCTGCCGCGCCGCTGCGCCGCGACCTACTTCCCCGAGGCGAACGTGCTCGTCCCGCTGGGCCACGTGGCGGCGCGCAGCCACACCCCGGCCTCGAAGTCGGTCGTGATCACCGTGACGCCGAGCGCGAGCCTCGGCTAGCCCGAGGCGGCTTGCGCCGCCAAGCCCGAGCGGGCTCAATGGGGTGGTGAGCGCGTCCCACCCCTCTCGCGACCTACGGCGACGGACCGTCGCTCTCGCCGGCGCGCTCGCGCTCGCCTGCGCGGCGGTCGGCTGCGGGGCCGCGCTGACCGCCGCGGC
>CAZMSZ010000490.1:0-5116 GCA_964569055.1 uncultured Planctomycetota bacterium | reverse complement strand
ACGTCGGCGTACGCGCGTCTACTCCAAGGGACTTCGCCCGCGCGGCACTAGCGCATCGAGACGGGCAGGCGGCGACGCCCCCAGCTCCCGGGCTGCGCGGCGAACCGGCCGGGGAGCTGGGCGCCGCACGTCCGGCAGGCGCCCGCCTCGTCGAGGGCGTACTCGCCGAGGCGGAACCAGTCGCGCTCGATCACGCGGGCGCCGCAGCCGTGGCAGTAGGTCGACCCGCCGCCCTGGTCGTGGACGTTGCCGGTGTAGACGTGCCGCAGCCCGGCCGCGCGGGCGCGGCTGCGGGCGCGCGCCAGCACCTCGGGGGCGGTCCGCTCCTTGTCGAGCATGCGGTAGTCCGGGTGGAACGCGGTGAAGTGGAGCGGGACGTCGGGTCCGAGCTCGCTCACCACCCAGTCGGAGAGCCGCGCCAGCTCGTCGTCGCCGTCGTTCTCGCCCGGGATCAGGAGCGTGGTGATCTCGAACCACACGTCGGTCTCGCGGGCGAGGTAGCGCAGGGTGTCGAGGACCGGGCGGAGCTGGCCCGCGCAGTTGCGGTGGTAGAAGCCCTCGCTGAACGCCTTGAGGTCGACGTTGGCGGCGTCCATGCCGGCGAAGAACTCGGGTCGGGCCTGGTCGGTGATGAAGCCCGCCGTCACGGCCACGGCCTTCACGCCCACCGCGCGGCAGGCGGCCGCCACGTCGAGCGCGTACTCCGCGAACACGACCGGGTCGTTGTAGGTAAACGCCACGCTGGCGCAGCCGAGCTCGCGCGCCTTGGCCGCGATCGCCTCGGGGGTGGCCCGCGCCGCGAGCCGGTCCATGTCGCGCGCCTTGCTGATGTCCCAGTTCTGGCAGAACGAGCAGGCGAGGTTGCAGCCCGCAGTCCCGAAGGAGAGCACGCTGCTCCCGGGGAGGAAGTGGTTGAGCGGCTTCTTCTCGATCGGATCGACGCAGAACCCGCTGCTGCGCCCCCAGGTGCTGAGGACCATGGCCCCGTCCACGTTCTCGCGCACGTAGCACATGCCGCGCTGACCCGGGCGGGGGCGGCAATAGCGCGGGCACAGGTCGCACTGGATGCGGCCGCCGGCGACCTCGTGCCACCAGCGCGCGGGATAAGGCCTCGGAGACTCGTCCATATCCGCTTCAGGGTAAGCGGGCCGCGCGCCCTGACCAGAGCAAGGGCAGGCGCCCTCCATGGCGAAGCCCAAACCAAACAGGCCGCACCGGCTGATCTATATTCAAGGCATGTCCGAGAACGCGCGCCACATCCACGAGCTCGAGACCCGTTGCCGCCTGCTGGAGCAGGCGTTCCTCGTGCAGCAGAAGCGGGTCTGGTCGCTGGAGATGCTCGACCGGCTCGAGCGCCGGCGGGTCATGGCCGGGGCGAGCGATGCCGAGCGCGTCGCGACTCGGCGGCTGCTGGAGGGGAACCTGCGGGTCGCCCAGGAGGAGCTCGATCGGATCGCGCGCGACCTCGGCTACGAGCGCCCCACCGTGTTCCGGCTGCTCGACCCCGAGTTCGTCTACGGGGCCCCGGGCAAGGAGGTCGGCGCGGCGCTGACCCGCGCGCTCGAGGCGATCGACGCGCGCGAGCGGGAGGCGGGCACCTCCCACCTCTCCTGCATGCTGCGCGACCTCAAGAGCCGCCACGACCCCTTCCTGCGGGCCCTGGCCGAGCAGGTCCGCCAGGACGTCGAGCTCCACGCGCTCCTCTCGGAGATCTCCGTCCCGGAATAGGTCGGCTATAGGCTCTGTCTCGAAACTCGGACCACGCCCTCGCTCGCCCTCGTCGCCGCTGGCTTCGTTGCTCGTCGGGCACAATGCGCTGCATTGCTGTCCCTCCTCGCGCCTCGCCAGCGGCGTCGATCGCTTCGCGATGGCGCGATCCGAGCTTCGATGCAGAGCCTAACCCTTCTCTTGACAGGGACTTGATTCGGAGCCGGGGCCGGCTTCCGATCGCGCGGCGGGCGTTCTATCCTTAGGACCCGAGGGCTGCCCATGAGCGACACCGTCCGCGACATGAAGGAGTTCCAGCGCCAGGCGGACAAGCTCTTGCGGGAGCTGGGCTTGGCGCTCGAGTCGGCGCTCATGGGCTACAAGGACCCCAAGGGCAAGGCGAAGCCGTTCGAGCAGCGCTACACCAAGCTGTGCAAGGAGCTCGACGCCTGGGTCAAGCTGACGCCCCACGCCAAGGACTGGGCGGAGCTGCTCAAGCAGCACGTCAAGAAGGACATGGACCAGCTGATCGCGCGCGCCGACTCGGCGCACCGCCGGCGGGGCCAGGTCGACGGCAAGCTGAAGCAGAAGTACAACGAGGCGGTCGGCGGCGCGCTGGCCGACGCGCCGAAGCAGGCCTCGACCGCCGTCCGGAAGCAGCTCGAGCGCGGGATCCGGCAGCTCGTCGACTCGCAGCTCCCCGACGAGGTCCCGGCCGACGTCAAGGCTCAGCTCTCACGCGCGCTCGGGCAGTGGGCCGGGCAGCAGCCGCTGGTCGAGGACGCGCTGTTCGTGGTCCAGCACGTCGTGTCCGACGTGGCGGTCTACCTGCACGAGCGACTCACGATCAAGGGCCAGATCGAGACCATCCGGACCGAGGTCGCGCGCCGGAGCGAGATCACGGCCGAAGAGGCGAAGGCGGCGGACCAGCAGGTCGGCGCGCTCGCCAAGCGGAGCGCGGAGCTCGACAAGACGGTCGAGCGGCGCGTGCGCGAGAGCACCCGCCGGGTCTCGCACACGCTCAAGCTGGACCCCAAGGTGGTGCTCGACCCCTCGGTGCGCTTCCTCAAGCAGGTCGAGGCGCGCGCCGGGATCCAGATCCAGAGCAGCACCGTCAAGGTCGACCTCGGCACGCGCCTGCGCGTGACCAACCCCCTGCTCGACTCGCGCCGCGTGGACGCCTCGGCCAACGCCGACTTCACGGTCCAGGGGCAGAACACCCTCACGAGGTTCGGCGTGGGCGCGAGCGCGACGGACCTGACCGGCACGACCACCGTCGGCACCAACGCCTACGTCAACATGAACATCAACAAGAACCTCGACCTCGGCGCCAGCTACAACAACACCTGGAAGGAAGGGCAGGGCTGGCAGGGTCACGAGGTCCGCGCGACCCTCACCTGGCGGTTCTGAGCCGGTCGTCGGCTAGAGGAGCGACGGCGTGAGCGAGGAGTCCGGGGCCCCGAGCGCGACCACCACCGCCCCCAAGTTCGAGCTGCTGGTCGGCGGCCAGCCGGTCGACCCCGTGCTCGCGGAGTCGGTGATCCTGCTGCGGACGCACCTCCACCTCGAGCTGGCCGACTGCCTCGAGATCCGTCTCTCCAACGATGACCTGGGCTGGAGCGAGGCCGACACCCTGGCCGAGGGGAAGGAGGTCGCGCTCAAGCTGGGCTACGAGGGCGAGGAGGAGCTGGCGCAGGTCTTCAAGGGCGAGATCGTGCGCCGCGACTGCGAGTTCCCCGTCCAGGGCCCGGCGGTGGTGACGGTGGTGGCCTTCGACAAGGAGCACCGCCTCAAGCGCGGCCGCGTGAGCAAGGCCTGGCTCGACATGAAGGACTCCGACGTCGTGAGCGAGATCGCCGGCGCGGTCGGGCTCACCGCCGACGTCGAGGACACGCAGGTCGTGCACCCGTACCTGTTCCAGCAGGCGCAGACCAACCTGGCCTTCATTCGCGAGCGGGCCGCGCTGCTCGACTGCGTGGTCGACGTCGACCGCGAGAACAGCAAGGTGAGCTTCAAGAAGGCGGTCGACTCCTCCTCGGTCATGACGCTCAAGTGGGGCGAGAACCTGCTCGCCTTCGCCAGCCGCATGACCACCGACGCGCAGGTCTCCAAGGTGATCGTGCGCGGCTGGGACATGATGGCCAAGGCCGCGATCGAGGGCACCGCTGAAGACGGCGACATTCGCTACCTCATGGGCGGCGCCGACACGGGCGCCGCGCTGGCGAAGAAGACCTACGGCGCGCGCGAGGTGCTCTACGCGGACCGCCCGCTGTTCGTGGCGGCCGAGGCGACCGCGCTGGCGCAGGCCCGGCTCAATCAGCTCGGCGCCGGATACACCGAGGGGCAGGCCTCCTGCCAGGGCACGACCGAGATCGAGGCCGGGGTCAAGGTCACGTTCGAGGCGGTGGGCGAGCGGGCCGGCGGCGACCACTTCGTGACGCGCGTCCTGCATCACTTCGAGCCGGGGGTCGGCTTCTCGACGCACTTCGACTTCATCCGCTCCACCGAGCGCATGACCGCGGGTGAGGATCGCCCGGTCGAGGAGGTCCCGCCGCGCGAGCAGGAGCAGCAGGAGCAGCCGGGCTGGGTCGAGATCACGGTCCGCTCGGAGACGGGCGAGTCGCTCGAGGGCGTGTCGTACGTGGTCACGCTCCCCAACGGGCAGCAGCAGCGCGGCACGTTCGACGCGACGCAGACGATCCGCGTGGAGGGGATCCGCGACCCCGGCGAGGCGCAGATCGAGTTCACCCCGCCCGAAGGCCTCGCCGAGCTCGGCGGCGAGTAAAGCGCGCGGGTCAGCGAAACCCCTACCTGCGCGACGGGCGCCGATCGAAGCGCCCTCACCCAACCTGCGTCCACGGTCTATGATGCCCGCGTTCGGCAACCGAGCCGCGAGGAGGTATGCCGTGGAGCCGTTCCCTGACCGCTCCAGCTACAAGGAGCAGCGCCGCCGCGAGGAGGGGAAGGTCGCGCGCAGGATGAACGAGGAGAAGAAGGAGAGCCCCGACGACGGGCTGTTCTTCGGCGCTTCCCCCTGGGAGAAGAAGGAGCAGCGGCAGACCGTCGACAAGCGCGCGGTCAAGCTGGGCGACCTCGACCTCAACGTGCTCGACCGCTCGAAGTTCGACGCGCCCGAGCGGGTGGGCAAGACGGTCCGCCTGATCGACGTGGCCATGGGCACCGATCCCGCCGCCGCCGCGCCTCCGCCCCCGGCGAAGACCGGGCCGCCGCAGCGGCCCGCCGCGCCGCGGCCCGCGGCGGGGAAGCGCCCGCCCGCTCCCGCGCAGCCCGGCGCGTCGGCGCGACCGGCGCCGCCGAGCGGCCCGCACCGCGTGCCCGGCGGCCCGCAGCAGCAGCGCCCCCGTCCGCCAGGCCCGGGCGCTCCACCCCGCCCCGGCGCCCCCGCCGG
>CAZMSZ010000489.1:3554-5119 GCA_964569055.1 uncultured Planctomycetota bacterium | reverse complement strand
TGCGAGCGGGCGGCGGGCGAGGTGGCCCGCGCGGAGGCGCAGCTCGCCGCGCACCTCGCCGCGGGTGCGCGCGCCGGCGTCGTCGAGGAGGCGGCGGAGCGCGCGCTCGAACGCGCCGCGACCGAGCGCGCGCGGGCGCAGGCCGAGGCCGCCGCGCGGGCCGCCGAGCTGGCGGAGGCCCGGCGGCTGGACGTCGAGCTGGCGGCGGCGACCCGCCAGGCCGACCAGGAGGCCCGCGCCGCGGCGGCCGCGGCCACCGGTGCCGGCGACGCGGCTCGGGCCGTGGCCGAGCTCGAGCAGGCCGCAGCCGCGGCCGAGGCGCGCGCGAGCGCGGCGCGCGTGGCCCTCGCCGCGCCGGACGGGGCGGCCGCGCTGAGCGCGCAGTGGCCGCGCTGGGAGGCGGCGCTCGAGCGGGCCCGCGAGGCGCACGAGGCGCACGCGGCGGCCGCGGCCCTGCTCGAGGGCACCGCGGCCGAGGCGGCGCGTGCGGCTCGCCGACTCGAGGCGGCGGCGCAGCAGGAGGCGCGCGCGCGGCGCGAGGCGGCGACCGCCGAGGAGGCGGTCCGCGGGGCGAGCGCCGCCGCTCCCGCGGCCGGCGAGCGGGAGCGGCTCGAGGCGCGTTTGCGCACCCTGGGCCGCCTGGGCGAGGTGGCGTGCCGCCGGGGCGCTGCGCTCGAGCGCGCCAGCGCGTCGCGGGCCGAGGGCGCGCTCGCGGACGCCACCGCCGCGGCGGCCGAGGCGGCGGTCGAGGAGGCGCGCGCCAGCGCCGCGCGGCTCGAGGCGGCGCGCGCGGAGGCGGAGCGCACGCTGGGCGCGGCGCGCGCCGCCGCAGGGCTCGACGGCGCCCGCGCCCAGCTCGTGCCCGGAGAGCCCTGCGCGCTGTGCGGCGCGACCGAGCACCCCTACGTCGACGGGGGCGCCGCCGGCGGAGCAGGCCGCGAGTTCGCGCGCTTCGCGGCCGAGCTCGAAGCGCGGGCAACCGCGCTCACGCGCGACGAGCGCGGCGCGCGCGAGCGCGCCTTGGCCGAGCAGGCCCGCGCGCTCCACGCGCGCGAGCGCGCCGCCGACGCGCGGAGCCGCGCGGCGCAGGCCTCCGCCGAGGCCGAGCAGGCGGACGCCGACTGGACGCGGCTCGGCTGGCAGGTGCTGGGGTCGGAGGGCGCGGCGCTCGAACCCGACGACGCCGAGGCGCTCGCCGCGCGCGAGCGCGAGGCGGAGGCCGGCCTCGAGCGAGCGCGCGCCGCCGAGGGCGCGCTGCTCGCGGCGCGCGACGCGCGCGACCACGCGGCGGCGGCCCTGGCCTCCCAGAGCGAGGCGCGGCGCGCCGCCGAGGCGGCCCTCGCGGACGTGCAGGCGCGCCGGCACGAGGCGGAGGCGGCGCTCGCGGCCGCCTCGCGCGCCGGCGAGGCGGCCGAGCGCGAGCTGGCGGAGGCCTTCGAGGAGGGCGCGGCGTGGGGCGAGTGGCGCGAGGCCCTCCGCGCGCTCCCGCGCACGTTCACCGCGCTGGTGCGCGGCCGCGTGGCGCGACGGCAGGCGCACGAGCGTGGCCTCGCGGCGGCCGAGGC
>CAZMSZ010000489.1:0-3454 GCA_964569055.1 uncultured Planctomycetota bacterium | reverse complement strand
CTCGAGGCGGCGGGCCTGGACGAGGCGCGCGTGCGCGAGCGGCTGGGGCGCGGTGAGGCCTGGCGCAGGGCGGAGCGCGCCGCGCTCGAGGCGCTGGACCGCGCCCGGCTCGAGGCGCAGCGTGAGCTGGTGTTGCTCGCGGGGCAGCTCGCCGAGCACGAGGCGGACGACCCGCCCGCCCTCGAGCCCGACGAGGCGAGCGAGACGCTCGGCGCCGCGCAGACCGAGGCGGCCGAGGCCGACCGCGAGCGGGTCGAGCGCGAGGCCCGCCTGCGCGCCGACGATCAGGCGCTCGCGCTGCGCGCCGAGCTCGAGCCGAGCGTGGCCGCGCAGCGCGCCCAGCTCGAGGTGTGGGCCGCCCTCGGCGAGCTGATCGGCTCGCACGACGGCAAGAAGCTGCGCGTGTTCGCGCAGTCGCTCACGTTGACCCTCGTGCTCCTGGAGGCGAACGCCGCGCTCGAGCGCCTCGCGCCCCGCTACCGCCTGGAGCGCGTGCCCAAGGAGGACCTCGAGCTGCAGGTCGTGGACCACGACCTCGGGGACGAGGTCCGCCCGCTCTCCAGCCTCTCGGGCGGCGAGACGTTCCTGGTCTCGCTGGCCCTCGCCTTGGGCCTGGCCGCGCTCGCCGCCGGCGAGGCGCGGATCGCCTCGCTGTTCATAGACGAGGGCCTCGGCAGCCTCGACCCCGACGCGCAGGAGGTCGCCCTCGCCGCCCTCGACGCCCTGCAGGCCTCCGGCCGCCAGGTCGCCCTGATCTCCCACGTCCCCGGGATCGCCGAGCGGATCGGCGTCGCCGTCCGCGTCGAGCCCCAAGGCCGCGGCCAGAGCCTGGTATGCGCCGAGCTTGCGGCGACCTGACGCCTTCGGACTCGGATTCGGACGGACTCGGACTCGGACTCGAAATCAGACTCGGGAGACGGCACGCTTCGGCTTCACGCGGGGCGGAGCAGCCGCCCGCGACAGCTCCTCGATTCGGACTCCACTCGGGCCAAGGAGGAGCTCGCTCGAGCGACAGCCTTGGCGGACGTGGCGCGGCGAGGAGTCCCAGCAGCGACAGCTCTTCCTTGGCGCTCTTGGCGCTCTTGGCGGTCATCCTTTCAGGCCGGGGAGCGGGTCTGTGAGCGACAGCTCTTCTTGGCGGTCTCGGGTTCGCCATCGCTCCTGCGGGAAGTCCTCCGGCCTCCCGACCCAACGGCTCCGCACTCGCGCGGTAGGCTGCTCGGCGTCAGGAGCCCCCGTGCCGCGCGACCTCGACGTGATCGTGATCCACTGGCGCACGCCGGACCTGTGCGCGGCGCTGCTCCGGCGGCTCGAGCCGCTGCGCCGGCGCGGGGCCCGGTTGACGGTGGTCGACAACGCCTCGGGCGACGGGAGCGCGGGGGCGCTGGCGCGGGCGTTTCCCGAGGCGTTCGTGGTCCGTGCGCCGCGCAACCTGGGCTACGCCGGGGGTGCCAACTACGGGCTCGCCCGCACCGCGCGCCCGTTCGTGCTGCTCCTCAATCCGGACCTCGACCTCCCCGATCCGACCGCGCCCGAGCGGTTGCTCGCCACCTGCCGGGGCGACCCGACCTGCGGCGCGGTCGGGCCGGCGCTGGTGCTGCCCGACGGGCGCTGGCAGGTCGGCGCGGCCGGGGCGGCGCCGGGGCCCGCCAGCGCGCTGGGGCACTTCCTCGGCCTGGACCGGCTGGCGCCGCGGCGGGCGCCCGCCCTGTTCGCGCGTCAGGCGCCGCTGGCGCGGGCGGGCGCGGCGGTGGACGTGGGCTGGGTGTGCGGAGCGGCGCTCCTGGTGCGGCGGCGCGCGGTGGCCGCGGTCGGCGGGCTGCCCGCGGAGCGGCTGCTGTACGGCGAGGACCTGCGGCTCGGAACGCTCCTGCGCCGCGCCGGCTGGCGCGTGCGCTACGAGCCGCGCGCGCTGTTCGTGCACCAGCAGGCCGGGGCCCAGGGCGGCGACCCCGGGCCGCGCTGGCTCTCGGCCACGCTGGCCGAGGTCGAACGGGACGCGACCCCGGCCGGGCGCGCCGCCGCGCGGGGCGCCGCCTTCGCCGGGCTGAGCCTGCGCGCCATGCTGGCGGCGGCCGGGCTCGGCCCCGACCCGGGCCCCGGCCGCGCGGTCCGCCTGTGGCGCGACGCGCGCGCGGCCCTGGCGGTCGACGCGGAACGCGAGCCAGCCGAGGCCACGCCCGAGGCCGTCGGCGCGTCGTGATCCAGGCGGGCCTCCGGCTGCTGGTGGTGCACGCCTCGGCCGAGCTGTACGGCTCGGACCGGGCGCTGCTCACGCTGATCGACGCCCTGGGTCCGCTCGGCGTGCGCGCGACCGTGGTGCTCCCCGAGGGCGGCCCGCTGCGCGCGCGCCTCGAGCGCGCCGGGGCCAAGGTCGCGACCGCGCCCGTCGGCAAGCTGACCCGCGCCCGGCTCGCGCGGCTCTTGCCGCCGGTGGGTCTGGTCGGGCTGGCGGGGGAGTCGGCGCGGGCGCAGCGCGCGCTCGACGCGGCGCTCGATCCGGACGCGTTCGACGCGGTGCACTCCAACACCATCGCCGCCACGGCCGGGGCGGTGTGGGCGCGCCGCCACGGGCTGCCGCACCTGTGGCACGTCCACGAGCTGATCGAGCGCCCGGCCCTGGTGCGCCGCGCCCTCGCGGCGCTGCTCGCCTGGGGCGCCGACCGGGTGGTGTTCAACTCGGCCGCCACGCGCCGCTGCTGGGTCGACGTGCGCCACGACCTGGCGGCCCGCGCGCGGGTGGTCCCCTACGGGGTCGTGCCGCGCCCGGCCTCGCCCGAGGCGGCGGCCGCGCTGCGCGAGCGGCTCGCGATCCCCAAGGAGCGCCCGCTGGTGGCGCTGGTGGGCCGGGTGAGCCGCTGGAAGGGGCAGGCCCTCCTGATCGCGGCCGCCGAGCGCGCCGCCGCCCGCGGGGCCCCGCCCGCGAGCTACCTGCTGGTCGGCGGCACGCCGCCCGGGCAGCCCGAGCACCTCGCCCGGCTCGCGGCGCGGATCGCCCGCTCGCCCCTGCGCGAGCGGCTGCTGGTGCTGCCCTACCAGGAGGACGTGGGCGCGGTATGGGCCGCCTGCGACGTGGCGGTGGTCCCCTCCACCGACCCCGAGCCGTTCGGGATCGTGGCGGTCGAGGCCATGCTGGCCGGGCGCCCCGTGGTCGCGGCCGCGCACGGCGGCCTGACCGAGATCGTCCGCCCCGGCGAGACCGGCCTGCTCACGCCGCCGCGCGACGCCGACGCGCTGGCCGCGGCCCTGGTCACGCTCCTGCGCGACCCCGCCCGCCGCCGCGCCCTCGGCGAGCGCGCGCGGGAGGTCGCACAGGCCCGCTACGCGCTCGCGCCGTACGGCGAGGCGCTGCTCGAGGAGTACGCGCGGCTGCACTAGTGCCGCGCGGGCGAAGTCCCGTGGAGTAGACGCGCGTACGCCGACGTGCCGCTCGCGTCCGCCAAGCGGGTCCGGT
>CAZMSZ010000488.1:0-5122 GCA_964569055.1 uncultured Planctomycetota bacterium | reverse complement strand
CGGATCCCAATCGCCCCTACGGCAGCTTTCTTTTCCTCGGGCCGACCGGGGTCGGAAAGACCGAGCTCTCCAAGGCGCTCGCCGAGTTCCTGTTCGATTCCGCCGACCACCTCATCCGCATCGACATGTCCGAGTACATGGAGAAGCACTCGGTCGCGCGCCTCATCGGCGCGCCGCCGGGCTATGTCGGCTACGAGGAGGGCGGGCAGCTCACCGAGCAGGTGCGGCGCAAGCCCTACTCGGTGATCCTGTTCGACGAGGTGGAGAAGGCGCACCCCGACGTGTTCAACGTGCTGCTGCAGGTGCTCGACGACGGGCGGCTCACCGACGGGCAGGGGCGCACGGTCAACTTCCGCAACGCGGTCGTGATCATGACCTCGAACATCGGGACCGACCTGATCCAGCGCGCGCGCACCGGCGAGGACGGCGCGATCGACGAGGAGACCCGCAAGCAGGTCCTGGGCCTGCTCCGGCGCACCTTCCGCCCCGAGTTCCTCAACCGGATCGACGAGACCGTGCTGTTCCACGCGCTGCGGCTCGACGACCTCAAGCAGATCCTCGACATCCAGCTGCGGCACCTCGAGGCGCGCCTCGCCGACCGCAAGCTGCGGCTCGAGCTGAGCGGCTCCGCGCGCGAGCACCTCGCCCGCGCCGGCTACGACCCCGACTTCGGCGCGCGCCCGCTCAAGCGCACGCTGCAGCGCGAGGTCCAGGACCCGCTCGCGATCGGGCTGCTCGAGGGACGCTTCGGCGAGGGCGAGACGATCGTGGTCGACACCGACGCCGAGGGCAGGCTCACGTTCCACGGCGAGCGCCGCCAGGCGCCCGAGACGGTCGGGCGGGTGTAGGGGAAAGCGGAGCCTCGGCAGGGTGGAGATACGAAATAGGGCGCTCCTGGCGTTCTCGGCGGTCCATCGCTCAGGCGAGGGAGCTGACCTGGCGGGCGACAGAGCTCCCTTGGCGGTGACACCGCGCCACCCACGCCCCGTCGGACCCGACGGAGCGTGTCATGACGCCGCCCGCCCCCTTCGCCGTGCGCCTGCCTCCCGGGCGCCTGATCCGCTCGCGCAGCGTGACCCGGCAGCTGCTCGAGCGGGCGGGCTGCCGGCGGCTGGCGGCCCGCTGGCGGACGGCCTTCCGGTTCTGCAACGACGAGCGCGCGTTCGCCGCGGGGCTGCTGCGGCAGAAGCCGAACCTGTGGCTGTTCCGCTGCAATCAGCGGGCGTTCTGCGGCGACTTCGTGGTGGTCGACATGTCCAGCCCCGACCCCGAGCGGCGGCGGGTGTGGGTGGTCGATCTCAAGCAGGGCGCGCCGCTGCGGGTCGGCGGCGGGGGCGCCGGGGTGCAGCTCCAGAACGCCGAACGCGCCGTGGCCGAGGTCGCCGCCCGCACGGGCGCTGTCCCGCGCGGCGCCGCGTTCGAGGCGGTGGTGGGCGACGCGTTGGGCGTGCTGGCCTACCTCGCCAGTCTGTGAGGGGCCGGGCGGCTCGGGCCGGGCCGCCCGGTCCCTCCGCCTCTTCTCGAAGCCGTGGCGAGGGGCCATGCTGAGCGGGTCATGCGCACGCTCCTGCTGTTCGTGGCGGCCGCGCTCCTGCTCGCGACTCCGGCGATCGAGCTGGCCTACCCCGACCTCGTGCCGGCGGCGCTGCGCGGGAGCGAGCCGGGCCTCCACCCCTCCTACGGCGAGCTCTACGAGCGCTGGGAGGTGGCCCGCAAGCAGCAGCGCTGGACCGAGGCCCTGGCCTGGGCCGACGAGTACCTCATGAGCGTGGGCGGGCGCGGGACCTACGCCAGGGACGCGCTCGCCATGCGCCGGGTCGCCCGCGCGCGCGGCGGCGAGGGGCCGCCCACCTGGCTCGAGCGCGCCCCGAGCTGGCGCCTGAAGCGGGTCGTGCTCCGCCGCCCGACGTCGTCCTGGCTGGCGGGCGGGCTCGGGCTCCTGACGGGCCTGGTCGCGCTGTACAGCCTGGTGGTCCGCCTGCGGCCGCGACCGTACGTCCCGGTCGGCTACGACGGCCCGATCGGCCCGCGCCCCTGGGCCGTCCGCCCCGACCCCGATCAGGAGCCGCCCGCATGAGCGAACCCTCCGCCGCCGGCGCGAGCCCGAGCGGCGCCGAGCGCCTGGCGCAGGTCGTGATCGGCGCGACCGCGCTGATCTTCCTGGCGCTCGGCGCCTGGCTGCTGGTCTCCCCGGCGGGCCTCGCCGGCGTCGGCCTCGACGTGAGCACGCCGGTCGCCCGCACGGAGCTGCGCGCCACCTACGGCGGCTTCGAGCTGGGGACCGGCCTGTTCCTGGCGTGGTGCTGCGCCTGCCGCGCGCGCCTGCGGATCGGCCTGGTCGCGACGGCCCTGATCGTCGGCGGCTTCGCCCTCGGCCGCCTGGTCGGCCTCGCGCTCGACCGCCCCGACGCGACCGCGCAGTACGGCCTGCTCGCGCTCGAGCTCACGGGCGTGACGCTGGCGGTGGTCGCCACGCTGTGGCTGCAGCGGCGAACCGGCGGCGCGGATGCAGCACTCAGCCAGGGTCTCCGGCCGCCGGCCTGAGACGGTGGTCGCGAAGCGTGACGGGCCTGGGTCGAGGCGCGGCTGCGTCAGGCCGCGTGGGTGCTAGAGTGCGCGTCCGTGAGCGCGCCGCTGCCCTCGGCTCCCGGTCGCTTCGTCTACAGCGCGGCGCCGCTGCGGCTGGGGGCTTCGTTGCCGCCGCCTGGGGCGGGGGACCTGCCGCGGGTCACGTTCAAGCACGCGCCGCTGGAGCGGGTGCGGGCCGAGTCGGGCGACTGGGTGCGGGCGGTCCTGGAAGCGGTGGCGCTGCGCGGGCTGCACCGCTGGGTGATCGTGGACGTGAAGGTCACGGCGATCGAGCCGGGGCGCTACCCGTGCATTCCGGGCTGGCACTGCGACTCGGTGCTCGACCCGCTGCACC
Organism: uncultured Planctomycetota bacterium; assembly: GCA_964569055.1. Lineage (GTDB taxonomy): Bacteria > Planctomycetota > J058 > J058 > J058 > JAWLGW01. Next base: position 2,199 of record CAZMSZ010000488.1, on the reverse strand, counting down.
CGAGCCGGCCCGAGGTGCACCACCTGCTCGTGACCGGGACGGCCTCGCTGACCGAGTTCGTGGCCACGCCGGTCGAGCTCGAGATCGGGCCGGCGCCGAGCGCGCGGGCGTTCCTGGCGGGGCTCGGGCGCCAGCTCGCCGCGCAGGAGCCGCCGGTGCGGGCGGTCCCGAGCTGCCGGCTGGTGGAGTACGGCCGCTTCGACCTGCACCGCGGGGCGCGTGGGGTCGCCCGCGAGACGCGGGTGCTGGTGCGGGTGACCGAGACCGACGTGATCCAGCCGACGTGCACGGCCCGGCGCCGCGCCGCGGGCTGAGGGAGGACGAGCGGTGGACGAAGAGCTGCGCGCGCTGGAGCGGAGCGCCTTGCAGGGTGAGCCCGGAGCCGCCGAGGCGCTCCACCGGGCGCGCACCCGGAGCGGGCGGCACGAGACGTTGGCCGAGCTCGAGGCGGAGCTCGAGCGGCTGCAGCGCGAGCACGAGCTGCTCCGCGACACCTTCGTGAGCGAAGGCGAGCGCGACTTCGGCCGCTACCTCAGTGCGCTGTTCGCGAGCGAGCCCGGGCTGCAGGCGCTGGTGATCCGGGGCTACACGCCCGGGTTCCTCGACGGCGACCTGTGCGAGCACACGCAGTCGGTCGTGGTGGACGACGCGGCGAAGGAGGAGCTCGAGGACGAGCCCGAGCTGGCCAGGGCGGTCGCGGCGAACGCCCTGCCGCGGGGGCGGGCCGACGCGATCGAGCGGGCCCTCGGCGCCTTCGAGCCGGTGCTGCACGCGCTCCACGGCACCGACTGGCAGCTCGTCGTCCGCCGCGGGAAGGAGCGCGCCGAGCTGGGGTCGGTCAGCCCCTGGGAGTGTGGGTACTGACATGAGCGAGCCGACCCCCGACGCGGTGCTGGCGGCCTACACCAAGCGGCGCGAGGCGTTCGAGGCCGAGCGCGCCAAGCTCGACGCGCGCACCGAGCGCCTGCTCCGGCGCTACCTGGCGGCGCTGTTCCGTGAGCACGCGGGGCTGAACGCCGTGGCGCTGGCCTGCTATCAGGACTACGACACCTCGCAGCGGGTCGGCCACGCCTACGTCGATCCGGACGGGCTGGCGACCGACGCCTGGGCCGTGGCGGGGTTCCCGGGCGAGTGCCCCCGCAACGACCTGCCGCCCGAGGAGGCGGAGGCGCTCGAGCGCCGGCTGCGGAGCGCCTTTTGGCCCTCGCTCCAGCGGCTCCAGGGCGATCGCTGGTGCCTCGCCGCCTGGCGCGACCCCGCCGCCGAGCCCGACGGCTTTCGCCTCGAGGAGCGCGATCACCCCGGCTTCGACTGAGCGAGCGCCTCAGGCCAGGAAGCGGCGGAGGCGCTCCAGCAGCGCGCTCGGCGCGATCGGCTTCTCGATGAACGCCGTCCCCGGCTCGAGCACGCCGTTGCGGGTGATCGCGTTGTCGGTGTAGCCCGACATGTAGACCACCCGCAGGTCCGGGCGCAGGGCCTGGGCGCGGGCGGCGACGGCGGGCCCGCTCATGCCGGGCATGACCACGTCCGCGAGCAGCAGGTCGATCGTCCCCTCGTGGCTCGCGCACAGCGCCAGGGCCTGCTCCCCGCCCTGCGCCGCGAGCACGCGGTAGCCGCCGCCCTCGAGGGCGGTCCGCACCAGCTCGCGGACCGCGTCCTCGTCCTCGACCAGCAGGATCGTCTCGCTGCCGCGCGGCGGGGGCTCCTGCGGCGCGGGCGCGCGGACGACCGCCGGCTCGGCCACGCGGGGGATGTAGACCTTGAACGTCGAGCCGTGACCGAGCTCGCTGTAGACCCACACGTTCCCGCCGCTCTGCTTCACGATCCCATACACCATGGCGAGGCCGAGCCCCGTGCCCTGGCCGCGCTCCTTGGTGGTGAAGAACGGCTCGAACAGCCGCTGCCGGACCTCGGGCGTCATGCCGGTCCCGGTGTCGGACACGGCCAGCATGACGTGCGGCCCGCGGCTGGCGCCGGGGTGGCTGCGGACGTAGTGCTCGTCGAGCTCCACCTCGCCGGTCTCGATCGTCAGGCGGCCGCCCTGCGGCATGGCGTCGCGCGCGTTCGCCGCGAGGTTGAGCACGACCTGCTCGATCTGCGCCGGGTCGAACCTGATCGCCCCGAGCGAGGGCGCGAGGTGGAGCGCGAGGTCGATCTCCGCGCCGAGCAGCACGCGCAGCATGCCCTCCAGGCGCTGGA
>CAZMSZ010000487.1:0-5178 GCA_964569055.1 uncultured Planctomycetota bacterium | reverse complement strand
CTGAAGTCGAAGCTCGACTCCCTGAAATTCGCCCTCAAGAGAGCGTAAAGCCCATGGATATCCGCGCCGCCGAAATCTCGGCCATCCTGAAGTCCCAGATCGCCAACTTCGGCGAGGAAGCCGACGTCTCGGACGTGGGCTCCGTGCTGAGCGTGGGCGACGGCATCGCCCGCGTGTACGGCCTCGACAACGTCCAGGCCGGCGAGCTGGTGGAGTTCCCCTCCGCCGGTGTGAAGGGCATGGCGCTGAACCTCGAGCGCGACAATGTCGGCGTCGTGATCTTCGGCGAAGATCGGGGCATCCGCGAAGGCGACGAGGTCCGCCGGCTGGGCGAGATCGTGGACGTGCCGGTCGGCAAGGGCCTGCTGGGCCGCGTCGTCAATCCGCTGGGCGAGCCGATCGACGGCAAGGGCCCGATCCAGAACGTGGCCGAGCGCCGCCGCGTCGACGTGAAGGCGCCGGGGATCATCCCGCGGAAGTCGGTGCACGAGCCGGTGCAGACCGGCCTGAAGGCCATCGACACCCTGATCCCGATCGGCCGCGGCCAGCGCGAGCTGATCATCGGCGACCGTCAGACCGGCAAGACCGCCATCGCGATCGACACGATCATCAACCAGAAGGGCGGCGACGTCATCTGCGTCTACGTCGCGGTCGGTCAGAAGGAGTCGACGGTCGTCGGCCTCGTCGACCGGCTCACCGCGGCGGGCGCCATGGACTACACGATCGTGGTCAACGCCTCGGCGTCCGACCCCGCGCCGCTGCAGTACATCGCCCCCTACGCCGGCTGCGCCCTGGCCGAGCACTTCGTCTACAACGAGGGCCGCGCCACGCTGGTCGTCTACGACGACCTCTCCAAGCAGGCCGCCGCCTACCGCGAGCTGTCGCTGCTGCTGCGCCGCCCGCCGGGGCGCGAGGCCTACCCGGGCGACGTGTTCTACCTCCACTCCCGCCTCCTCGAGCGCTCCTGCAAGCTCAAGGACGACTGGATCATCGTGCGCAAGGACGCGCCCGAGGGCACCAAGGAGGGCGTGGACGGCAAGATCTACGAGCGCAAGGAGGGCCGCGAGGTCGCCGAGATGCTCATCGAGGGCTTCAAGAGCGACGAGTTCGAGGTCCGGGCGGTGACGCCGGAGACCGGCGCGCTGGCCTACCACCACGGCAAGTGGGCGATCTTCCCCAAGAAGCACATCGTCCCGCTGATGGGCACGATCTTCGAGAGCGAGGCCGACGCCAAGGCCGCCTTCGCGGGCATGGCGAACAAGGCCGAGCTCGAGGTGCGCAAGCGCATGCCCTCGGGCGGCTCGCTCACCGCGCTCCCGATCATCGAGACGCAGGAGGGTGAGGTCTCGGCCTACATCCCGACCAACGTGATCTCGATCACCGACGGGCAGATCTACCTCGAGCCCAACCTGTTCTTCGCCGGCATCCGCCCGGCGGTGAACGTCGGCATCAGCGTGTCGCGCGTGGGCGGCAACGCCCAGACCAAGGCCATGAAGTCGGTGGCGAGCACGCTCAAGCTCGACCTCGCGTCTTACTGGGACCTCGAGGCGTTCGCGCAGCTCGGCACCGAGCTCGACCCGGTCGCGACCCGCAAGCTCGAGCGCGGCAAGCGGATGGTGGAGCTCCTCAAGCAGGGGCAGTACCAGCCGATCCCGTTCGAGGAGCAGGTCATGATCGTCTACGCGGGGACCAAGGGGTTCCTCGACGAGGTGCCGGTCGACAAGATCCTCGAGTTCGAGGAGAAGTTCCTCCCCTACATGCGCGCCGCCCACGGCGAGGTCGGCGAGGCGCTCCGCAACGAGAAGGTGCTCTCGCCCCAGACCGAGGAGAACCTCAAGTCGATCCTGCGGGACTTCGTCGACCTGTTCAAGCAGGGCAAGACGCCCGACCCGCGCTCCGCGCAGAAGAAGAAGGAGGCCGTCAAGGCCTGACGCCCGCGGGCCGGCCCGGCCGGCCCGCTCACGCTCGCCGCGGGCCTCGCCCGCGGCGTGGAAGGCAGCAAAGACCCCACCATGGCGAACCTGCGCGACATCAAGCGGCGGATCAAGTCGGTCAAGAACACGTCCAAGATCACGCGGACGATGGAGCTGATCGCCACCGCGAAGTCGCAGGCGTGCATGAACCGCATCAAGCGGGCGCTCCCCTACTTCCACGCCCTGGCCGAGATCGCCGGCCAGGCGCGCAAGGCGGGCGACGACCGCGAGGGCGGCGCGCTCCACCCGCTGCTCGAGCAGCGGCCGGTGAACAAGGTGGCGCTGCTGGTCGTGGTCAGCAACCGCGGCCTGTGCGGCGGCTACAACGGCAACACGCTCCGCCTCGCGCGCGATCACCGGGCCCGCCTGATCGCCGAGGGGAAGGAGGTCCACCTCATCCCGAGCGGCAAGAAGGGGCTCAACTGGCTCAAGTTCCAGCGGATCCCCCACGAGCGCCCCGGCTACACCCAGTTCGACGACCGGCCGCCCTTCGCCGAGGTCGAGAAGGTGGCCGACCGCCTGATCGGCATGTTCCTCTCGGGCGAGGTCGACCGGGTCGACGTGATCTACACGCACTACTACTCGGCCGGCCGGCAGGCGCCGGTGGTCGAGACCATGCTCCCGATCGCGCCCGGCGGCGGGGAGGAGGAGGCCGAGGCGGAGGCCAAGAGCGCGGGGCAGGCCCGGCCGGTGTTCACGATCGAGCCCGACCCGCAGGCGATCCTCGACGCCCTGTTCCCGCTGCAGGCCAAGCTCCACCTGTTCCGGGTCTATCTCGAGGCGGCCACCTCCGAGCAGATCGCGCGGCGGGTGGCCATGAAGAACGCGAGCGAGAACGCGACCGAGGTCGGGCGCTCGCTCCGCATGGAGTACAACCGGGCGCGCCAGAGCCAGATCACCAACGAGATCCTCGAGGTGCTCGGCGGCGCCGAGGCCCTCAAGTAGGGCGCCCGCGCCCCCAGGACACGCAGCGCCGCCGGCCGACGGCGGCTCGAGAGAAGTAGCCATGGCGATTGCGCAAGAGAAGATCGGGACCGTCGTCCAGGTGATCGGCGCGACCTTCGACGCCGAGTTCGAGGAGGGCCACCTCCCCGACATCTACAACGCGCTCCACATCGACGCCGAGATCGACGGCCGCAAGCTGCGCCTCACCGGCGAGGTGCAGCAGCACCTCGGCGGCAACCGCGTGCGCGCGGTGGCGCTCGGCTCGACCGACGGCCTGATCCGCGGGGCCAAGATCGTCGACACCGGCGCGCCGATCTCGGTGCCCGTCGGCCGCGAGACGCTCGGCCGCGTGTTCAACCTGCTCGGCGACACGATCGACGAGGGGCCGCGGATCGAGGTCAAGGAGCGCCGCCCGATCCACGCGCCGCCCCCGCGGTTCGAGGACCTCGAGGCCAAGACCGCGGTGTTCGAGACCGGCCTCAAGGTCGTCGACCTGCTCACCCCGTACACCCGCGGCGGCAAGACCGGCCTGTTCGGCGGCGCCGGCCTGGGCAAGACGGTGCTGATCCAGGAGCTGATCAACAACGTCGCCAAGCAGCACGGCGGCTACTCGGTGTTCGCCGGCGTGGGCGAGCGCACCCGCGAGGGGAACGACCTGTGGCTCGAGATGTACGAGTCGGGCGTGCTCCCCCGCACGGTGATGGTGTTCGGCCAGATGAACGAGCCGCCGGGCTCCCGCCTGCGCGTGGCGCTCTCGGCGCTCACCATGGCGGAGTACCTGCGCGACCTCGGCGGCACGGACGTGCTGCTGTTCATCGACAACGTGTTCCGGTTCAGCCAGGCGGGCTCGGAGGTGTCGGCGCTCCTCGGCCGCATGCCGTCGGCCGTCGGCTACCAGCCGACCCTGGCCACCGAGATGGGCGCGCTGCAGGAGCGGATCACCTCGACCAAGAAGGGCGCGATCACCTCGGTGCAGGCGGTCTACGTCCCCGCGGACGACCTGACCGACCCCGCGCCGGCGACCACGTTCGCGCACCTCGACGCGACCACGGTGCTCGACCGCTCGATCGCGGCCAAGGGCCTCTACCCCGCGATCGACCCGCTCAACTCGACCAGCCGAATCCTCGACCCGAACGTGGTGGGCGCGACCCACTACAACGTCGCCAAGCGGGTGCAGGTGATCCTGCAGCGCAACCGCGACCTCCAGGACATCATCGCGATCCTCGGCGAGGACGAGCTGTCCGAGGAGGACAAGCTGGTCGTGTCGCGCGCCCGCCGCATCCAGAACTTCTGCTCGCAGCCGTTCCACGTGGCCGAGGCGTTCACCGGCATGAAGGGCGTCTACGTCAAGCGCGAGGACACGGTCGAGTCCTACCGCCAGATCATCGACGGCGAGGCGGACGACGTGCCCGAGGACGCGTTCAAGTACGTGGGCACGATCGACGACGCCCGCGCCAAGGCGAAGCGCCTCATGGAGGAAGGAAAGGCCAAGTAGGCTCCCTGGTCCAACTGCCAGGAGAAACGGTAGGAAGACAACACGGAATATCAATAACAATATTAATTGGAATGCCAGAATGGCTGTCGCTCCCGGGAGGGCCCCTACCGGAGAGCTTCGCAGGCGTCCGATGCCGTCAGCGAGCGAGAGCGGCCTTACTCATCGAGGCGCTCGGCAATCAGCGACAGCGGCCTTCACTTCGCGAGAGGCGCCGAGGCATCGAGCGACAGCGGCCTTCCATTGATATTCGGATTGATATTCTCTGTTGATATTCCGTATTGTCTTCACGAGTGATCGTCTCGCCGAGTAGGTATCCATCATGCAGGTCACCATCGTCACGCCGGACGCCAGCTTCTACGACGGCAAGGCCGAGCAGGTCGCGCTCGCGGCCTGGGACGGCGAGATCGGGATCCTCCCCGGCCACGCCCCGCTGATCGCGCGGCTCGGCCACGGGGTGGCCCGCGTGTTCGACGGCGCCAAGACCCACCGGATCGGCGTCTACGGCGGGTTCGTCAAGGTCCAGGACGACCAGGTGACGGTGCTCGCCGGCGGGGCCGCGCTCCCCGAGGGCGACCCCGCCGCCGCCAAGAAGGAGCTCGACGAGGCCCAGCAGGCCGTCGCCGAGGCGGTCGGCAAGGCGGCCAGCGGCCCCGAGCTGGCCGAGGTCGAGGAGCGCCTGCGGCGCGCGCGCACGCGCTACGACCTGCTGAGCGCGTAAGGCCGCGCTCCCACACGCGATCGAGAGAGACGGCCCGGGCCACGCGC
>CAZMSZ010000486.1:0-5189 GCA_964569055.1 uncultured Planctomycetota bacterium | reverse complement strand
CGGCTTGCGCGGGCCCTTCGGGCCCGGCTAGCCCGGCTTCCGCACGACTTCGTCGCGCAAAATCCGGCCTAACTCCGCGCCGCCCAAGGCCCCGCGCCAGCGCGCCCCCGGGGCGCGCCCTGACGCAGCGCGTGATATCGTTGCGCGCCTTCGGAGGCGCCCTTGAAGCTCGTCGTCGCGGTCATCCGGCCCGAGCGGCTCGAGGCGGTGCAGCAGGAGCTCGCCGCCGCCAAGGTGTTCCGCCTCACCGTCTCCGACGTGCAGGGCTTCGCGCCGGCCGACGCGTCCGGCGGCTCGTCCGCCGCCGCGGCCTACGCCGGCTCGTCGGCCGGCGAGCAGCCGGTGCGCAAGGTGAAGCTGGAGGTCGCGGTCAACGAGGACTTCGTCGAGCCGACCGTGCGCGCGATCGCGCGCGCCGGGCAGCTCGAAGGCGGGCGGGCGGGGGACGGCGCGGTGTTCGTCCTGCCGCTCGAGGAGGCGGTGCGGATCCGCACCGGCGAGCGAGGCCCCGCCGCCATCTGAACCAACCATTGTTCGCAGAGCAGAACCAACCACCCACGCAAATCGGACCTCGAATCGAGAAGGAGCTCGCCGCCGTGACCCCGAAGGAAGTGATCGCCCTGGCCGCCGACAGGAACTGTCGGTATGTCGACCTCCGCTTCAACGACTTCCCTGGGACGTGGCAGCACTTCACGATCCCGGTCGAGGCGCTCGACGTGGACGCGTTCGAGGACGGGTTCGCGTTCGACGGCAGCTCGATCCGCGGCTGGAAGTCGATCGACCAGTCCGACATGCTCGTCGTGCCCGACCCGGCCACGGCGTTCGTCGACCCGTTCATGAAGCACCCCACCCTGGTGCTGATCTGCAACGTCAAGGACCCGATCACCCACCAGGACTACGACCGTGACCCGCGCGGCGTCGCGCGCCGCGCCGAGGCCTACCTCGCCTCGACCGGGATCGGCGACGTGGCCTACCTCGGCCCGGAGGCGGAGTTCTTCATCTTCGACGAGGTGCGCTACGAGCAGGGCGTGAACTTCGGCCATTACATGGTCGACTCGGTCGAGGGCTCGTGGAACACGGGCAGCGACGAGCACGGCCGCAACCTCGGGCACAAGCCGCGCACCAAGGGCGGCTACTTCCCGGTGCCGCCGATCGACGCGCTGCAGGACCTGCGCACCGAGATGTGCATCAACCTCGAGCGCTGCGGCCTCAAGATCGAGCGCCAGCACCACGAGGTCGCGACCGGCGGCCAGGCCGAGATCAACTACCGCTTCGACCGCCTGACCCGCGCGGCCGACCACCTGATGATCTTCAAGTACGTGGTGAAGAACACCGCGCACCACGCCGGCAAGACCGTGACCTTCATGCCCAAGCCCTTGTTCGAGGACAACGGCTCGGGCATGCACTGCCACTTCTCGATCTGGAAGGGCGGCCACAACATCATGGCCGGGGAGGGCTACGCCGGCCTGTCCGAGGAGGCCCTCTACGTGATCGGCGGGATCCTCAAGCACGCGCCCGCCCTGGTCGCGTTCACCAACCCCACCACCAACAGCTACAAGCGCCTGGTGGCGGGCTTCGAGGCCCCGGTCAACCTGGCCTACTCGGCGCGCAACCGCTCGGCCGCGATCCGGATCCCGGTCGGCCAGAGCAAGCCCGCCGCGCGCCGGGTCGAGTTCCGCTGCCCCGACCCCTCGGCCAACCCCTACTTCGCCTTCGCCGCGCTCACCATGGCGGCGATCGACGGGATCCAGAACAAGATCCACCCGGGTGAGCCGCTCGACAAGGACATCTACGACCTGCCCCCCGAGGAGAAGGCCAAGGTCCCCGGCACCCCCTTCTCGCTGCACGACGCGCTGAACAACCTCGAGCGCGACCACGAGTGGCTGCTCAAGGGCGACGTGTTCACCGAGGACATGATCAAGACCTGGATCAGCTACAAGCGGAAGGTGGAGGTCGACGCGGTGCGGATCCGGCCGCACCCGTACGAGTTCGCGCTGTATTACGACATCTGAGCGGCGAGGCAGCTCGAGCAGGCGGGGAGGCGCCGCGCGCCTCCCCGCCGCTTCGTACGGGGAGCCGCTCATGGGAGTGAGCGCGCGCGCGGGCGCCCCTGCTCAGCGCTCGGCGGCGCCGTGCGTCCGCACGATCTCATCCCAGCGCTCGACGCGCACGTCGTCCTCACCCAGCATTCCGACGATCTGCCTGCGGACCCAGGCGGCGTCGAGGCCGTCTCGGCGGACAGCTACCAGTCGCCGGAGATCGACGAGGTCCTTGTCGCGGAAGAACAGCAGCTTGAAGACCGCGAGGGCTTCGGGGGAGAGGACGAGCCGAGGGCGCTGGTCCTCCGCAAAGGCGACCGATCGCAGGGAGCGTTCGGCCTCGTCGTAGAAGGGGATCGAGGGCACGAACACGTCGACACGCACCGCGCCATACCACGCGACGGCCACCTCTCCCTCCCGCGCTCGGCGCAGGAACTCGGCCCGCCGCGCGTCATCCCACGGAGCGCCGTCACGCGACGCGGCGCAGCCGTACGCCTCGAGCGCCTCGAGCAGCTCGCCGTAGCGCGGCGGATCGACGAACACGTTGAGGTCGACGTCCTTGGTCGTCCGTGGCTGCACCCACACGTTGAACGCGAGCCCGCCGCCGAGCGCCGCCTTGAAGCCGCGTGACGTGAGCTCGTCGAGGAGGCCGACCGCGACCGCTGGGACCTCGGCCAGCGCGTCCTCGCTCATGAGCGGCGGAGTCGCGCCACGAGCTCGTGGTAGCTCGGGTGCGGCGGCTCGCGATCCTCGAGGATCCGGGCCACGACCTCGGGCGGATTCGCGGAGTTGATCAGCCAGGGGATCGAGCGGCAGAGGCCGACGAGCAGGCGCCACCGCTCGCTCGGGGTGAGGTCACGGTGGTCGGCGACGTCGGCCTCGACCTCCTCGCGAATCGACACCGAGTGGGTGCGGAGGAACCGGGCGACGCGCGGGTCGATCGCGTGAGCCATCGAGGTTCACCATAGCACCGGCGCGCGGCGCCTGCCTCGAGCCGGCCCAACCAAACCGCTCGGCCGCCGAGGTTGCCCCCGGCGGCCTGTGCGGCAGCCCTCTGGTCCGAACGTGGCTGGCGTGGGCGCCGGCTCGCCTCGAACACGACTACGCGACGGTCGCGCGCTCCTTCGGGAGACGCCTCGTTGCGACCGCTGGGGAGCCGGCTGGTGGGCCGTGCGTCGCTCCTCCCCGGGTGCCTGATCTATCGGCAGCGGCGCGGGCCGCCTTGAGGGGCTCCGGACGACCTCGCCGCGGCGGGGCGAGGCCCCTAGAATCGCGGGTCCGAGGAGGGCCCATGGCGATCGTCCACAAGATCGGCGACCCCGAGAACGCGAGCGAGACGGCGGCGATCAAGCACCTCGCCAAGGTGCTCCCCGACGACTACGTGGTGTTCCACAACTTCGAGCTGACCACCGGCCGCGGGCTCCCCTACGAGTACGATATCGCGGTGATCGGCGAGTTCGCGGTGTGGCACGTGGAGGTCAAGGGCTACCGCGGGGCGATCAAGGGCGACACCAACCAGTGGGTGTTCGAGAACGGCCACGTCATGCCGAGCCCGATCCCGCTCGCCAACAAGAAGACCAAGATCCTCGCCAGCAAGCTCGAGCGGCACTCCTCGATCCTGCGGGACGTGTGGGTCGAGACCTGCGTGCTGCTCACCGACGACAAGGCCAAGGTCCGGCTGCGCGACGATCAGGCCTCGCGCGTGATCCAGCTCAAGGACGCGCTCGACCACTTCACCGACCCCAAGAAGATCCCGGTGCGGGTCGACAACATCGAGCGCCACCACGACGGGATCTGCGCGGCGCTGTTCGGGACGGCCCGGCCCGGCAAGAAGGTCAAGGAGATCGGGCTGTACGACGTGGTCGAGAAGATCAACCAAACCGAGACGCGCACCGTGTTCCTCGCCAAGCACCGCTACATCAAGACGCGGCCGCGCACGGTGCTCAAGGTGTTCCACTTCGACATCTACACCTCGGCCGAGGAGAAGCAGCGCCAGATCGAGGCGATCTTCCACGACCAGAACGCGCTGCGCCTGCTCGGCGCGCACCCCAACCTGATCGACACCTCGGACATGTTCGCGTGGGACGACAACAAGTTCGTGCTCCCGACCGAGTACGTCGAGAACGGGCGCCCGCTCGCCGTCCTCCTCGCGCAGCAGGAGGACCGCGAGCTGCTCTGGAAGGAGAAGGCGGACATCGTCTCGAAGATGGCCCGCGGCCTGGCGCACGCCCACGCGCGCGGCGTGATCCACCGCGACATCCGCCCGCTGAACGTGGTCGTGGCGCCGGGCGGCAAGGTCAAGCTGGTCAACTTCGACCTCGCCAAGATCGAGGGCTCGCCCCACCCCCAGGACCCCGACCGCCTGCGCAAGCGGCTCGACGCCCGCTACGTGGCGCCCGAGGTGTGGCGCGAGCCGTGGGCCGCGAGCCAGGCCAGCGACATCTACTCGCTCGGGATCGTGTTCTACGAGCTGATCACGAGCAAGGCGCCGTATCCCAGCATCGAGAAGGTGATCAAGCAGGGCGGCGAGACGCCCCTCGACCGCGCGCTCCTGCTGAGCGAGCTCTCGAGCCCCGGCAGCGAGGACTTCATGCGCTCCCCCGAGGACGCGGTGGGCGTGATCGAGCGCATGACCCGCCAGGACCCCAAGGAGCGCTACCAGCGGGTCGAGGAGGTGATCGAAGACCTCGCGATCATCAGGGACGATTGAGGCGCGAGCCCGGAGGTCGCGTGCGCCCGATCCAGACCCACATCGCGCTCCACGTCCCCGACGTGGAGGCGTGCATCGCCTTCTACCAGCGCTACTGCGGCCTGACCCTGGTCCACGACCGCGGCGACGCCCGCTCGGGGAGCCGCACGGTGTGGCTGGCCGAGCCGGGGAACGAGGAGCGGTTCGTGCTGGTGCTCATCTCCGGCGGACCCACGGGCCGCCAGGCCAGCGACGACTTCAGCCACCTCGGCTTCGCCCTCGCGAGCGAGGCCGAGGTCGACGCGCTCGCCGCGCAGGCCGCCGCCGACGGGATCCTGGCCTGGCCGGCGCGCCGCGAGCCGTATCCGGTGGGCTACTACTGCGGGGTGTACGCCCCGGAGGGGCGGGTGGTGGAGTTCAGCTTCGGCCAGCCGCTCGGACCGGGCGCGCCGAGCGGGTAG
>CAZMSZ010000485.1:0-5222 GCA_964569055.1 uncultured Planctomycetota bacterium | reverse complement strand
CGGCACGCGCAGCAGGCGACCTGCGCGGCGCCCGCCGCCACCTCGTCGTGGCAGTGCGGGCAGCGTGGTTGGGGGATCCGAACGGAGAGCGCGGCGCCGGTCACGCCCTTGGGACCGCGCGCGCGCGTGGCCCTCACGCACACGACCACGCCTCGCGAAGACGGGAGGAGGCCGAGCACGAGCACGAGCATGAGGCCAATGCGACAGCCTCGGGCCAGGGCAGCGACCCCGCGCGCCACGCCCGAACCCCGTCCCGCACGACGACGCGCCGTGCGCCAAGCAGCAGCGCCGCTTCGGGCGGCGCGGCGCTCTAGCCCGGACCTGGAAGTCCACTCCACTACAGCCGCGCCGCCGCGGCGGCGCGCCTCTTCAGCGAGAGCTGAGGGGGACTCTGGGGGGCGGAGCCCCCCGGAAACCAAGCTGGCAACCAGGTCATAGGTGCTAGAGTGGCGCGCCCGCCGGGGCCCCTGGGCTCGACGGCGAAACGATCCCGACCGAGGAGGAGCCCGTGCGCCGCTTCGTCTCCCTCGCGCTCCTGGCCACCCTGCCGCTGTGCGGGTGCCCCGAGGCCACGCCGACCGAGCAGCCCGCGTCCGAGGGGACCGACCCGGCCGGCGCGAGCGCGGCGAGCGACCTGCCGGAGTGGAAGCGGGCTTACGCGCCTACCGACGAGGCCTGGAAGAGCGTCCCGCAGGTGTTCACGTTCAACAACGGCGCCGAGCCCGAGACGCTCGACGTGCACAAGATGACGGGCGTGCCCGAGGGGCGGATCGCCGGGGGGCTGTTCGAGGGGCTCGTCACCAGCGACCCCAAGACGCTCGAGCCGCGGCCCGGGGTGGCCGAGCGCTGGGAGGTCTCGGCCGACCAGAAGGTCTACACGTTCCACCTGCGGGCCGACGCCAAGTGGAGCGACGGCAGGCCGGTCACGGCCGAGGACTTCCGCGCCTCGTGGGAGCGGGCTCTGACCCCGGCGACGGGCTGTCAGTACGCCTACATGTTCTTCCCGATCGCCGGCGCGCAGGCGTTCCAGCAGGGCGAGCTGACGGACTTCGCGCAGGTCGGCGTGAAGGTGAAGGACGAGCGCACGCTCGAGGTGACCCTCGCCGCGCCCTGCCCCTACTTCCTCGACCTCGTGGCGTTCCACACCCTGATGCCGGTCCCGATGTGGGCGGTCGAGCAGCACGGCGACGCCTGGCCGCGCCCCGAGAACATCGCCTGCAACGGGCCGTTCAAGCTGATCGAGTGGAGCTCGGGCCAGCAGATCGTGATGGTCCCCAACGAGCACTACTGGGACCGCGAGTTCGTCAAGCTGGAGAAGATCGTCGCGCTGCCCTACGAGGACGTGGAGACGAGCTACAAGCTGTTCATCCAGGGCGAAAACGACTGGATGACCACGGTGCCCGCCGCCAAGATCGACGAGGTCAAGCGCAACCCGGCCTACTACGCGCAGCCCTACCTCGGCAGCTATTTCTACCGGATCAACGTCACCAAGCCGCCGTTCGACGACGTGCGCGTGCGCAAGGCGTTCTCGATCGGGTTCGACCGCGAGGTAATCACCCGCGACATCCTCAAGGCGGGGCAGATCCCGGCCACGTACTTCACCCCGCCCATGCCGCGCTACCAGCCGCCCGAGGGCCTGGCGTTCGACCCCGAGCAGGCGCGCAAGCTCCTGGCGGAGGCGGGCTACGGGCCGGGCGGCGCGCCGTTCCCCACCGTCGAGCTGCTCTACAACACCCTCGAGGACCACAAGCGCGTGGCCGAGGCGATCGTGCAGCAGTGGAAGGAGAACCTCGGGATCACGGTGTCGCTGCGCAACACCGAGTGGAAGGTCTATCTCAGCGACGTCGAGCAGCTCAACTACAACATCGCGCGCGCGGGCTGGATCGGCGACTACGTCGACCCCAACACCTTCCTCGATCTGTGGGTCACGGGCGGCGGCAACAACAACACCGGCTGGTCGAGCGCGACCTACGACGAGCTGATCACGAAGGCCGCCAGCGAGGCCGACCCGGCCGCCCGGACGGAGCTGCTCCAGCAGGCCGAGACGATCCTGATCAAGGACGAGCTGCCGATCATTCCCGTGTACATCTACGTGAACCAGGGCATGCTCGCCGACAAGGTCCAGGGCTGGTACGAGAACGTGCGCGACCTCCACCCGCTCCAGTACCTCTGGATCGAGCCGACCGAGTAGGGCCAGCGGCGCGTGGGCACCTACCTCCTCAAGCGGCTGGCGCAGGTCCCGATCGTCCTGTGGGTCCTGATCACGATCTCGTTCTTCATGATGCGGCTCGCGCCCGGCGGGCCGTTCTCGGGCGAGAAGCGCATGGACCCGGTGATCGAGCAGGCGATCCGGGCCAAGTACCACCTCGACGAGAGCTGGCCGAAGCAGTACGCCCGCTTCATGGGTGAGCTGGTGCTCGAGCTCGACCTCGGGCCGTCGTTCAAGTACAAGACCCAGAACGTCAACCAGATCCTGGCGGAGCGCGCCCCCGTCTCGGCCGTGCTCGGGATCAGCGCCACCCTGATCGCGCTGGTGCTCGGGCTGGGCGCGGGCGTGATCGCCGGGATCCGCCAGAACAGCAACTTCGACTACCTCTCCATGACCGGCGCCATGATCGGGCTGTCGGTCCCGGTGTTCGTGGTGGGGCCGCTGCTGCAGCTCGCGTTCTGCATGACGTGGAACGTGTTCCCCGTGGCCGGCTACGAGGGCTGGACCGGGGTCACGTACCTGATCCTGCCCTCGCTCACCCTGGCGCTCCCGCTGGCGGCCCGGATCGCGCGCCTCACGCGGGCCGGCATGCTCGAGGTGATCAACCAGGACTACATCCGCACCGCCTGGGCCAAGGGGCTGAGCGAGCGGGTGATCGTGGTCCGCCACGCGCTCCGCGGCGCCATGCTCCCGGTGGTCAGCTTCCTCGGCCCGGCGATCGCCGCCATGATGACCGGCTCGCTGGTCGTCGAGCAGATCTTCGGGATCCCCGGAATCGGCATGGAGTTCGTCAAGAGCGCGCTCAACCGCGACTACACCCTGGTGATGGGGACGGTGATCCTGTACGGGGTGCTGCTGGTGGGCGCCAACCTGATCGTCGACATCCTCTACGGGATCCTCGACCCCAGGATCCGCTACTCGTGAGCGCGGCCGGAGGAGCGACCCAGCAGGCCCAGAAGGGCGTCAGCCTGTGGCAAGACGCCTGGCGCCGGCTCAAGAAGAACCGCATGGCCATGCTGGGCCTGTGGATCGTGCTGGTGATGGGCGCGCTCAGCGCGGGCGCGCCCTGGATCTCGCCGTTCGACCCGACCCACGGCTACACCTGGATCGGCGCGCAGCCGCCGGGCTACACCCACGTCGACGTGGACCAGCGCAACGTCCTCGCCGTGGGCAAGGCGCCGATCGTGCGCGACCGCTACCAGGCCGCGCGCGCGCTCCGGTTCGAGGTCCAGCTGCAGGAGGTGCGCGACTACCTGGTCAAGCTGCGCCGCGGCCGGATTCGCGAGATCAAGCTCGGCGGGCTCTCGACGGACGAGCTCGCCCCCGCCGCAGGCGAGCGGCTCACGGTGGTCCGCCTCGACGGGAGCACCGGCGCGCCCCTCGAGGGCATCACGCTCCGCGTCGGCGAGCCGCTCCCAGGCGCGCTCGAGGCGCAGCTCAGCGCCGACGAGCGGGCCGGCCGCGCGGTGCCGGTGATCCGCCACGTGGTCCCCACGGGCGGGGCGCAGGTGATCGAGGCCACGCTCGACGGCGGCGTCGTGACCGCGCTCACCCGCGACGGGCGTCCGATCGACGCGCTGGAGCTCGAGGGGCGCTCGGTCACGGCCGTGTTCGCCGACGGGGCGCCGCAGACGGTCACCCACTGGCTCGGGACCGACCTCGCCGGGCGCGACCTGCTCAGCCGCACCCTGTGGGGCGGCATGATCTCGCTGCTCGTGGGCCTGGTCGCCACGATCGTCAGCCTGGTGATCGGCGTGGTCTACGGGGCCGTGTCGGGCTACGTGGGCGGCCGCGCCGACATGGCGCTGATGGCCGTGGTCGACATCCTGTACGGGATCCCCTACATGTTCCTGGTGATCCTGCTGCTGGTGAACTTCGGCCGGGACATCACCATGCTGTTCATCGCGCTGGGCGCGGTGCAGTGGCTCACCATGGCCCGGATCGTGCGCGGGCAGATCCTGTCGCTCAAGCAGAAGGAGTTCGTGGAGGCGGCCCGCATGAGCGGCACCGGCCACGGCGGGATCATCTTCGCGCACCTGATCCCCAACACGCTGGGGGTGGTGATCGTCTACACCACGCTCACGGTGCCGGCCGTGATCCTGCAGGAGTCGTTCCTGGCGTTCATCGGCCTGTCGGTCGAGTACCAGGGGCAGAGCCTCGAGTCGTGGGGCGCGCTGGTCAACGCGGGTCGCCTGGCGCTGGGCGAGGGCGGCTCCAACTGGTGGCTCCTGATCGTGCCCTCGTTCGCGATGGCGATCACCCTGTTCAGCCTCAACTTCCTGGGTGACGGGCTGCGCGACGCGCTCGACCCGCAGCAGCGAGGGCGCACGTGAGCGAGCCCGAGCCCGCGCCGATCCTGGAGGTCCGCGACCTGCGCGTCCGGTTCCGGGGCGACGACAGCGTGCTCCACGCCGTCAACGGGGTCGACTTCACCGTGGCCCCGGGCGAGGCGCTCGGGCTCGTGGGCGAGTCGGGCTGCGGCAAGAGCGTGACCAACATGTCGATCCTGCGGCTCCTCCCCTCGCCGCCGGCGGAGATCCCCACGGGCGAGATCCGCTACCGCGGACAGGACATCCTGAAGATGTCCGCCAGCGAGGTGCGCGCGGTGCGGGGCGGGAAGATCTCCATGATCTTCCAGGACCCCATGACCAGCCTGAACCCGTTCCTGCGGATCAGCCGCCAGCTCACCGAGACGATCGAGCTGCACACGGGGCTCAGCGGCGCGGACGCGCGGGCGCGGGCGATCGAGGTCCTGGGGCAGGTCGGGATCCCGCGCCCCGAGGAGCGGGTCGACGCCTACCCCCACGAGTTCTCGGGCGGCATGCGCCAGCGCGTCATGATCGCCATGGCGCTCTCGACCAACCCCGACCTGCTGATCGCCGACGAGCCGACCACCGCGCTGGACGTGACGATCCAGGCCCAGATCCTGGCGCTGCTCCAGCGTCTGCAGCGCGAGCGGGGCATGTCGCTGATCCTGATCACCCACGACCTCGGGGTCGTGGCCGGCATGTGC
>CAZMSZ010000484.1:0-5227 GCA_964569055.1 uncultured Planctomycetota bacterium | reverse complement strand
TCCCGTCTCCCTTCACCGCGTTCGCCCTGGCCGAGGCGGCTGCGCCGTCCGCGGGTCCTCGGGCCAGCTGTGGCGCGGGTAGCGCCGCGAGAGGTGGCGCCGCTCGGTCGGGTAGTGGCGCTCCCAGAAGCCGGCGAGGTCGCTCGTCACCGAGACCGCCTGGCGGTTGGGCGCCAGGAGGTGGAGCGTCAGCGGGACGCGCCCGCCGCCCACCGTCGGGCCGGCGGAGAGCCCGAAGAAGTCCTGGAGCCGCGACGCGATCCAGGGCGGCTGGCGCAGCTCGTAGTGGACCTCGCAGCGGCGCCCTCCCGGGAGGGTGACGTGGGTGGGGGCCAGCCGGTCGACCCGGCGGAGGGCGTCGTAGCCGAGCGCGGCCTCGAGGTGCGCGAACAGGTCGGCCTGGCGCAGCTCGGCGAACGAGCGCCGCCCCTCGCAGAGCGCGCTCAGCGCGGCTTCGAGCCCTGCCTCGTCGAGGTCGGGCAGGGCCGGGTCGAGCTCGCGCGCGAAGGCCAGCCGGCGCCGCAGCGCCTCGAGGGCGCCGGCGTCGACGAAGGCGGCGGGGCCCGCCTCGCGCGCCGCGCGCGCCAGCACGGCCGCGACCTGCTCGGGGTCGCCGGGCTCGCTCGACTCCTCCACCGCCAGCCCGCCGTAGGAGAGGCGCCAGCGCGCCTCCACCCGCTCGCGTCGCGGGTCCCACTCCACGGCGTGCGTCTCCTCGAGCGCGTCCGGGAACAGCTCGAGCAGCCAGTCGGGCTCGATCGCGCTCACCAGCCGCGCGGTGGGCGGGGCGCCGCCCCGCGAGCCGCCGGCGTCGAGCACCACCAGCCACTCCGCCCCGCGCACCGCGCTGCTCGGCGCGAGGCGCACGCCGCCGCCGCCCGCGAGGGTGTAGCCGCCGCCCGGGAGCCGACGCGCCACGCGGTCGGGATGTCCAGCCAGGAGCGCGATCGACAGCCCGCGCTCGAGCTCGGTCGAGCTCGTCGGCGCGGGGCCGGCCCCCTCGCGGGGCAGGCGGCGCGCGACCTGCTCGCGCGCCCGGTCGACCGAGCGCGCGGCCTGCGGATCGAGCCCGAGCGTCCGCAGCGGCCCCGGCCGGAAGCCCGCCCGGTTGGCCTCGGCGAGGAGGTCGAGCAGCACGAGCACGTCGCTGCGCGCCTCCTGCGCCGGCGGCGCGTCGCGCGCCTCCAGGGCGCGGATCGGGCGCTCGCCCAGGAGCGCCGCCGCGGCCGCGGCCTCGGGCCCGACCCCGCGGCGATGCCCCTCGTCCACCACCCGCGCCAGGCGCGGCGGGAGCGGATAGCGCAGCAGCGCGCGCCCGGTCGGGGTCAGCGCCCCCGCCGCGTCGCAGGCGCCGAGCGCGCCGAGGAGCGCGTCCGCCGCGGACCAGGCCGGCTCGCCCGGCGGGTCGAGCCAGCGGAGCGCGCGCGGGTCGGCGAACCCCGCCGCGCGCACGGCGAGGAGCACGCCCGACAGCTCCTGGCGCAGCAGCTCGGGGACGGCGGCCGCCGGGCGGCGGTCGTGATCGTTGCGGGTGTAGAGCCGCAGGCAGCGCCCCGGCCCCTGCCGGCCGGCGCGGTGCGCGCGCTGCGTGGCGGAGGCCCGCGAGATCGGGCGGAGCACCAGCTCGAGCAGGCCGCTGCGCGGCGAGACCTCGGCCTCGCGCGCCAGGCCCGAGTCGACCACGGCCTCGACCCCGTCGATCGTGAGCGACGACTCGGCCACGTTGGTGGCGAGGATCACCTTGCGGGCGCGGCTGGGCGCGAGCGCGGCCTCGCTGGCCTGGCGCCCGAGCGCGCCGTGGAGCGGGAGCAGGCGCAGGTCGGCCGCGCGCGCCAAGGGGCCGAGCGTCCGCTCGGCCCGGCGGATCTCGCCCATGCCGGGCAGGAACACGAGCACGTGACCGCGGAGGCCCTCGTCGACCAGGCGCGCCACCGCGGCCGCGACCTTGTCCTCGAGCGGGCGGTCGTCGCGCCCCGCCTCGTGCTCGATCTCGACCGGGTGGAGCCGGCCCGCCACCTCGAGCACCGGCGCGTCGAGCAGCGCCGCGACCGGCGCCGCGTCGAGGGTGGCGGACATGACGACCAGCGCCAACTCCCGCTCGCGGCGCGCGGCCTCGAGCAAGGCCAGGGCGAGGTCGGTGTCGACGTGGCGCTCGTGCAGCTCGTCGAGCACCACGGCCGCGACCCCGGCCAGCGCCTCGCCGCCGCGCGCCAGCCGGCGGGTGAGCACCCCCTCGGTGAGGAAGCGCAGCCGCGTGCGCGGGCCGGCCCGCTGCTCGAAGCGGACCTGGTAGCCGACCTCCTCCCCCAGGCGCTGGCCGCGCTCGGCCGCGACCCGCTCGGCGGCGAGGCGCGCGGCGAGGCGGCGCGGCTCGAGCACCCACACCTCGCCCGGCAGCGCGTCGAGGAGCGCGGGGGGGACGCGGGTGGTCTTGCCGGCGCCCGGCTCGGCCACGACCACCGCCCCGCGCCGCGCGCGGACCGCCTCGATCAGGGCGGGCAGGTGGGCGTCGATCGGGAGCGGCTCGGGCATGCGGCGCCACACCATACTCGCGGGCGCGCGCGCACCGAGCGGCCGTGCAAGGCGCCGGGGGGACCGTAGAATGGCGCCGGTGAACCCGAGTCAATCCACCGTCCTCGACCTCAAGACGCTGCGCGCGGCGCTGCGGGACCCCGACGGGCGCAGCTTCCAGGGCAAGACCTTCAACCGCTACGACCTCCTCTCCGAGATCGCGCGGGGCGGGATGGGGATCGTGTTCCGGGCCAAGCACCGCGAGCTCGGCTCGCTGGTGGCGCTCAAGCTGCTCGCCCAGGCCGACCCCAGCCCCGAGGCGGTGGCCCGCTTCCGGCGCGAGGCGCGGGTGCTCGCCAAGATCAAGCACCCCAACGTGGTCGGGATCTCCGACCTCGGCGAGGACTCGGGGATCGCGTTCCTCGCCATGGAGCTGATCGAGGGGACCACCCTCCAGAACCTGGTGGAGGAGCTGCGCAAGAAGAAGGAGCTGCCGACGTTCGCCCAGGCGATCGCGACCAGCCTGGCGATCGCCAAGGCCCTCGCGCACTGCCACGACCTCGGGGCGGTGCACCGCGACGTCAAGCCGCACAACATCCTGATCGAGCGCGAGACGCAGCGCGCGGTGCTGACCGACTTCGGGCTGGTCAAGCGCGACGAGGCCAAGATGGGCCAGTCGGCCTCGATCACGGCCGGCGTGTCGCAGGCGGGCAAGATCCTGGGGACGCCCTCCTACATGGCGCCCGAGCAGTTCGAGCCCGAGGGACCCTACGGCAAGGTCGGCCCCAAGACCGACGTGTGGGGCCTGGGCGCGGTGCTGTTCTACGCGCTCACCGGGGTCCCGCCGTTCCAGGCGAGCAACGTGGTCGACCTCTACGGGATGGTGGTCGGCAAGCCGGTGGCGAAGCCCAGCCAGCTCCGGCCGGGGATCCCCGAGGCGCTCGACACGCTGGTCCTCGACTGCCTGGCGAAGAAGGTCGACGAGCGCCTCTCCATGCCCGAGGTGGTCAAGCGCCTCGAGCTGCTCGAGGCGAACGCCGCGCTGCTCAAGCCCAAGGGGGCCTCGTCGGGCGTCGCGCAGGCCCTGATCCTGATCGGCGTGATCCTGGCGCTGGCCGGGATCCACGTGACCGTGATCCAGCCCGAGCAGGGGCAGCGTCTGTGGGCGCTGTTCGCGGGCGAGGCGGACGCCGGCCCGGCGCCCGAGACGCCGCCCACCCCACCCTCGCCGGGCCCCGACCCCGAGGACGCCGCGGGCGGCGAGACGGGTCCGGAGCCGGAGAGCGCGTCCGAGGTCCAGGGCGGGGGCGACCAGGAGGTCGCCGCGCTGCGGGTGCAGGCGGACAACGGCGACGTGCAGGCCATGCTCCGCCTGGGCACGATCCTGCGCTCGGGGCGCGAGGGCGTGCCGGCCGACCTCCCGGCGGCCTACGCGCTGTTCCTGCGCGCGGCCGAGGCGGGGGACGCCAAGGCCATGGTGTTCGTGGGCCAGCTCCTCGAGCAGGGGCGGGGCGCGCCGCACGACCCGGCGGCCGCCGTGGCCTGGTTCCGCAAGGCGGCCGAGCGCGACAACCCCAGCGCCATGCTCTGGCTCGGTCACCTCTACAAGGCGGGGTTCGGCGAGCAGCCGGCCGACGCGGCGGTGGCGGTCGACTGGTTCCGGCGCGCGGCCGAGCTGGCCGGGCGGTCGCCCGGCCAGGAGAGCCTGCGGGACAAGGCGCAGGCGGAGCTCGACGCCTTGCTCGCCGCCAACCCGGGCCTGGGTGCGGAGTAGCGCCGGGGGCCGGCAGGTGCGAGATCGCGCGGGCGGACGCCCGCTGACACTCGCGCCGGCCTGCAGGTGTTCAGGGTTTCAGGCCGCGCTGCCCTTGCTCGGGGGCCCCGGATCGCGCATGGTGATGGTGCCATGGCGTTGATGTCGCTCCCCGAGCTCCAGGCCCTCGTCCGGCAGTCGCCGGCGCTGGCCGAGCGCTACCCTGGCCAGGATGCGGTCGTCATCGAGCCCTACGAGAAGGGGCGCAGCTACGGCCCGGGCGAGCCGCTGCACGCCGGCGTGCAGGTCACGTTCCTCCCGCGCACCGTCAACCGGCCGGTCCCGGTCGGCCGCGACTCGCGCGCGCTCGTCATGCTCGATCACCCCGCCGTGTCGCGGCTGCACCTCGTGCTCGCCTACACCGATCAGGGGTGGAAGGTCATGGACCGCTCCTCGAACGGCTCGTGGCTCGAAGGCGAGCGCATGCCCAAGGAGCAGGCGGTCCCGCTCGCGTACCAGACCATCGTGCGGCTGGGTCGCGCCGTCGTGCTGCGCCTGGTGACGGCGGACTGGCTCGCGACCGCGCTCGCCGGCGGCCGTCCGGCCGCTCCGGCCCCAGCGCGCCCAGCCGCCAGCCCCTGGCCGACGCCGGCTGCCCCGGCCCCGGCGCCCGCACGGCCGGTCCCGCCGACGCGTCCGCCTACGGGGCGCCCGGTCCCGCAGTTCGACTTCGAGTTCGGGGCGGAGCTCCCCGGTCAACCGGCCGCGCCGACCGTGCGGATCAGCCGCTCGGAGATGCAGGAGATCCGCTCCTCGTTCCCGCCCGCCGCGCCGGCCGCGCCGGCCGCGCCGCCGCCCGCGGCGGCGCCGTTCGCGCCGTCTCCCCCGGCGCCCCCCGCCTCACCGCCCCGCCCGCCGGCGCCCCCCGCGCCGCCCGCGCCCCCCCCGCCGACGGAGGTGGCG
>CAZMSZ010000483.1:0-5229 GCA_964569055.1 uncultured Planctomycetota bacterium | reverse complement strand
CGTGGGCGAGCGAGCCCTCGAGCGAGCGCAGGGCGCTCTGGCCGAGCTGGAGCTGTACGCTCCCCTCGAGCGGCTCGCGCGCGGCCACGGCCCGCAGGGCCGCCACGCGCAGGACCCGCAGCGGCCAGCGGGCCGCGGCGGCGGCCGCGCCGCTGCGCGCCTCCAGCCGGGCGAAGGCCAGGGCCGCGAACGCGAGGTCGCGCGGGCGGAGGAGGTCTTGGGCGACGCCGGGCTGATCGGCGCCCTCCTGGGAGGTGGGCTCGGCGGCCGGGCCGGCGGGCGCTCCGCCGAGCGCGGCCGCGCGCGCGGCCTGCTCGAGCTGCTGCAGCGCCGGCCAGCAGGCGCGCACGTAGGCCAGCGCCGGCTCGCTCAGGCGCGCCTCGGGCGCCTCGGCCTGGGCACGGAGCGCGCGGCGGACCTGCGGGGTGGGGGTGGGGGTCGCGGCCAGCGCCGCCAAGTACGCGGCCGCGCCGTCGCCGCTGGGCGTGGGCTCGGGCGGAGGCAGGGGCGCCGGCGCGAGGCCGAGCGCGGCGGGCGGCGCGGCGGTGGTGGGGGCGTCTTCCTGGGTAGGCAGCGGCTCGAACACGGGCAGGGCAGGAAACGCCTCGGGCGCGGGGAGCGGCGCGCGGCTGGCCGCGCGCGCGTGCGGCTCGGCTCGATCGGCGCTCGCGCTCGGATCGGCGGGAGTGGTGCCGGCGCCGCTCAGCGCGCGCACGGCCACGCCCAGGCCGAGCACCGCGAGCAAGGTCAAGGCGGCCGGGTTGAGCGCGGCGCTACGCGTGCGCGCCGCGGCGGGCGCCGTGTCCGGCGGCGTCGCGCCCGGCGGCGGCTCGCTCGCCGGGTCGCTCTCGTTCGTGTCGCTCATGTGCTCCCCCCCAGCCCTCGTCCACTCACTGTGCCCGGCTCGCGGTCGGCGTCGCGAACCTCGTCGGCTCGCTCGGCTCGCCCGCCTCCGGCGTGTCTTCCTCCGCGTCGCCCGGCGAGGCCTGGGCGGCGCGTCGCTCCTGCGCCTCGCGCGCCAGCAGGCGCGCCGCCGCCGCGCGGACCTCGGGCAGCGGACTCCCGGCTGCCAGCGCCGTCAGCTCGGCCTCGCCGAGCGCTCCCTGGCGCGCGAGGGCCGCGAGCGCGGCCAGCCGCGCCGGCGCCGCGGCGGCCTCGGCCAGTACGCGCCGCAGCAGGGGCGCCCCGCTCGCAGTGCGGCCGAGCGCCTCGCTCGCGGCGCAGGCCTGGGCCGGCGCCGCGCCGAGCGCGAGCTCGAGCAGCCGCTCGGGCCCCGCGGGTCCCGCGCCGAGCGCGCGCGCCAGCGGGCCGAGCGCGACTCCCGGAGGCGCGCTGCGCAGCGTCCGCTCGAGGGCGACGCGCCCCTCGGGCTGGCGCGCCAGGCGCGCGAGCAGCCGCTCCGCTCGGGCGCCGACCAGCTCGCCGCGCAGCCAGGCCTCGAGCAGGCGCGGGCCGGGCGCCTCTTGGGGGTCGAGCGCCGCGAGCAGCGCTCGAGCCTCGGCGCGCACGGCCGGGTCGGGATCGGCGAGCGCCTGCCGCTCGAGCAAGGGCGCCGCCGCGGCCGGCGCGAGCACGCCCGCCGCGCGCAGCAAGGCGATTCGCGCCTCGGGCGCGCGCGCGCGCGTCAGGGCGTCGGCGAGCTCGCCCGCCGCGCCAGCCTCGCTCGGCAGGGCCTCGAGCCCGCGGCCGAGGGCGAGCGCCTCCTCAGGCTCGCGGGTCCGCGCGAGCGCCTCGAGGAGCACGCGCCGGAGGGCGCTCGCGGGCAGCGCCGGGGCCGCCTCCGTTTCCGAGCCTGCGCTGGCCGCGGCGAGCCGGTCGAGGTCTACCCCGGGCAGGTGCAGGCCGACCCGAGCCGCGGCGGCCAGGGCCGGCGCCAGGGGCTCGCGCGTCAGCGCCTCGGCCGCGACGCGCAGCGGCGCGGCGCTCGCGGCCGCGGCGGAGGGTTCGGGGCGACGGCTCGCCGGGCTGGACGTCGCGCTCGAGACCGGCGCAACCGGCCGCGGCGCACCGCTCCCCTCGCGCACCGGCGCGGCCTTCACCCGTGGCGCCGGGGCCGCGCGTCCTACTGAGCGCGTCGCCCATTGCCCGCCGCCCACAAGGGTGAGCTGGACGCTCGCGGCCGCCGCCAGCGCGAGCAGCAGCAGCGGCGCCAGCCGGACCCAGCGGATCGGCAGGCGGCGCGAGCGCGGCGCGCGCGGGCTCGGGCTCGGGGCGGGAGGCGGGCTCACGGGTTCTTCTTCACCTCGTCGCGCGCCACGAAGGCGGGACCGGTGCTGGAGAAGAACCGCCCGGTCAGCTCGAACCGCTTGCCGATCACGCCCTCCTCGTTGGTCAGCGCGTCGCGGCGGAACTTGAGGATCAGGCGCCCCTTGTCCTCGTCGCTCAGCACGCGCTCGGGCTCGGCCACCAGGCCCGTGTCCAGGCCGCGCAGGCGCAGGCTGCTCGTCACGAGGTCCACGAAGGTGGGGTCGAGCGCGCAGCCGGTCGGCGTCTGGGGCAACCGGAAGAAGGCCGTCATGACCCCGCCGTTGGTCTTCAGGGCCTCGGGCTTGATCGTGAGCAGCTCGCCCGCGGGGCCGTAGAGCACGACCTCGAACGCGAGCTGGGCCCGCCCCACGTTGCCCGCGCGGTCGGTCGCCTCGACCACGAGCAGGTGACGGCCGAGCACGCCGAGCCCGAGCTGGCAGAGGAGGTCCGCCGAGAAGGCCGGGGTGTCGAGCTCGAGCGGGACCCCGTCGAGGAGCAGCCGCACCTCCGCCACGTCACCCGTGATCCCGTCCTCGTCGTGGGCGGTCCACTGGAACGGGATCGGGAGGTCGGAGGCCGGGTTGGGCTGGAGCTCCCCGTCCTCGCCGACGAGCGGCGGCGCGAACCGGTACTGGCTCTCGGGGTAGGGCTGGCCGGGGTAGGGCGTGGCCAGCGGCGAGGTGATCGTGACGGTGGGGGCGGTGCGGTCGATCGAGAACCGGACCGCGGCCGAGACCGAGCCGCGCGGGGTGTGCGCGGTGACGGTGATCGTGTGGTCGCCCTCTTCGCGGTAGGTGGGCCCCTCGCCCGCCGGGGCGGTCTCCTCGCCGCGGGTGCGCGTGCCGGCGAGGGTGACCGCGCTCGGCGAGCCGGTGACGACGTACTCGACAGTCACGTCCTCGGCGGTGCAGAGCCCGTCCGTGGGCGCGGTGATCGCAAGCTCGAGCGTGATCACGGTCACCGAGCTGGTGGCGGTGACGGTGTTGCCCGAGGCGTCGGTGGCGCGGAACGTCACGGTCGTGGTGGCGCCCTGCGCGAAGGCCGCGGGCGCGTCGTGGGACACCGCGGGCGCGGCGTCGCACACGTCGCTCGCGCTGGCCGAGCGCAGCCAGGGGCCGATCTCGACGTCGTCCCGGGGCACCGGCTCGCCCGGCGGCGCGGTGATCACCAGCGGAGGCGGCGCCAGCAGGACGGGCGGGGTGGTGTCGCGCACGGTCACCGCGAACGTGACGCGGGACTCGTTGCCCGAGGCGTCGCTCGCCAAGCAGGTGACCTGCGTGGTGCCGAGCGGGAACACCGTCCCGGCGGGCGGGGTGGAGACCACGAGCGGGCTGGCGTCGCACACGTCGCTCACGGCGGGCGTCACCCAAGAGACCGCCGTGCCGGCCAGCGTCGCCTGCTCGACGGTCACGTCGGCCGGGGCCGTGAGGACGGGCGGGGTGGTGTCGACCACCGTGACGGTGAACGTCGTCGTGCGCGCGTTGCCCGCGAAGTCGGTGGCCGTGACGGTCACCCGCGTCTGGCCGAGGGGGAACACCGTCCCGGCGGGCGGGTCGCACACCACGCTCGGCGCGGGGTCGACCACGTCGCGCGCCTCGGGCGCGAAGTGCAGCGCCGTGCCGGCGCGCGTCGCCTGCTCGAGCGTCACGTCGGGCAGCGGCGCGAGCTCGGGCGGTGTGGTGTCGACGACCGAGACCCGGAAGGTGCTGACGGTGCGGTTGCCCGAGGCGTCGGTCGCTTCGCAGGTGACGAGGGTCTGGCCGAGCGGGAACACCGCGCCCGAGGGCGGCTCGCAGGTCACGGCCGGCGCGGCGTCGCACACGTCGCTCGCCGCGGGGGCAGTGAACGTCACCACGGCCCCGAGCGGCCCGGTGGCCTCCACCACGAGGTCGGGCGCCGCGGCGAGGGTGGGCGCGGTCAGGTCGGTCACGGTCACGGTGAACCGGACCGAGGCCGAGTTCCCCGCGGCGTCGGTCGCGGTGCAGGTGACCTCGCTCGCGCCCAGCGGGAACACCGTCCCAGGCGCCGGCACGCACGTCACCGCCACGGCGCCGTCCACGAGGTCGCTCGCGGCGGGTGGGGCGTAAGCGACCGCCGTCCCCGCGCGGGTGGCCTGCTCGACGGTGACGTCGGCGGGCACGGCCAGGGTGGGCGGGGTGGTGTCGCGCACGGTGACGGTGAAGGTGGTGGTCGCGCGGTTGCCGGACGCGTCGAGCGCGGTGCAGGTCACGGTCGTGGTCCCGAGCGGGAAGGTGGATCCGGCGGCGGGCTCGCAGGTGACCGCAGGTGCGGCGTCGCACACGTCGCTCGCGCTAGGCGGCGCGTACGCGACCGCCGCGCCGGCGGGTCCGGTCGCCTCGACGACCAGGTCGGGGGCCTCGGTGAGCACGGGCGGGGTGGTGTCGACCACCGTCACGGTGAACCGGACCGAGGCCGCGTTACCGGCCGCGTCGACCGCGGTGCACACCACCTCGGTCGCGCCCAGGGGGAACACGGTCCCCCGCGGCGGCTCGCAGACGACGGCCACCGCGCCGTCGACGAGGTCGGTCGCGGCGGGCACGTCGTACGGGACGAGCGTCCCCGCGCGGGTGGCCTGCTCGACGGTGACGTCGGCCGGCTGGGCCAGGGTGGGCGGGGTGGTGTCGCGCACCGTGACCGTGAAGGTGCTCGTCGCGCGGTTGCCGGACGCGTCGAGCGCGGTGCAGGTCACCGTCGTGGTCCCGAGCGGGAAGGTGGAGCCCGATGCGGGTTCGCAGGTGACGACGGGCGCGGCGTCGCAGACGTCGGTCGCGCTCGGGCCGGCGAAGTGCGCCGTCGCGCCGACGGCGCTCGTGGCCTCGAGCACGAGGTCGGGCGCGGGCGCGAGCACGGGCGGGGTGGTGTCGACCACGGTGACGGTGAATCGGACCGAGGCCGCGTTGCCGGCGGCGTCGACCGCCGTGCACTCGACCTCGCTCGCGCCCAGCGGGAACACCGTGCCGG
>CAZMSZ010000482.1:0-5242 GCA_964569055.1 uncultured Planctomycetota bacterium | reverse complement strand
ATGGCGCTCTTGGCGGTCAATGTTTCCGCAAGGAGCAAGGAGCCGAACCCGCAGCGACAGCTCTCCCCTTGGCGGTCTCTCGAGCCGCGAGAAGGCCGCAGCCCGAGCCCTTACCCCCCCAGCTTCTCCAGCCGCTGCTCGAGCTCACGCAGCTTGGCCCGCAGCTCGGGGAGCCTGCGGATCACGACCAGCGCCCGCTTGGCCTCGTCGCCCTCGAGGGCGGGGCTGCCGAGCATCTTGGCGCCGGGGGCCACGTCGGAGTGGACGCCCGCCTGGGCGCCGATCGAGGCGCCGTCGCCGACGGTCACGTGGCCGGCGATCCCGGCCTGGCCCGCGATCGTGACGCCGTTGCCGACCTTGGTCGTGCCGCTGATCCCGGCCTGCGAGACCACGAAGCAGCCGCGGCCCAGCGAGGCGCTGTGGCCGACCTGCACCAGGTTGTCGATCTTGGTGCCGCGCCCCACGCGCGTCTCGCCCATGGCGGCGCGGTCGATCGTGACGTTGGCGCCGATCTCCACGTCGTCCTCGACCACCACGTTGCCCATCTGCGGGATCTTGACGTGGAGGCCCTCCTTGAGGTCGGGCGCGAAGCCGAACCCGTCCGAGCCGATCACGGCGCCGGCGTAGACGTGGCAGCGGGCGCCCACGTCGCAGCCGTGGTGCACGACCGCGTTGGGGCCGATCACGGTGTCGTCGCCGATCCGCGCGCCGGCGCCCACGTAGGCGCCCGGGTGCAGGTCGACCCGATCGCCGATCGTCGCGCCGGGGCCGACGTAGGCGAAGGGGTGCACGTTGACCTCGGCGCCCAGGCGCGCGCTCGGGTCGACGTGGGCCCGCTCGCTCACGCCGAGCAGCTCGCGCGGCGTCCTGGTCATGTGCTGCAGGAGGCGCGCGAAGCCCATGTAGGGGTCTTCGAGCACCACCAGCGAGGTGCCCGCCGGCCGCTCGCGTTCGCGCAGCTCGGGCGAGACGAGCACGCCCGAGGCGCGCGTCTCGGCGAGCTGACGAATGTACTTCCTGTTGGAGATGAAGCTGAGGGCGCCGGGGTGGGCGTGCTGGATCGGCGCGATCGTGAAGATCTCGGTCGCCGCGTCCCCGACCACCTCGCCGCCGAGCAGGGCGGCGATCGCGCCCAGGGTCATGCTCTTGCCGGACATGGGGCACGTTCTAGCACGAGCGGTGGGCGGGCGGGAACGCTCGCGCAGTTGGTCGGCGCTGGATAGACTCGCCCGCTCATGCTCCACGCCGTGATCCTCGCGGGCGGCTCCGGGACGCGCTTCTGGCCGCTCTCGCGCCGCGATCGCCCCAAGCAGTTCCTCAGCCTGGCCGGCTCGCGCACGCTCTTGCAGCAGAGCTACGACCGGCTGCGCGGCCTGGCCGAGCCCGAGCGCATGTACGTGGTCACGAGCGAGGCGCTCGCGTTCGGCGTGGCCGAGCAGCTCCCCGAGATCGCCGCGCGCAACCTCGTGGTCGAGCCGCAGCCCAAGGACACCGCGATCGCCATGGGCCTGGCGGCCGCGCTGATCGCCGGCCGCGACCCCGAGGCGGTGCTCGCCGTGACGCCGGCCGACCACGTGGTCCGCCCGGCGACCAAGTTCCGCGAGGCGCTGCGGCAGGCGCACGACCTCGCGGCCGCGGGCGGCGGGGTGGTGACGTTCGGGATCAGCCCGACCACGCCGCACACCGGCTACGGCTACATTCGCCGCGGCGCGCCCGAGGCCGAGGCGCGCGGGCGGCTCCCGACCTACGCGGTGGAGGCGTTCTGCGAGAAGCCCGACGCCCAGACGGCGCGGCGCTACCTCGAGCAGGGCGGCTACCTGTGGAACAGCGGGATCTTCGTGTGGCGCGCGGCCGCGCTCCTCGACGCGCTCCGCGAGCACCTGCCGCGCACGGCGGCCGCGATCGAGCGGATCGCCGCCGCCTGGGGGACGCCCGAGGGTCCCGCCGTGCTGCGCGAGGAGTACGCCGCGGTCGAGAAGATCTCGATCGACTACGCCGTGCTGGAGCGGGCGCGCGGGGTGCGCGTGCTGGAGGTCGACTTCGAGTGGAGCGACGTGGGCTCGTGGGCCGCGATCCCCCCGCTCTACCCGGCCGACCCCGAGGGGAACGTGGCCCAAAACGCGACCCTGGTGACCCACGACGCCAAGAACGTGTTCGTGCACGGGGACGGCCGGCTGGTGGCCATGATCGGCGTCGAGGACCTCATGGTCGTGCAGACCCGCGACGCGACCCTGATCTGCCCGCGCGAGCGGGCCGAGGAGGTCAAGCAGCTCGTGCAGCGCCTCGGCGCCGCGCCCGACCTCGAGGCCTACACCTGAGCCGGTGACGCCCAGCGTCACCTCCCCGGAGCCGGCCCGGCGCCCCGCTATGGCCCGACCCGACCCTGGGTAGCGCCGCCCGAGACGCACGCTTGCATCGCCGCGCTTCCCTGCTACATTTCGCCCTCTAAATCCCGGCCGAGCTTCGCCTCGCGACCGGCCGACCGGCGCGACGAGCCCTCGTCGCGCGCATGAAGAGCAGAGAAGAAGCCCGTGAGCCAGCAAGCTACCGTCGCCGAGAAGCGCAAGGCCATCGTCGAGAAGCACCGCACCCACGAGAAGGACACCGGCTCGCCGCAGGTCCAGATCGCGCTCCTCACCGAGCGGATCAACCACATCAACGAGCACATGAAGGCCAACAAGAAGGACTTCAGCGGCCAGCGCGGCCTGCTCCGGCTCGTCGGCCAGCGCAACCGCCTCCTCAAGTACCTGCGCGCCAACGACGAGGAGGCCTATCGCACGCTGATCCAGGCGCTCGGGCTGCGCAAGTAGCCCTGAGGCGCCTCGCCCCCGTGGGCGTCCTCCCGCAGTCGAACCAACGCCGCGCGCGGCGCCCCTCCTCGGGACGCCCCGCGTGGCCACGTCGTGGCGCTCCGGCCCGCTGGGCCGTCGCGAGCGCCGCGTGGGCGGCCCCCGGCCCCGGCCGGGCCCGCTCCGCACCGCGACCGCACACCAACCAGAACGACGAAGAGTAGCAGCAAGCGCGGCGCGCGAGAGCCCGCCGCCCCAGAGGAGTGTTCGTGCCAAATCCCGTTCAAAGCCCGGTCAGCGTCTCCGCCGAGATCGCCGGCAAGACGTTGACGATCGAGACCGGGCGGATCGCCCGCCAGGCGCACGGCGCGGTGACCGTCCGCCTCGGCGAGACGATCGTGCTCGCCACCGCCGCCACCGACAAGGCCCGCCCCGGGCAGGACTTCTTCCCCCTCTCGGTCGACTACCGCGAGTCGACCTCGGCCGCGGGCAAGTTCCCGGGCGGGTTCTTCAAGCGCGAGGGGCGCCCCTCGACCAAGGAGGTCCTGACCGCGCGTCTGATCGACCGCCCCTGCCGCCCGCTGTTCCCGAGCGGCTTCATGGCCGAGGTCTCGATCAACATTCTGGTGTGGTCGTTCGACGGCGAGAACGACGCGGACATCCTCGGCATGGTCGGCGCCTCGGCGGCGCTGGCGATCTCCCAGATCCCGTGGGAGGGCCCGATCGGCGCCTGCCGCGTGGGCATGGTCGACGGGCAGGTCGTGATCAACCCCACCTTCGCGCAGCGCGAGGGGGGCGACCTCGACCTCGTGGTGGCCGCCACCCCCGACGCGATCACCATGGTCGAGGCCGGCGCCAACGAGCTGAGCGAGGAGCAGATGCTCGACGCGCTGTTCGCGGGCGAGCAGGCGAGCAAGCAGGTCGCCGCGCTGATCCAGGAGCTCGTCGCCAAGTGCAACGCGACGAAGGCGGAGTTCACCCCGCCCGCGCGCGACGAGGAGCTCGACGCCAAGGTCGCGGCCTACTACGACCAGGTGAAGGCGGTCAACTTCACCCCGGGCAAGCACGCGCGCAAGGACGCGATCGTGGCGGTCCGCAACAAGGCGATCGAGGAGCTGACCGCGGGCCTCGAGGGTGAGGAGCTCAAGACGCGGACCTCCTACGTCAAGGGCGCGTTCGAGAAGCTCACCAAGAAGGTGATCCGCGACTCGGCCCTCCACGAGCTCAAGCGCGCGGACAGCCGCGGGCCCAAGGACATTCGCCCGATCACGGTCGAGGTCGGGGTCCTGCCGCGGACGCACGGCTCGGCGCTGTTCACGCGCGGCGAGACGCAGGCGTTGATCTCGCTCACCCTCGGCTCGGTCATGGACGATCAGCGGGTGGAGGGGCTCAACGAGCCCACCCGGCAGAAGTTCATGCTCCACTACAACTTCCCGGCCTACTCGGTCGGTGAGGCCTGGCCCAACCGCGGCCCGAAGCGGCGCGAGATCGGCCACGGCGCCCTGGCGGAGCGCGCGCTCAAGCCGCTGATCCCCGACTTCGAGCAGTTCCCCTACACGATCCGGATCCGCTCGGACATCACCGAGTCGAACGGCAGCTCGTCCATGGCGTCGGTCTGCGGCGGCACCCTGGCGCTCATGGACGGCGGCGTGAGCATTCGCCGCCCGGTGGCCGGGATCGCCATGGGCATGATCAGCGAGGGCGACAAACGCGTGATCCTCTCGGACATCCTCGGCTCCGAGGACGCGTGCGGCGACATGGACTTCAAGGTCGCCGGCACCCAGAAGGGGATCACCGCCCTGCAAATGGACGTGAAGCTGGCCGGCCTCAGCCGCGAGATCATGGGTGAGGCGCTCGAGCAGGCGCGCGAGGGCCGGATCCACATCCTGCGCGAAATGCTCAGCGCGCTGCAGAAGCCGCGCCCCAGCCTGTCGACCTACGCGCCGCGGATCATTCAGGTGCCGATCGACACCGCCAAGATCGGCGCGCTGATCGGCCCCGGCGGCAGCGTGATCCGCAAGCTGCAGGAGGAGACCAAGACCAAGATCGGCGTCGAGGAGGACCGCGCCCTGGCCGTGATCTCGGGCGACCACAACAGCAACATCGAGCTGGCCGAGCAGATGGTCCGCGCGCTGACGGCGTCGGTCGAGATCGGCACGCGCTTCCAGGGCCGCGTGGTGAGCATCCGCGACTTCGGCTGCTTCGTGGAGCTGCTGCCCGGGCTCGAGGCGCTGTGCCACGTGTCGGAGCTCTCGCACAGCTACGTCGAGAACGTGCACGACGTGGTCAAGGAGGGCGACACGCTCGAGGTCGAGGTGATCGACGTCGACCCGCAGGGGCGCGTGAAGGTCTCCAAGAAGCGCGCCGAGGGCCCGCCCCCCGAGGGCGAGGAGGGCGCCGAGCGCCCGCGTCCCCCGCGGCGCGAGGGCGGCGAGCGCGGCGGCCGTGACCGC
>CAZMSZ010000481.1:0-5259 GCA_964569055.1 uncultured Planctomycetota bacterium | reverse complement strand
CGCCGTGGCGGTCAGCGTGTTGTTGTTGGTGTCCCGCACGTCGAGGTTGCTGGCGGCGGACAGCCCGACCTCGACCGTCTGGCCGACCACCGTGCGGTCGCCCTTGGCGACGCCGCCCGGGTTGAGGAGCACGAAGAACGTGGCCGGCGCGCCGGCGCTCACGCGCAGGGGGGTGGTCCCGAGGGAGATCGTGAACGTGTCGGGGTTGGCCGTCATGCCCGGCGTGGCGGCGATCGGCGGGGTGGCCGTGAACTCGGCGGGATCGAGGATCCCGTTGGGCGGGTTGTCGTCGCGGCACAGCAGCGCCTGGTCGAACACGGCGTTGGAGAGCGTCCCGGCCGAATCGAGCGTGATCGCGTACAGGTCGACGTCCCCGCCCGTGGCCTCGAGTGTGAAGGCCAGGGCCAGCACCTGGTTGACCCCGCCGATCACCTCGCTGGTGCTCGGGGGCGCCACCACGGCGTAGGTCACCGTCGCGCCCGTCCCCGGCCCGGTCGGGTTGGCGGGAGGCGGGTTGGTCCCCCCTCCCGGGTTGCCGGTGCTGGCGTTGGGGTCGCGCTTCCCCGAGTTGCAGCCCGCGAGCAGCGCGACGATGACGAACGGGGCCAGGAGGGCGGCGCGGCGGATCGTCATGGTCGACCTCGAGGATGGACTGCGCGAATTAAAGGGAGGACGCACCTGGGGCAGGCCGTCTTGTGCCCCAGGGCGCCGCCCGCCGCTATCCCTTTTAGCCGCGATGGCCGTACACCGAAACGCCCCCCGGGGGCCCGGGGGGCGTTCGCGAGGCGCCGCGCGGCTACTCGAGCCGGCCGGGCGTGGCGTCGGCCACGTCGGAGAGGGCCTCGAAGGTGCCGCTCCCGCCGATCCCGTCGCCGAAGGCCTCCGAGGTCTCGTCGTGGCCCGTGATCCCGTTGCCGTCCTGCTTGGTCTCGTTGCCCTCGGTGAAGTCGACCCGCTTGATCGAGGCGCCCAGGGGAGCGCGCCGGTTGTACTGGTCGAACTCGCTGGTGTCGGGCTTGAAGGTCGAGAGCGCGCGGTCGGCGTCGAAGGCCGAGTCGATCTCGACGTTGGCCACGCCGGGCGCGTTCTGGGCGGGGGTCTTGTCGACGGCCGCGTTGGTCAGGCTGGCCGAGCCGTAGTTGATCAGGTCGACGTCCTGGATCAGGTCGGCCGCGCCGTCCCACGTGAACAGGCACAGGAACTCACCGCGCCCGGTGGTGCTGCTGCCCGGGCCGGTCAGCCCCGGCTGCGAGGTGACCGGGCTCGACACGAAGTTGGCGCCGCCCGCCACCCCGTCCCAGGTGAGCATCTGCATGGCCGAGGTCGTGCCCGGGTTGCGCAGGCAGTAGTCGGGGTCGGTCCCGAAGCGCGCCTTGAAGCCTTCGCCGTCGACCGCCACCACGATCACCTCGCCGGCGTCGATCGTCTCGCCGCCGGGGAAGCGGACCACGAAGTCGGACGAGTAGGCCGAGCCGGCCGGGCCGAAGTCGGCCCCGGTGGGGAGCTTCCAGTAGAACTCGCCGGTGGTCACGTCGGCCGTGAAGTCGGTCAGGTAGTAGTCGTCGAGCGCGATCGGCTGCCCGGTGGGGTTGAACAGCTCGACGAACTCCGAGCTGGTGGCGCGCTCGCCGGGCCCGGTGCCGACCTCGCTGATCAGCACGTGATCGCCCAGCGCGAGCGTCGCGCTCCCGCTGGCCGGGAACGAGCCGTCCACGATCGCGGGCGCGCCGGCGGCGTCGGTCACCAGGAAGGCGGTGGCGTCGCTCAGCTCGAGCGCCACGGTCTTGCCCACCGCGCGCGCCTGGTCGAGGCCCGTCAGCACCGAGGCGTCGACGGTCACCAGGAACTGGCCGGTGTCGCCGGCCGCGATCCGCAGCGGGCTCTGGAGCTGGAACTGGTAGCCGCCGTCATCGCTCAGCGGCGCCGGCGCGGTGGCGAGCGCCGGCTCGAGCGGGCCGCGCGCGCCGTCGCCGTCGAAGTCGTGCACGAGCACGGCCTCGCCCAGGGTCGACTCGTCGATCGTGCCCGAGGCCACGATCGCCACCGAGACCAGGTCCACGTCCTCGACCGCGGCGACCTTGAAGGCCAGCGCCAGGATCGGGTCGGGCGCGACCTGCTGCACGGCCGCCGCGGCCGGCAGCGCCGAGGGCTCGACGATCACCTGCGGGCCGGTCGGGTTGTTGGTGCCCGAGCTCACCGGTGCGGTGCCCGAGCTCACCGGGGCCGCGGTGCTGTTCGACGAGGAGGCCGAGTGGCCGCCGCAGCCGACGAGTCCGACCGGAGCGCCCAGCAGCAGCGCGAGTCCAAGCGAGCGGAGGGTGGAGCGCGTCATAGCCTCTTCCAGGGCTGGAGGGGAGGTGCGAGTTTGGCGTGCGATCCCGCCCGTCGCAGATCTCAGACCAACCCCGACGCGCTGCGCCCGACGTTGCCAACAACTGGGTTAAGACCGAGAGTCGCCAAACGCCCACACCGAGCGCAGGCGTCTTTTTCCGAAACCCGAATTTCCAGCCCTGGGGCGGAAGTCGTTGTTCAAAGGGGTGTTAAAACAACGCCGCCCGAACGGTGTTGCCAACGGACGACCGTTCACCAAGCGCCCGTGGCCGGCGCCCGGCCCGCTAGGACGAGGCGTCGCCCTTCGCGAAGCTGAGGCCGAGGTCCGCCACACGCCCGCCGATCCCGGTGATCCGGTAGTTCCCGCTCTTCTCGTCGCGGGTGGCCTGGAGCATGTCGAGGTGGAGCGCGTCCTCGACCATCGCCGAGAACGTGCTGTAGCCGTGGTAGGCCTCGCTGAACTCGGGGTGCTGCCGCATGATCGTCTGCTTGACCATGGAGGCCCACACCGTGTCGTGTCCCGCGCGCAGCAGGCCGCGGGTGGCCTTGAGCAGCAGCACCAGGCCCTCGGCCCGGCGGCGGTTGAGCGGCTTGCCCTTGACCTTGCTCGCGGTCAGCTTCTCGCGCACCTGCTCGGTGGTGTCGTGCGCGACGCCCTCGATCTCCTCGTAGAACACGAACTCGTCGCACGAGTCGATCAGGAGCTTGCTCGAGGACTCCTTCACGCCGATCCCGACCACGTGCTTGTCGTGCTCGCGCAGGCTCGCCACCAGCGGGGTGAAGTCGCTGTCGCCCGTGACCAGCGCGAACGTGTCGATGTGCTCCTTGCTGATCACGAGCTCCATGGCGTCCACGACCATGCGGATGTCCGCGCTGTTCTTGCCGGTCATGGCGCGGCGCGGGATCTCGAGCAGGTCGAACCCGAGCTCGTGCAGCTCGACCTTGTTCTTGTCGTAGCGGCCCCAGTCGGCGTAGGCCCGCTTGACCACCACCTTCCCGACCTCGAGCACGCGGTTGAGGATCGCCTTGGGCTTGAACTTGGTCCGCTGCGGCAGGCCGAGCACGATGTTCTCGAAGTCCATCATGAGGGCGATGCGCCGGATCCGGTCGTCGTTCGGCAACGAATTGCTCCTAGCCCTGCGCGCGGCAGGGGACGCGAGGCGCGGCGCGCTCGGCGGGTCGTCGTGGCGGCGCCTCGTGGCCATCGTAGCCCCGGGCGCGGCGAATCCCTCGCGTGACGGCCCGCGGCCTCAGCCGCTCAGCTTCTTGCCCAGCTCGGTGCGCCCGAGCGGGGTCAGCCAGACCTCGAACTGAGCGGTCTCGAACTCCTCGCGCAGGATGATCTTGGGGTCGGTGTTGACCCACCCCTTGCCCTTGAGCTCGCACAGCTCGACGAACGCCGCCTCCTGCGTGCTCTGCGTCCCGAGCCGCCCCAGCGCGGCCACCAGCTTGTCCAGCTTGAGCTTGGGGCGGGGGGCCTGCAGCGGGAAGTGCTTGGACGCCAAGATCTTCATGAGCGAGAGCTGGATCGCGTCGTCGGCCATGGGCCGCCTCCCCCCCACACCGAGGAACCTCCGGGACGATACCCAGAGGCGGCGCCCGCTTCAAGCACCTAAAGTGCCAAGACCCGGACGTAACCACCGAGAACGCGTGACTTACGATTCCATCCGTTGGGGGTTTGACGCCGGGCGGCCCGGCCGCATCATCCTGTAGAACCCCAGCGGCGGGGTCTTTTCGGGGCGTACGTAGCGATGCACGGCCGGTTGGCATTCAGCCTGAACGACGACGGGACCGTCACCCTCCGGTGCGACGCCGACGCGTTCTTCGCGCACGCGAACCAGATCCGTCGTCTCCTCACCGGGGCCGAGGGCGAGGAGGACGAGGTGCGCTCGGAGGCGCGCGCGCCGGAGCGCGCGCTCGAGCCGCGCGAGCCCGGCGATCGCGGCGACCTCCAGGCGTTCTGGGCCGGGACGTTCCCGGCCTCGGGCCCGGCCGGGCGGCGCGACCTCTCGCCCGCCGCCACCGCGGTGCTCGCCGCCGGCTTCTATCTGATGCGCGAGCGCGGGTTCGACGCGTTCAGCCGCGCCGACCTCGACGAGGTGCTCGGCGCGCTCGAGCCGGCCCGCGCCGTCAGCAGCGGGACCTTGGTCCACCTCGCCAAGCGCGGCTGGCTGGAGCGCGCGCGCCGCGGGGTCTACCGGCTCACGCGCCGCGCGGTCGACCGGGTGGACAGCCTGCGGCGGCTCGAGGCGGCGCAGCCCGCCGACGCCCCGCGGGTCGAGCCGCCGCTGCCGAGCATCTTCGGGGTCTCGCGCTTCCTCCGCGAGGTCCCCACCGCGCGCAAGTGGCGGCGGGCGCTGCTGGTCGCGTACTTCCTCCACGAGCACTGCGGGATCGCCGAGTTCGACCGCCGCCTGCTCGAGGCCTGCTTCAAGCGCGCGCGCGGGGTCGACGCGCCGGGCTCCCTCGGCGCGCTGCTGTCGCAGGTGCTCACCAAGCAGCGCCGCCTGCTCGAGCGCGGCAGCCGGCGCGGCTCGTACCGCCTGACCGCGGCCGCCCTCGAGGAGCTGCGGCGCAACCCGCGGATCGCCCAGGCCGACGCGGTCCACCGCAGCCGCGCCGTCGCCAAGACGGGGTGAGGCGACGGCCTCGGCGGCGCGGAGGCCATGAAGACAACACGGAATATCAACAGAGAATAACGATCCGAATATCAATGCAAGGCGCTGTCGCCCTCGAGCTACTCTCCCTCCCCAGCTCGGCCGGCCGGAGGTGCAGCGAGGCGCGGCGCTGCTAGCGACAGCCATTCCGGCGTTCTGATTGTTGTTCTCTGTTGATATTCCGTGTTGTCTTCTGCCACGCTCGCCGCGGATCTCGCCTGCGCACATCGAGCAGCCTGCGGCGGCCCCCGCCCCCCCGCCGTGCGGCGGC
>CAZMSZ010000480.1:0-5271 GCA_964569055.1 uncultured Planctomycetota bacterium | reverse complement strand
CGACCTCGAGGCCGCCCGCGAGCGTCTCGCCCGCGCGACCGAGAGCGAGCGGCTCGGCCCGCTGCCGCTCGCGGTGTTCGCGGTCGAGGTCGCGCTGCTCGCCGGCGACGTCCCTGGGGCCTCGGCGCACCTCGGGGCGGCCAAGCGCGCGCTCGAGGCGGCCGCGAAGCCCAACCCGGCGGACGTGGCCCTGGTGAGCTACCTCGAGGCCGCCTTGCTGCTCGAGCGGGGCGATCGCGAGGGCGCTGACGCGGCGGGGGTGACGGGCGCCGGCCAGGCCCGGCAGTCCTGGCTCCCCTGGCGCAGCGCCCACGAGGTCGAGCGCGCCCTGCGAGGCGAGCCCGACCCGCGCGTGTGGCTGGCGTCGGGTCGCTGACCCTCGGTCCGCAGGATCGTCCGCGCGCAGGTCTCGACCCGTCCGCGCCCATTCGGGGGAGGGCTTCCCCTTCCCGCGCCAGCGCGTAGCCTGAGCGGCCATGACCGGGTTCGTCCCGTTCCCGCTGCTCGGGAATCCGCACCTGCAGACGATCCTCGCCGCCCGCCTGCCCTGGGCGCGCGAGCCCGGCTCGATCACGCGCGAGGTGTCGCTCGAGGACGGCGACCGCCTGGCGCTCGAGGTCACCACCCCGCCGGGCTGGAGCCCCGGCGCGGGCACGGTGGTGCTGGTGCACGGCCTGGGCGGGAGCCACCAGTCGATCTACATGGTGCGCCTCGCCAGCAAGCTGGCCGGGCGCGGCGTGCGGGCGGTGCGGCTCAACATGCGCGGCTGCGGCTCGGGGGTGGGCCTGGCGCGCAAGCCGTACTTCGGCGGGTGCGCGGCCGACGTGGCCGCCGCGCTGCGGCTGTTGCGCGCCGAGGGCTCGGGGCCGCTGGTGCTCGTCGGCTTCTCGCTCGGGGGGAACGTGGCGCTCAAGCTGGCGGCCGACCTCGGTGAGGCCGCGGGCGACCTCGTCGAGCAGGTGATCGCCGTGTGCCCGCCCGCCGACCTCGACGCCTGCTGGGGCCGGATCGCGCGGCCCAAGAACCTCCTCTACCACCACATGTTCGTGCGCTGGCTGGTCGCGTCGGTGCGCGAGCGGGAGCAGCGCTTCCCCGACCTCCCGCGCGCGCAGCTCCCGCGCGGGCTCACGCTGCGCGGGTTCGACGACGTCTACACCGCCCCGAGCTGGGGCTTCCGCGACGCCGCCGACTACTACGCGCGCGCCAGCGCCGCGGGCCGGATCGGACGAGTCGCCGTGCCCACCCGCGTGCTGTTCGCCCTCGACGACCCGCTGATCGACGCCACCACCCTCGACCGCGACGACCGCCCGGCCTGCGTCGAGGTGCTCAAGGCCCAAGGCGGCGGACACCTCGGCTTCCTCGGCCACCCGCGCGGCGGCCTGCACTGGATGGACGGCGTGGTCCTGCGCTGGCTCGGGGCGTGAGGCATGAGCCAGATCGTGATCTACGTGGCGGTCAGCGCGGACGGGTTCATCGCCACGCCCGACGGCGGGGTGGCGTGGCTCGAGGCGTTCCCCGCCCAGGACGTGGGCTACGACGAGTTCTTCGCGACGGTGGGCACGGTGGTGCTCGGCCGGGCCACCTACGAGCAGGTGCTCGGGTTCGGGCCCTGGCCCTACGCCGAGAAGCGCGGCGTGGTGCTGAGCTCGCGCCCGCTCGAGGGGCTCCCGGCGGGGGTCGAGGTGCACGCGGGCGACGTGCGCGAGCTGGCGACCGAGCTCCGCCGCGACCCGCGCGACACGTGGTTGGTCGGCGGCGCGCAGGTGTTCTCCGCGTTCCTCGACGCCCACGCCGTCGACCGCCTCGAGCTGTACGTGGCGCCGGTGCTGCTGGGGGGCGGGATCCCCCTGTTCGCGCCCAGCGCGCGGGTGCGCAGCCTGACGCTGGTCGGGACGGAGCGGTTCGAGAACGGGCTGGTGCGGCTGGCTTACGAGGTGGACTGAGCGCCGAGGCCGCGCGCTGCCGACGCGGCCCCCGAGTCGGTAGACTCGAGCGCATGAGCGAGCCCGAGCAACCCCCCGCCGTGGACGTCCAACCCGACGAGCCCGCCCCCTCGCGCCGCGCGCTGGCGCGCGAGTGGGCGCGGGCGCTGCTCCTGGCCTTGTTGATCGTGGCGCCGTTCCGCTCGGCCGTGGCCGACTGGAACGACGTCCCGACCGGCTCCATGCGCCCCACGATCGAGGTCGGCGACCGGATCGTGGTGGACAAGCGCGCCTACGGGCTGCGGGTCCCCTTCACGACGATCCGCATCACCGAGGGCAGCGCGCCCGAGCGCGGCGACGTGGTCGTGCTCCTCTCGCCCGTCGACGGCACCCGCCTGGTGAAGCGCGTGGCCGCCGTCCCGGGCGACCTCGTGGAGCTGCGCGCCGGCCGGCTGTGGATCGACGGCGAGCCCGCCGCCTACGAGGCGCTCGGCCTCGACGCCGAGGGGGCGCGGGTCCTGCTCGAGAGCGTGGAGGGGCGCGAGCACCGCGTCCGCTACGAGCGCGGCGGCGCCGCGCTGCGCGACCTCGGCCCGCTGCGGATCCCGCCGGACCGGTTCTTGGTCCTGGGCGACAACCGCGACGCCAGCGCCGACTCGCGCGTGTTCGGCCTGGTGGAGCGCGACGCGATCCTGGGCCGCGCCGTGGCCGTCGCCTTCTCGCTCGACCTCGACGCCTGGCGCGTGCGCTGGGACCGCTGGTTCGAGCCGCTGGACTAGGCGTCGCCCCTCGCGAGCGCCCTCGCGACCACCCGCCCCAAGGCGGCGCGGGCCGCGTCCCGGGCGGCCTGGCGCTTCTCGGGGCTGGATCCGTGGAGCTCCCAGCCATGCGCGAGCGGGCCCGGGTCGCGGGCGCGATCCAGCCGGGCGACCGCCTCGCGGAGCGCGCGGAGCTCGCCCGGCGCGATCGGGTCGCACAGCTCGGCCAGGAGCGGCAGCAGCTCTCGCTCGACCCGAAACGTGCGTTCGGCCGCGAGCTCCGCTTCGATCTCGCCCGCGAGGTGCGGCAGGGCCGCGAGACCGTCGGCCCGGATCCGCCGCTCGAGCCGGCCGGTCCGGAAGCTGCCCCAGGCTCCTCGCACGAGCGCCCCCAGGACGAGCAGCAGGACGGGCCCGAGC
This sequence comes from uncultured Planctomycetota bacterium, assembly GCA_964569055.1. GTDB lineage: Bacteria > Planctomycetota > J058 > J058 > J058 > JAWLGW01. Next base: position 2,171 of record CAZMSZ010000480.1, on the reverse strand, counting down.
AGCAACACCAACCAGAACGCCGTCCGGTCGGGCGCGAGCCAGCGCCACTCGAGCGCCCTCCCGGCCCACGCCAGCCCCTGGACGAGCGCGACCAGCGAGCCGCCGAACACGGCCGCGCCGATCAGCACGCCGAAGCAGTGCTCCCCCTGCGCGCTCATGGCCAGCATGCTACGCCGCCCGCCCGTGGAGGTTCGCAGCCGAGCCCACGCGCCATCACCGCCGCGAACCTCGGTAGAATCCGCCCTCCCGGAGAGAGTCCCGGAGGTCTCCATGCGCCGATCCGCCCCGCTCGCTTTGGCCCTGCTGTTCGCCGCGCTCCCGGCGCTCGCCGGCGACGGCACCAAGCGGCTCAAGTCGGTGGTCGGCCAGCTCGCCGGGGTCGACGGGTACATTCCCGAGGACGACGAGCGCCTGACGCAGCTCCGCGAGGCGGCGGCCGCCGCGGGCGCGGACAACGACGCCGACGCCGCCAAGACCCTGGCGCAGCTCATGCTCATGCCCTGCAAGAGCCCGAGCGTGGAGGTCAACCTGGCCGCCGCCTGCCAGGAGGCGCTGATCGGCATGACCGACGCCGAGGCGCACGAGGAGGTGCGCGACCTGCTCGCCAAGGGCAAGAAGAACCCGCAGGTCGCGCTGGCCCTCGCGCCGATCGTGGGCTCGTGGCAGGAGCCGGCCTCCGCGACGAGCCTGGCCGAGCTGCTCGACAGCAAGAACGAGAAGGTCGTGATCACCGCGGCCCGCGCGCTCGGCAGCCTGAAGCTCGAGGAGGGCGTGGCGCCGCTGATCGGGGCCTTCGCCGAGTGGGAGGCCGCGGGCGGCGAGCCGCTCGACGCGATCGGGGGCGCGCTCTACGACATCACCGGGCTGGGGCTCAAGGTGGCCGCCGACTGGGAGAAGTGGTGGAAGGACTCGGGCGAGAGCTGGGACCCCTCGCAGCGTGGCAAGGGCGAGGGGGCCACCTCGGAGCGGCCCAAGAACTTCCAGAGCGAGCCGCCGCCCAGCATGTTCGAGTCGATGGAGGTCCGCTCGCGCCGGGTGGTGCTGATCATGGACACCTCGGGCTCCATGCACATTCGGCAGTACATCGAGGAGGCGGGCGGCGAGCGGGGCTCGGAGGACGGCGAGGGCGAGAGCCTGGCCGGGCCGCCGCCGCTCCCCAAGGGGGTCGACCCCAACGCCGAGGACTACAAGCCCAAGAAGTGCACCTTCCGCCAGTGCCCCGCCGCCAGGGGGAACGGCGAGTGCCCGAGCGACCAGAACCTGCCCGACTACTACTCGCGCATGGCCCGGCTCAGCCGCGCCGCGCAGCGCCTCGTCACGGGCTTCAGCCCCAAGGTGCGGTTCAACATGGTCGCGTTCTCCAACGACGCGCGCACCTGGAAGGGCAAGGACCTCGTCTCGGCGTCGCCCGGCAACAAGAAGAAGGCGGTCGACTGGCTCAAGGGCCTGCGCCCCGACGGGGCCACCGCCGCCAACTCGGCGCTCGAGCTGGCGTTCGAGTTCAAGGACGCCGACACGTTCGTGTTCGTGACCGACGGCGCGCCGACCAACAAGGCCGGCCGGCCCTACCCGCCCGAGCGCTGGCGCGAGCTGCTCGACCAGGTCAAGCAGCTCAACAAGACGCGCGGGGTCAAGATCGACGTGATCGCGATCGCCGAGGGGCACACCGAGTTCGCCACCGGGCTCGCGATCGAGAGCGGCGGCCAGTACGCGGTCGTCGACTGAGGAGTCAGCCATGAGCGGCGCGTTCGAGGTGGGCGGGGTCACGGTCGGCGAGCCCGGGCGGCTGTTCTTGATCGCCGGGCCGTGCGTGATCCAGGAGCGCGACCTCGTGCTGCGGATCGCCGAGCGCACGCGCGACACCTGCCGCGCGCTCGGCGTGCCCTACGTGTTCAAGGCCTCGTTCGACAAGGCGAACCGCTCCTCGATCCAGGGGCATCGCGGGCCGGGCTTCGAGGAGGGGCTCGCCGTGCTCGCGGCCGTCAAGGCCGAGCTCGGGGTGCCGGTGCTGACCGACGTGCACCTCCCCGAGCAGTGCGCGCCCGTGGCCGAGGTCGTGGACGTGCTGCAGATCCCCGCCTTCCTCTGCCGCCAGACCGACCTGATCGTGGCGGCGGCCGCCACGGGCCGGGCGGTGAACGTCAAGAAGGGCCAGTTCCTCGCGCCCTGGG
>CAZMSZ010000479.1:0-5284 GCA_964569055.1 uncultured Planctomycetota bacterium | reverse complement strand
CTGCAGGCTCCCTCGGGTGAAGAAGAGAGGGCAGGAAAGCAGGAAGGACAGGAAACGAGGAAGGCTCAGACGGGCAGGGCCGCCGTCAGCGCCTCGCGGTAGGCGGCTAGGAGGTTGCCTTCGCCGCGGCGGGCGAGGGCGGCGGCGGTCGCGTCGGGCTCTAGGCCGGCTCGCGTGGCGAGCGCCTCCACCTGCTCGGCAACCCGGGCTCCGAGCCAGCCGGGCGCGAACCGGGCCACCAGCGCGGCGCGCGCTGGGTCCTCGGCCGGGAGCGCGGGCGGGAGGTCGAGCGCGGCGCGGCGGTCGGGGTCGGCCAGCTCCACCGTGGCGAGGAGCGCGCAGAAGGAGCCGGCGGCGGCGGCGGCGGCGAAGCGCAGGTCCTGGTCCGCTTCCCACTCTCCGCTCGCCACGATCGCCTGGACCGCGGCGATCAGCCGCTCGCCGATCAGCGGCAGGAACGAGAGGTCCCGCTCGCCTGGGAGCGCCGCCAGGGCGGCGGAGGCCGCGGCGAAGTTGGGCACCCACGGGCTGACCCGGCGCGCGGGGATCCCGACCAGCCGGCGGGGCGGAGCGGCGTAGCGCGCACGCGCCTCGGCGAGCGAGTCCTCTTCGACGGGTCGGGCCGCGAGGCCGGCCAGGCGGTTCGCCAGCTCGTCGAGCATGACGTGGCGGGTGCCGTCGAACACGGGGTACAGGGTCACGTCGCGCAGCAGGCGGGCGTAGGGGAGCTCCTCCACCAAGGCGCGCGCGCTGAGCACGCGGGCGCCTTCGCGCACCGCCTCCTCCGCCAGCTCGCACGCGGCCAGCTTGGCGACCGCCGTGCTCCAGCTCGCGCGCAGCGCGTAGGCGTTCACGGCCGAGACCGAGCGCAAGGCCACGCACGAGACCACCAGCTCGAGCGCCTCCAGGCGGAGGAGGTGGCCCGCGATCGCGCCGAGCTGCGCGATCGGCGCCCCGTACAGCTCGCGCCGGCGCGCGTAGCGCAGCGCGAGGTCGCGCGCGCGGGCCGAGGTGCCCGCGGCGAGCGAGGAGATCCCCCCGCGCGAGATCGTGAGGGTGTGCTTGACGAGGCCGAAGCCCGCGCCCTCCACGCCGAGCCGGCGCTCCACGGGGACGAGCGTCCCCTCGAACGCCACGCCGGAGATGTCCGCGGCCCGCATGGGGTGCGTCGCCCAGCGGTGGAGCGGGACGCAGGTCGCGTCGCGGTCGATCACGAGCAGGCTGTGGTCGGAGAGCGCGCGCAGCAGGGAGGCCTCGGCGTCGCCGTCGCGCGTGCGCAGCAGCGTGATCAACAGCTCGTGCTCCCGGGCGCCGTTGATCAGGTGCTTCTCGCCGCGCACGAGGTAGTGCGTGGGGTCCTCGCCGCCCGGGACGAACGCCCCGTCCACGATTCGGCCAGGCTCGGCGCGCGCCTCGTTGGAGAGCAGGTTCGAGCCGCTGGGGAGCTCGGTGAGCAGGAGCGCGGAGGACGCGCCCTCGCGCATGCGCCCGAACACCCACGCCTGCTGCGCGGGGGAGCCACCCAGCCACACCGGCAGGAGCGCCAGGCTCTGCACGCCGATCGTGATCCCCAGCGTGCCGTCGCGCCGCGCCGTCATCGCGTTCAGGAGCGAGAGGTGCGTCGCGGTCAGCAGCGAGGCGCCGCCCGCCGGGCAGCCCTCGCCGGGCGTCTCGCTGACGAGGTCGAGCCAGCCCGCGCGGCGCAGGCGCTCGACGGCGGCCCGCGGGTAGCGCTCGTCGGCCTCGCACGTGGCGAGCTCCGCTTGCATGCCGGGGTCGTCGAGGGCGCCGCGCAGGCGGACGACCGGAGGGGCGAGCGCGAGCTGCGCCGGCTCGAGGCGCTCCCACGTCGAGAGCTCGAGGGGGTCGCGCTCGGGCTCGAACCGGGCGCGCTCGCGCGCGAGCAGGGCTAGGTCGCTCGGCCGGCGGTCGTCCCTCGTCAAACGCGCCTCCCTGGGAGCACGCATGTTCGCCAACGACGCGCTCTCGAACCACGCCCAACGCGTCGCGAACAGGCGGGGGTGATGGGGCCTTCTCGTCCCATCCCGGGGCAGGCCAGATCGCAGCGGCGCCTACAATGCTGGTAACCGATGATCGACCCGACCACGATCCGCTACTGCCCGCGCTGCGCGGGCGCGATCGAGCTGCGCGTCCCCGCCGGGGACGTGCGCGCGCGCCACGTCTGCAGCGTCTGCGCCGAGGTCCACTACCAGAACCCGCTGGTGGTGGTCGGGTCGGTGCCGATCTGGGAGGAGCGGGTCCTCCTCTGTCGGCGCGCGATCGAGCCCCGGCGAGGGTTCTGGGCGCTGCCGGCGGGGTTCCTCGAGCTGGGCGAGACCGCCGCCGCGGGGGCTCGCCGCGAGGCGCGCGAGGAGGCGCACGCCGAGATCGAGACCGGGCCGCTCCTGGCGGTGTACGACCTGGTGCACGTGGGGCAGGTGCAGCTCTATTACGCGGCGCGGCTGCGCTCCCCCGAGGTCCGCCCCGGCGAGGAGAGCCTGGACGTCCGGCTGTTCGCCTGGGAGGAGCTGCCCTGGCGGGAGCTCGCGTTCCCCACCGTCGGCTGGGCGCTCGAGTACTGGTGGGAGGTCCGCGAGCGGCCCTCGTTCGTGCCCGACACCCGCGCGCGCGTCGCGCCAGGCGAGCGCCCGTGAGGCGCGCGCGGGGCCTGGCGCCCGTCGCGGCGTTGCTCCTCGCGGGCTGCGCGACCGAGGTCGACTTCGCCCGAGCGGAGCTGCCGGTGGCGCCGCTCCGCCCCGCGCCGGGTCCGGTCGCGATCGCGGTCGAGGACGCGCGCCCCGACGTGGTGGCGGGGGAGCGACCCGCCAACTGGGCCGGGGTGGCGCGGATCACCATGGGGATCCCGTTCGAGGTGCGGACCCGGAGCGGCGCGCCGCTGGCGTTCGAGGTGCGCGAGGCCTGGCTGGCGAGCTGCGCCCGGTCCGAGCTCGCGACCGCGGCCGATGGCGAGCCCGCGGCGCGCACGCTGGCCCTCGAGATCGAGCGCTGGACGAGCGACGGCTACTTCGGCGAGCTCAAGGTCGAGTACGCGCTGGCGCTGCAGCTGCGCGACGGGGAGGGCGCGCAGCTCGCGGGCGGGCGCGTCGCGGGCGAACGGGTCGAGCGCTACGTGGGCGACGCGGGCTACGGCGAGGCCTGCCGGCGCGTGCTGCGGGGAGCCCTCGAGGAGCTGCTCGCGCTGCCCGAGCTGGCGCGTTCGCTCGGGGGCCCGCCTGCGGCGGCCTCGCCGGAGCGCCCCGCCGCGCCCGGGCCCTGCGCTCGCTGCGGCGCGGAGCTGACCCTCGCCTGGCGGCACTGCCCCATGTGTGGCGCCCCGGCCGGCGCGCGCTGAGCCCGAGGGCTGCTACGCCCCGGCGGCGACGGGCTCGGGCGCGTCGAGCGGGGCGTGCTCGACGGTGACCGCGCTGGGGCCACGGCGCGCCGCGTCGCCGCGCAGCTGCTGGAGGTCCCACATCGGGCCGGCGAGGAACGAGAGCGGGTCGTCGGCGAACGCGGGGGCGTTCTTCTCGTACAGCCCGTGCCCGACGAAGTTGAGGCCCCAGCCGACCGTGAACAGCCCGGCCGAGGCGGCCCACAGCGGCCGGTAGGCCGGGTAGGCGAGCAGGCCCGCCGCGCCGGCGACGATCATGGGGATCCCGACGCGGTGCAGGGTGCGGTTCACGGGGTGGGTGTGGGTCGCCTCGTAGAACGCGACCGAGCGCTCCCAGCGCTCCGCCCAGGTCCCGTCGAACGCGCGCTCCTCGCGCCAGCGACGCTCCAGGCCGTAGAACCCCTTCGCGAACAGCCCCAGGCCGATCACCTTGCGCCCGGCCAGCAGCGCGCCCATGCCGCCCGCCACGCAGGCGATGTCTCGGGTCTTGGGGTCCTTCAAGGCGTCGATCGCTCGCCGCAGCATGGGTACGCTCCTCGCAGTTCGGGGGCAGGCCGCGTGCGGGGCCCGCCGCGTATGCCCCAGACGATAAGCCAACCGTGAGGTCGTTCCAACCAACTTCCTCGCGACAAACCCGGGCCCGTCGGCCATGCTGGCCGGCGCCGCGCCGTGCGTCGGGCGCACGGGCGGAGGAGGAGAGCCTCATGCCGCGCGCCCTGGCGATCGTGGCGCTGGCGCTGCTCGTGGCGGGGCCCTCGCGGGCGGGGGAGCTGCCGCTCCTCGGACGGCACCCGCTGAGCGGGCAGGCGGACGGGACGGCCTACACGGGCGAGGTGGAGCTCCGCCCGGACGCGACCTTCACGATCGAGCGCCGCTTCCCCGACGCCCGGCGGGAGCGCGTCCGCGGCCGGGTGCGCGTGGAGGGGCGCTCGTTGTGGTTCGAGCCGGCGCCGCCCGAGACCCCCGAGGACGGCGCCGCGGCGCCCGCCTCCGAGCCGGCGGCAGCCCTCCGCTACGACCTCGACGAGGGCGGCGAGCGCGTGCTGCTGCGCGCAGCCGAGGCCGACGAGACGATCGACCTCGGGCCGGCCGAAGGGACGATCGCGCTCGTCGGCCGCGCCTTGGCCCAGGGTGAGGAGCTGCGCTGGCTGGCGCTGCGCAACCGAGGCTGGGTGGAGGAGCGCGACGACGGGCTCTGGATCCAGCGCTCGCGTCAGCCCCGCCCGGCGGACATCCTCGAGTTCAAGCGCGCGGGCGGGCGCACCGTCCTGTCGCTCAACGGCGACCAGGACCGCGACGAGTGGCTGGTGCGGCGGTTCCGCACGCCCATGGGCCGCCGCCGAACGGTCCGCACGCGGGTCAACCTGCGCGACTTCATCCGCGAGCAAGGGCTCGAGCACCGCTGGGTCCGCCTCGGCTCCCGCCGCGCCCCCACGCCCGCGGAGCTGGTCGAGGTGTTCTCGGTCCTGCTCGACGACTCGCTCCGCCCGATCCTGCTCCACTGCACCGGCGGCGCCGACCGCACCGGCGTGATCGCGGCCCTGTACGAGATCGAGCTGCTCGGCCGGAGCAAGGAGGAGGCGAAGCAGACCATGCGCCGGCACATGTGGACCGCCGCGCGCGGCACCGCGATCCAGGGCGCAGTGATCGACCTCTACCAGCGCGGCGCGTTGCGCGACCTGCTCCGCGCCGCCGGAGTGGAGATCCCGGCGCGCTACGAGCCGCGCTAAAATGAGCGCCCCTTTTCGGGGCCCATAGCTCAACGGTCAGAGCAAGCGACTCATAATCGCCAGGTTCTGGGTTCGAATCCCGGTGGGCCCATCGTGGTTTCTGGGGGGGGGGGGGGGGGCGCGCCCCCCCCCCCCCCCCCCGCCGCGGGGGGGCGGCGCCGCC
>CAZMSZ010000478.1:0-5298 GCA_964569055.1 uncultured Planctomycetota bacterium | reverse complement strand
GTGTCGCTGTCGCTGGTGTGCCGGGTGGTCGGATCAGCGAAGCTCATTTCGCGACGGCCTTCCCCCCAGAGTCCCCCCCGGCTGTCGCTGAAATGCGCGCCGCCCGAAGCGGCGCTGCTGCTTGGCGAGAAGGCGCTCTGTAGTGCGGGAGGGGCTTCGGGCGTGGCGCGCGGGGTCGCTGTCGCTGCTGTGGCGGGCGGGTCGGGCCGGCCAAGCTCATTCGCGACGGCCTCCCCCGACGCTGTCGCATTGCCCTCGTGCCCGTGCCGCCTTGCTCCCGTTCCTTGCGCGGCGTGGTCGCGTGCGCAACAGTCTCCCGAAGGAGGAGCCATGCACGATCCAGCGAAGGTGTCTCCGCCGATCGATCACATTTCCTGGGGACGGATCGAGATCGGCGCGCGAATCTTCAAGGACGTCAAGCTGTTCCCGGGCGGCGCGCGCGCGTGGGATTGGAGCGAGACCGGCACGCGCCACATCCCTGGGATCCAGCCCGCCGACGCGCTCGAGCTCGTCGAGCACGGCGCGACCCACGTGGTGCTCTCGCGCGGCATGCACGAGGTCATGCAAGTGCCGCGGGAGACGGTCGAGGCGCTCGAGGCTCGCGGGGTGACCGTGCACGTGCTCCAGACCGAGGAGGCCGCGCGCCTCTATGCCGAGCTGCGCGGGACGCGGGCGGTGGGCGCGTTGCTGCACTCCACTTGCTGAGCTCGAGGGCTGATCCAACCCAGCGCGCGCGCGGGCGCGCCTCGGCCGCCCGCGTGCGGTCGGGCGACTCTCCCGGGGCGCGCCGGGCTCCGCTATCCTGAGCGCATGGCCCTGGACCTCCGTGTCGCGCCCGACCTCGCCGATCCTACGGCGGTGCTCGAGGCGCTCCTGCGCGCCTCGCCCGACCCCGCTCCGGTGCGCGGGACGGAGGCCTGGTGGATTCGGCACGTGCGGGCGGCGAGCGCCGCCGAGCACCCGATCGACCAGACGATCCTCACGGCGGCCCGCATGGATCGGCTGGCTTACGTCGGCGCGTCGGCCTACGTCGGCGCGCTGCAGCAGGTCGTGCCCGCGATCGGCACGGCGCGCGCCGCGCTGTGCGCCAGCGAGGGCGGCAGCGCGCACCCGCGCTCGATCCAGACGCGGCTCGAGCCCGACGGCGACGGCTGGCTGCTGTGGGGCGAGAAGGACAGGGTCACGCTCGGCCGCGAGGCGGACGAGCTGCTGGTCGTGGCCTGCGAGGGCACCAACGACGAGGGGCTGCGCGTGCTGGCCCTGGTCGACCTGCCGGCCCGGCGGCGGGGCATCGTGCGCGACGCGCTGCCTGCCCTCCCGTTCGCGCCCGAGCTCGGGCACGCGCGGATCCGGTTCGAGGGCGTGCGCGTCGAGCCGGCCGAGCGGCTGGAGGGGGACGGCTACCTCCACTACCTCAAGCCGTTCCGCACCGTGGAGGACTGCCACCTGCACGCGGCGGTGCTGGCCTACCTGCACGGCGTGTCGCGCGCCGCCGGCTGGCCGCGCTCGGTGCGCCAGGAGCTGCTGACGCTGCTCGTCGCGGCGCGCGCCCTCGCGTTCGGGGATCCGAGCAGCTCGGCCACGCACCTCGCGCTCGCCGGCGAGATCACCCGGGCGCGGCTCCTGATCGAGGAGTGCGCCGACCTGTGGGAGCACGTGGAGGAGGAGGTGCGCGAGCGCTGGGAGCGCGACCGACGCCTGCTCGACGTGGCGAAGCTGGCCCGCGCGCGCCGGCTCGAGGTGGCCTGGCGCCGTGCCGGCGGCTGAGCTCGCGCGCGGCCGCCGCCGCGCGCCGCCGGTCGTCCGGGCGTTCGTCGCGCTGGCGCTGGTCGCGCTCGCCGGCTGCTCGAGCTACGTCCCGCTCGACCCGCCCGGTCCCTCGCCGGTCGGTCCGGTGTTCGTCGTGCACGGGATCTGGCCCGACGGCGAGGGGCTGTGGGCCGACGAGGTGATCGCCGACCTGCAGGAGGTCGGGATCGAGGCGCTGCCGGTGCGGCACCTCACCTTCGTGCTGGGCTACCTGTTCGACTACGGGACCGACGAGCCGGCGGATCGGATCGCCGACTTCGAGCGGGAGATGCGCCTGCGCCACGCGCGCACCTCCTGCCGCGCGACGCTGACGGTGCGCGGGATCGGGTTCAGCGCCGGGACGGCCGTGCTGCAGAAGGCGGCCGCGCGGGGCGTCCGGTTCGAGACGCTCGTGTTCGGCGGCTCGCCGCTGCCGAGCTGGAGCCGCTCGCTCCTGGCGGTCCTCCGGGAGGGGCGGGTCGGTCGCCTGGTGAACTACTTCTCGCCGATCGATCCGGTCGTGCTGTTCACCTGCGGCTCGGGGATCTACGGGTTCCACGCCGGCGGCGACCCGGTGCAGGCCCACGTGGAGAACCGGCTCGGCTGGAACCTGCACTGGCCCGAGTTCTGGGAGGACGACGAGCGGGCGCGGCTGGTCCAAGAGCTGGTGGCCGAGGGCGATCGCGGGCCGCTGCACACCTGCTACGAGGACCCCGACTACCTGCAGTGGTTCCGCGAGGCGCGGGCCAAGCTGCGGGGATAGGGCTCAGCGTGCGCCCGACAGCCGGCGACGCTTGGCGCGGCTGAGGGCCAGGACGCCGCGCCACTCGGCGCGAGGCTCGAGGTCGAGCACGCCGGCGTAGCGGGCCAGGGCCTCCCAGCGGAGCCGCACCCCGGGCGGGTTCACGTCGAGCTGCGCGTAGGCGTCGAGGGCGGCCAGGGCGCGGCGGTGCCGCCGCTCGAGCGGCCGCGCGGGCGACGGCGGCGCGGCGCGCCGCACGTCGTCGAGGTCGACCAAGACCAGGCCGCCGCCGGGGGCGACGATCAGGTTGACGGGCTTGAAGTCGCGCGGCGCGAAGCCCGCGGCGTGGAGGCGGGCTGCCAGCTCCGCCGCGGCGAGTGCCAGCCGGCGGAGCTCGACCGGGTCGGCCCCACGCAGCGCCGCCGCGAGGGTGGGGCCGGGGACGTGCCGCGCCACGTACAGGCTGCGGCCTTCGAGCGCGCGGGCGCCGAGGAGCTCGGGGACGGGCAGCCCGGCGGCCGCCAGCTCGCGGGCGACCTGCGCGGTCCGCTCGGCGCGCGCGCCGCGGACCGCGCGGTCGAGGCGCCGGCGCAGCCCGCCCTCGCGCAGCTCCTTGACCACCGCGTCGCTGGTGGCGTCGTACGGGACGCGGGTCACGCGGCCGCGGGCGTCCTCCTTGAGCACGCCGGCGCCCAGGGCGCGGTCGTGAGCGGCGAGGAGCGGCGCGAGGTCGGGCGGGCTCACGACGAGGCGGCTCGTGGCGCCGCCTCGAACGCGGGCGCCGGGCCGCCCGCGGCGGCGGCGCGGTACACCGCGACCAGCCGCTCGGCGCTGCGCTCCCAGGTGAACGCCGCCAGGCGCGCGCGCCCGCGCGCGACCAGCTCCGCGGCGCGGGCCGGATCCTCGAGCACAGCGACCAGCGCGCGCCCGAGCGCGTCGGCGTCGTCGGGCGCGGCGTGCACGGCCGCGCCTCCCGCCACCTCGACCACCGAGGCGGCGTCCGAGGCCACCACCGGCACGCCCGCGCGGAACGCCTCCAGGACGGGCATGCCGAACCCCTCGTAGCGGGTCGGGAACAGGAGCGCCCGCGCGCCCGCCAAGAGCGCGGCGACCTCGCTCGCCGGCAGGTAGCGCAGCCAGCGCACCCGCCCGGCGACCCCCAGGCGCTCGGCGGCCTCGAGCGCCTCCTCGGCGCCGTGGCCCGGCGGCCCGACCAGCGCGAGCGCGGTCTCGCCCAGCGCCGCCCCGGCCGCGGCGAAGGCGGTCACCGCGCCGACGGTGTTCTTGCGGCGCGAGAGCTCGCCGAGGCACAGGACGTACGGCCGCTCGCCGAGGTGCTCGCGTGCGGCGCGGCGGACGGCCTCGGCGTCGGGCGGCGCGAGGGCCTCGCTCGGCGCGAGCGGGACCACGGCCACCCGCTCGGGCGCGAGCCCGAGCTCGCGCGCGACCTCGGCCCGCACGGCCCGGGTGTAGGTCACGACCAGGTCCGCGCGCGCCGCGACCGCCGCCCAGTGGCGCTCGCGCGTGGCGCGGAACCGCGGCGTGCTGAACCCTTCGCGCCGCGCGGACAGGTCGTGGACGGTCGCCACCAGCGCCGGCCCCGCGAAGCGCGGCAGGCGCGAGTCGGCCCCGTGCCACACCGCGAGCCGCCGGGCCAGGAGCACGCTCCACCGCTCGTGGAACAGCCGCGCCGGGCCGGGGAGGAAGTGCGCGCGGCGACGCAGCCGCGAGAGGCGATAGCAGACCTCGAGCTCGAGCCCCGCCGCGGGGGTGAGCTCCCGCAGCGCGCGCACGAGGTGCGCCAGCGACAGCCCGACCCCCGTCGGGCGCGGCTCGGCCGCGGCGGTGGCGTCGAACCCGACGCGCAGCGGAGCGGCGCTCATGCGCGCCCGATCAGCGCGGCGTCTCTCCGGCGGGGTCGGCCTCCTCCGCCTCGTCCTCCGCGTCGTCCTCGGCCTCGGGCCGAGCTTCCTCGCTGGCGGGCTCGGCCGGAGCCGGCGCGGCGAGCGCGCGCTCGAGCGCCGCGCGCAGCGCCTCGGCGTCGGGCGCGGTCTTCGGCTCGAACCGCTCCACCAGCTCGCCGTCGCGGCCGATCAGGAACTTGGTGAAGTTCCAGCGGATCGCGCCGCCCTTGCGGGCCGTCAACCACCGCCACAGGGGCGCGGCGCCCTCGCCGTTGACCTCGACCTTGGCGAACATCGGGAACGAGACCGCGAACTGCTCACGGCAGAACGTCTCGATCTCCTCGGCGGTCCCGGGCTCCTGCCCGCCGAACTGGTTGCAGGGGAACCCGAGCACCACCAGCCCGCGCTCGCGGTGCTCCTCGTACAGCGCCTGCAACCCCTCGTACTGCGGCGTCAGCCCGCAGCGCGAGGCCGTGTTGACGATCAACAGCACCTTTCCGCGGTACTTCTCCAGCTTCACCGCCTCGCCCCGCAGGGTCTTCACCTCGAACGCGTGCACGCTCTGCGCGCCATCGCTCGGCGCCTCGGCCGGTCGCTCCGCGGGCGGATCGGACTGCGCCAGCGCGGGCGCGGCGAGGAGGAGGGCGAACGGGAGCGCGGCGAGAGAGCGAGCGAGCATGGCGACCTCTTGGTTGGAGCAGACCGCCAGGTTACGCGCCCGCGCGGCCGCGGGAAGGGGGCGCTCAGGGGAGGCGGAGCTGCTCGCGCCACGCCGGACGGCCCACCGGATCGATGCGGGCGGGAGCGATCCCGATGATCCAGCCCCAGCCAGCCCAGGCAGAGGCCCCATGCCCGGCATGGTCA
>CAZMSZ010000477.1:0-5300 GCA_964569055.1 uncultured Planctomycetota bacterium | reverse complement strand
CGCGGCGGCGTCGGGGGGCGAGGGCGCGTCCATGGAGGGCGATCGTAGTTTGGCGGGCGGGCTGCGGCAACGTCGCTAGGCGAGCTGGTCGGAGGCGGAATCGGAATCGGAGTCGGAATCGGAATCGGGTCGGCGGTGGCTCCTTGGGCCGTCGGATTGGGACTCGGACTCGGCTCGCGCGCACGCCCTCAGCTCCGCACCGCCTCGCCCTGGACGAAGTTCCGCAGCAACGCGTCGCCCTCGGCCGTGAGGTACGACTCGGGGTGGAACTGCACGCCCTCGAGCGGGAGGGTGCGGTGCCGCAGGCCCATCAGCTCGCCCTCCTCCGACCAGGCCGTCGGGACGAGGTCGCGCGGAAGGCGGCGGCGGGAGACGACGAGGGAGTGGTAGCGGGCGGCGAGGAGCGGGGAGGGGAGGCCGCGCAGGACGCCCGTGCCGTCGTGGCGGATCGGGGTGGCGCGGCCGTGGAGCGGCCGGCGGGCGCGGACCACGCGGCCGCCGAAGGCGACGGCCAGCGCCTGCAGGCCGAGGCACACCCCGAGCAGCGGGACCCCGGCTGCGCCGGCGGCGGGGATCAGCGCGCAGCACACGCCCGACTGCTCGGGGCGGTTGGGACCGGGCGATAGCACGATCCGCTCGGGGGCGAGCGCGAGCGCGCCCGCCACGTCGACCTCGTCGTTGCGGCGGACCAGCACCTCGCAGCCCCAGGCGCGCAGTGGCTGCACGAGGTTCATCGTGAACGAGTCGTAGTTGTCGACGACGAGGACCCGCACGGCGGGCGAATGTAGCGTTTAGGGTGGGAGTCATGCCGGCTGACGTCGAAGCTGCGGAACACGGCACGCCAGCGCGGGTCCTGCTGGCGCTCCTGGGCGTGTCGGCGCTCACCGGGGCGGTGCTCCTGGCGAAGCACGACCGGCACGAGTTCGGGCGAATCGACTGCTGCAGCTGGGGTCCCGATGCCGTCGCGCCTGCTCCTGTTGCGGCGTCGCTGTTGGGGATCGGTGTGGGAGGCGCGCTGGCCGTGCTCCTCGGGCCGCTTCCCGCCCACTCACGCCCTCGGCGCTGCGCCGCCGCGCTGGGGCGGATCGCCGCCGGCCTGGCGGTGGGACTGGTGGCGATCGAGCCCGGTCTCGGTGACCAGGGGCAGGTGCCTTGGTGGCTCACGACGCTCGTGGCGGCCGCGGCCCTGGGCCTGCTCGCCTGGGAGCGGGTCGCCACGGCCGAAGGAGTGCGGGAGCTGCCCAGTCCGCCCCCGCTGCATCGGGCGGTCGCTCGCTCCGCCCTGGCCGGTGCCGTGAGCTTGGTCCCCAGCGCCCTCGTACTCTCCCTCGGCGACGGCGCCGTCGGTTGGACGCTCCCCGACCTCCTGTGGGTGCTCGCGGCGTTCGGCGGGCTCGGGGCCGCGGTCTGGGCGGGTCTCGTCGCGTTCTCGGAGGCGATCGCGCTCCGCCTGACGGTGCGCCACCGCGCGCTCGTCCTCGTGCTCGCCGGCCTCGTGAGCCCTCTCGCCATCGTGCTCGCCGGGAGCTGGGCCTACGGCATGTACATGTACGACGCCGACTCCTTCGCCGTGTGGGGCGTCGTGCACGCCAGGCTCGGCGACATCCTGGACCAGCCGAGCCCGTTCGTCGCGTTCTCGGGGCTCGTGGGGTGGGCGCTGGTGTTGCTGGGGTCGCTCCGGCTCGGTCTCGCTTCGCGAGGTCTGCCCGAGCCCCTCGTCGGACAGGCGGTGCTGCTCTCCATCGGGCTGGCGGGGGCCTTTGCAGCGTTGGCAGGCCTGGCACCTGCAGGCGTGCGGTCCGCCGCGGCCGACTACCCTCCTGCCGTGTGGATGGTTCTCCTCCCGTGGGCGCTCGTGCTCGGGCTCGAAGGCGGCCAGCGCCTCGAAGCCTGGCTGGCCGCCCGCTGGGAGCGCCGCTGGGCCGATTAAGCCCGCGGCCCCGCCGCCGCCGCCAGGGCGGGAATGATCGCGGCGCGCTCCTCGGCCGAGAGCTGCTCGCCGCTGGGGCCGGTCAGATAGAACACCCCCACCATGCGGTCGCCCTTGACCGTGACCTTGCACAGGCGGATGTCGCCGCCGTGGCGCGCGATCACGCGGGCGAGGTCGAACAAGAGGCCGACCCGGTCGGGGGCGCTGACGTCGATCATGGTGGTCCGGTCGGAGACCTCGTTGGAGACGCGCACCCGCACCGGCGGCGGGCGGTGCGCCGGGGCGGGGGGCGCGGGCGAGCGGCGGATCCGCGCGTGGATCAGCTCCTCGGGGTCGCGTCCGGCGAGGACCTCGGCTACCCGTTGCTCGAGCCGGGGGTAGCGTGCGGCCGGTGGCTCGCTCTCGAGGGCCCGCGAGGGCGTGACCACGAACTGGTCGAACACCACCCCGTCGCGGCGGGCGAAGGTCTGCACGCCGAGGAGGTCGAGCCCCTCGCCGGTGAAGGCGCCGAACAGCTCGGCCAGCAGGCCAGGGCGGTCGCGAGCGGCGATCCACACCCGCTCGCAGCCGACGTCCAGGCTCCAGCGCAGCAGGAACGTCGCGGGGCCGGCGCCGGGCTCGCCGGCCTGGCCGAGGGCCGCGGCCAGCTCCTGGTGGAGCAGCACGTCCTCGGGCTCGACCTCGGCCAGGTAGCCGCTGGTGCACAGGCGCAGGTGCTCGTGCAGCCCGGCCACGTCGCGGGCGCGCGGGGCGAGGAGGGCCTCCCAGCCCTCCAGGCTGTCGGGGCGGCGGGGGAGCGCCCGCTCGCCCCGCTCGATCGCCTCGCGACCCTGCTCGTAGAGGCGGGTGATCAGGGCGTCCTTCCAGCGGCTCATGGCGCGCGGCGAGACGCCGGCGATGTCCGCCGCGGTGAGCAGGTACAGGTGCTCGAGCAGCACCAGCTCGCCGTCCACCACCTCGAGCAGCTCGAGCACGGTCTCGGGCGAGCCCACGTCGCGCTTCTCGGCCAGCCGAGAGAGCGTGAGGTGGTGCGCCACCAGGAACGCCACGTGCCGCTCCTCGCGCGAGGAGAGGCCCAGGCGCCAGGCGACGCCGCGCACCAGGCCCACGCCGCGCTCGACGTGGCCGACCGCGCCGCCCACCTTGCCCGCGTCGTGGAGCAGCACGCCGAGGCGGAGCAGGTCGCGCTCGGGCGTGGTGTGGAGCAGCTCCTCGCGCAACAGCTCCTCGCGCGCGGGGGCGGCGGGCGGGAGGGGGACGCCGGGCCCCAGCGAGCTGCCGCCGTCGGGGAGGGCGGGCTCCCCCTCGAGGGCGGCCAGGACGGCGAGGGTGTGCTCGTCGACCGTGTAGGCGTGGTAGGCGTCGGCCTGGGCCAGGCAGTCGAGCGCGGCGAACTCGGGCAGGAGCACGCCGAGGTAGCCGCACTCGTGCATGGCGCGCAGGGTGGCCGCCACGCCCTTGGCGCCGCGGAGCACCTCGCGGAACGTCTCGAGCGCGAGCGGGTCCTGGCGCATGGCGTCGCCGCGCCCCGCGATCAGGCCGCGCACCGCCTCCAGCGTCTGGAGGCCGATCCGCCGGCGCGTGCTCTGGGCCTGCAGGAACAGCTGCGCGACCACCGCCGCCACGTGCTCGGGCTCGGGCTGGGGCGGGTCGAGCACGACCTCGTCGCCCGTCGCGATCACGCCCGGCGCGAGGAGCGTGCGGCGGAACGGCTCTGGGGCGGTCGGCTCGAGCAGGAGCCGCACGCGGCGCAGCGCCCGGTCCACCCGCTTGGCGGCGCGGTAGACCTGGTCCATGAAGATCTCCATGGCGAGACGGCCGTCGCGGTCGGCGAAGCCGAAGCGGCGGGCGAGCTCGTCCTGGAGGTGCGGCTCGAGCCGCTCGCCGGCGCCGACCGCCTCGTGGAGCGCGGTGCGGCAGGAGAGGAGCAGCGCGCGGGCGGCGGCGAGCTCGCGGGCCGCCGCGGGCGAGAGCCCGAGCCAGCTCGCCAACAGCCCGTGGGCGCGGGGGAGGGCGGGCAGCAGCACGTCGGCGGGCTCGGGGGCGTCCGGCGCCGGCGCGCCCGGGGCGGCGAGGGCGGCGAGGAGCTGCGCGAGCTGGAGGTCGCGCAGGGTGCCGCGCCCCTCCTTGAGGTCGGGGGCGAGCAGGCACACGGTCGCGCCCTTGGTGGAGTGGCGCTCGAGCGCCTCGCGCAGCTTGGCCTGGGCGAAGCGCGCCCGGTCGGGGCCGGCCACGAACGCGGCCACCTCCGCGCGCAGCGCGGCGAACAGGGCCGGGTCGCCCCACACCCGGCGCCCCTCCAGCAGGCCGGTCGCCGCGTGGAGGTCGCTCGTCAGCGCGGCGCGCGCGCCGGCCGGGGTACGGACGGCGTGGCCGACCTCGAGCCCGGCGTCCCACAGCCGCCGCAGCAGCGCCTCGCCGGGCGCGGGGTCCCACTCGCCCTCGGGGCGCAGCAGGAGCAGATCGACGTCCGAGCGCGGGGCGAGCTCGCGCCGCCCGTAGCCGCCGGTGGCGACCAGCGCGCAGCGCTCCAGGCCGCAGGCCTCGGCCAGCGCGGCCAGCAGCTCGTCGAGCAGGCGCGTGCGCGCGGCGCAGCCGCCCGGGTCCTCCACGATCGCGGGCGGCGGGGCGAGCGGGCTGCGGACCGCCTCCAGCGCGGCGCGCCAGGCGGCGCGCAGCGCCTCGGGGTCGCCGCTCGCCGCGGCGCGCGCGAGGTCGGCGCGCTCGAGGTCACCGCTCAGACGGCGGCCTCCTCGCGCTCCACCAGGATCTCGAGGATCGTGCTCGCGTCGCGCGCCTCGTAGAGGAGGCGGCGCAGGTGCGGGTCGTTCATGACGCGGGCCACCCCGGCCAGGGTGCGGATGTGCGCCTGGAAGGTGTTGGGCGGCACGAGCAGCAGGATCACCAGGCGCACGGGCTGACCGTCGAGGGCGCCCCACTCGACCCCGGCGCGATGGACGCCGAGCGCGGCCACGATCTCGTCGAGCCCGTCGCAGGTGCCGTGCGGGACCGCGACCCCGGCGCCGAGCCCGGTGGTCATGGAGTCCTCGCGCCGCAGCACGGCGGCGAGGGCGCCGGCGCGCGCGGAGGGCGCGAGCGCGCCCGCGCGGATCATGACGTCGAGCAGCTCGCCGATCACCGCGTCGCGGCTCTCTCCCGCGAGCGAGGGCGCGATCAGCTCCTCGGTGAGCAGGTCCATGAGGCGCACGAGAGGCCCTCCGATGCGGTCACTATAGCGCGCGGCTTCACGGCTGGTGGTGACGCGCGACCGCCCAACTCGGACATTGCGCGACTTCGTCGCTCCATATCCGAGCCAACAGCGGCGGATGCGGCCGGCTTCGCAGCCGCCCGAGCCGCTGCGCGGCTCAGA
>CAZMSZ010000476.1:0-5326 GCA_964569055.1 uncultured Planctomycetota bacterium | reverse complement strand
CGCACGTGGCCTACCTGCACCTCGGCCACCTCGTGACCGCGGGCGAGCCCGAGGCGCTGCGCGCGCTGCCGGCGGTGAACCCGCCCGGCACGCGCCGGCTCGAGCTGCGCTGCCCGCGGCCGGTCGAGGCGCTCGCCCCGCTGCGCGCGGTCCCGGGCGTGCGCGAGGTGTCGCTGTTCGGCCGCTCGATCCACCTCTTGGCCGACGACGCGCTCGAGGGGCCCGCGCTGCTGGAGCGGGCCGAGCTCCCGCCGGTCGAGTGCCGCCTCGAGCCGCTGCTCCCCTCGCTCGAGGACGTGTTCGTCACGCTGAGCCGCACCCAGGGCGAGGCGGAGGCGCCGCTCGCGGCGCCCGAGCCGCCCGCCGAGCCGGCCCCCGCCGAGCCGGAGCCCGCGCCGCCCGCGCCCCTCCCGCCCGCCAGCGTCGCGGCGCCGCGCCCGGGCGCGCTGGAGGCCGCGCGCCGGCCGTGGCACGGGCTGTGGGCCGTCCTCGTCAAGGAGTTCCTCCACGTCCGCCGCGACCCCGCGGCGCTGTTCTTCATGCTGCTGATCCCGGTGCTCCAGACCGTGATCTTCGGCTACGCGCTCGACATGCAGATCGAGGACATCGAGACGGTCGTGCTCGACCACGACCGCTCGCAGGAGAGCCGCCGCGTCGCCGAGCGCTTCGTCAACACGCGCACCTTCCGGCTGATCGACTACGTCGACTCCGAGGAGGGCATGCACCAGGCCCTCCGCTCCGGGCGCGCCAAGGTCGCCCTGCGGATCCCACCCGGCTTCGCCAGCCGGCTCCTCGCGCGCGAGCAGGCGCACGTGCAGGTGTTGATCGACGGCAGCGACTCGCAGGTGGCCTCGACCGCCCAGCGCACCGCGCAGGTGCTCGGCCTGGTGGAGGCCGGCTCGCGCGCCAAGCGGGTCGCCGAGGCGCTCGCGTTCTCGCCCGCCCGCGACCCGACGGGCGCGATCGCTCCCCCGATCGAGGTGCGCACCCGCCTGCTCTACAACCCCGACCTCGAGAGCTCGTGGTTCTTCGTCCCGGCGCTGGTCGGGATCATCATGCAGCTCGTGACGCTGTTCCTCACGGCCTTCGCCGTGGTGCGCGAGCGCGAGATGGGCACGCTCGAGCAGCTGTTCGTGACCCCCGTCGGGCGCGCGGGGCTGCTCGTGGGCAAGCTCGTGCCCTACGCCGTGATCGGCTTCATGGAGACCCTCGCGGTCCTCGTGATCATGGTGTGGCTGTTCGGCGTGCCGTTCCGCGGCTCGCTCTCGCTGCTGCTCGCCATGGCCGGGCTGTTCCTGGTCTGCTCGCTCGCGCTCGGGATCTTGGTCTCGACCCTGGCGCGCACCACCGCCCAGGCGATGCAGCTCGCGTTCCTGGTCATGATGCCCTCGATCCTGCTCTCGGGCTTCGTGTTCCCCCGCGAGAGCATGCCGGTCGCCCTGTACTGGGTCGGCTTCGCGCTGCCCGTGACCTACTTCATCGAGGTGCTGCGCGGCGTGATCCTGCGTGCCGCGCAGCTGGCGGACGTGTGGGGCGCGGCGCAGGGTCTGGCGGTGTCGGGCGTGGTGATCATGGGCCTGGCGCTGGTCCGCTTCCGCAAGCGGCTGGATTGATTCGGGCGCAGATGACGTAAGTCCAGCGAGGAAATATGGAATATCAACAGGGAATGAGGAATTTGAAATGCCAGAACGGCTGTCGCCGAGGCGGCCACGCCAAGCGAGAGCAATTCATTCTCACGCGAGGGAGCCGACCTCGTCGGCGACAGCTTCCTTGGCGGTCAATTCTCACGCGAGGGAGCCGACCTCGTCGGCGACAGCTTCCTTGGCGCTCTTGGCGCTCTTGGCGGTCGATTCTCACGCGAGGGAGCCGACCTCGTCGGCGACAGCTCTTCCTTGGCGGTCAATTCCTCATTTCCCACTTTCCGTTCTCGGTCGATATTCCATATCTCCGCTCTCGGCCGGCCTGAGAACCCGAGCTCCCTCCCACCGATTGCGGTGGGCTGGCTCCAGCTGCACCCCGATCGTGTCGAGACGGAGCCTCGGCGGCCCAAGGTCGCAGCGCTTTGCCAGAGTCCCTGCATGGCCAGCAGCGCTCGGTCGCCCGCCGAATCGCCCGCCCCTGCTCCGGGCGAGGCGCCGCGCGTCCTGGTCGTGGACGACAACCGCGACGCGGCAGACTGCCTGGTCGAGCTGCTGGTCGCCACCGGCTACCAGGCCGAGGCAGCCTACGACGCGTCGGGCGCGCTCGAGCTCGCGTCGCGGCTGCGGCCGGAGGTGGCGGTGGTCGACATCGGGCTCCCCGTCGTGGACGGCTACGAGCTGGCGCGCCGGCTGGGCGAGCGCGGCGAGGCGCCCGCCCTGGTCGCCGTCACGGGCTACGGGGGCGAGGCCGACCGCGCGCGCTCCGCCGCGGCCGGCTTCGCCGTCCACCTCGTCAAGCCCGTGAACCTCGCCCAGCTCGAGGAGGCGCTGCGCGCGCTGTTGGCGCAGCGGCGCGGCGGGTCCGCGGGGGCGGAGGCGCCGCCGGACCCGAGGTGAGCCGCGCGGTCCGGCTCACTCCCTGCGCCCCGCGCCCTCCCAGCCCTCGCGAGGCTCGTCCGCCGCGCCGGGTGGCTCGGCGCCGCTGCGGGCGGGGGGCTCGTCCTCGCGCTCGATCACCGTCAAGTCGCCGACCATGTCGGCCACCAGCACGGGCTTGCCGTTGATCCGGCCCATGCTCCCGATCACGCCGATCCGGTCGCGCGGCGCGAGCTTCACGTCGCGCAGCCCCTCGCGCTTGCCGAGGTCGACCACCAGCGTCTTGCCCGAGTCGAGGCGCAGCTTGGCGAGCGCGTGCTGCTGCTCGGCGCCCTTGATCCGCACGTCGCGGACCTCGAGCACCTCGCCCACCGCCACCAGGTTCGTGGCCGCGGCGGCGGCGTCCAGGCGGCTCCCCGGCGCGTCGGGGCGCGGCGCGCCCGCGGGGAGCGTCCCTGCCTCGCGGCCCGCCTGCGCGCCCTCGAGCTCGCTGTAGCGCCCCACGTCGAGCCGGCCCTCGCGGATCACCACCACCGTGCCGTCCTCGGTGGCGTAGTGGTCCACCACCAGGAGCGGCATGTCCCGGAACGGCTCGCCCCGGCGGGCCGTGGCGGTCACCTGCTGCTGGCGACGGAAGCGCACCTTGGCGTCGCGGATCTGCTGGCTGGGGCCGAGGTCGAGGACCACCGCCCGGCCGCCCTCGAGCCGCACCTTGGCGAGGAGGTGCTCCTCGCCGTCGGCGAGGCGCTGGGTGCGCACGTCGACCACCTCGCCCTGGATCCGGTAGAAGCGGGTCTCGGCGCCGGCCTGCTGGCGCTCCCGCTCCCGCTCGCCGCCCTCCCGCTCGCGCGGGGCGCGCTGTCGCTCCTGCTGCGCCCACGCCGGGGCCGCGACCAGGGCGGCCGCCAGGGCCGCGTACACGAACTGCCTCATGGTGCTCCTCCCGCTCGCTGCTCGGGCGCTCAGAACGCGCCGTCCGCGTCGCCGTACCACGCGTCGAACCAGGCGTCCTCGACCTCCCAGTCGTAGCGCCGCTCGTAGTAGCCGTAGTCGTCGTGGGCCCAGTCGCCCCGCGGCGCGGCGTCCTCGCGCGCCTCGCCTCGCGGAGGCGCGCCCGCCTCGCGCGGCTCCTCCTCCTCGTACCACCAGCTCTCGCCGGCCTGCTCGTCTTGCGGGGTCATCTGCGGCGCGCTCGGCGCTGCCGCGCGCCAGGGCCTGGCGTCGGCGGCCGCCAGCCCGAGCAGCAGCGCCGCGCCCACGGTGGCCAACAGACGGATCATGGTGCCTCCCTCCTCGCGTGCCCCAAGCGCGCGCACCCGCGCGGCGCGCGGCCGCCGCCGTGCAGCGAGCAAACCGGGGCCCGCTAGCGACGGGTGAGCACGTCGCCGAGGGTGAGGGCGAACAGGATCGCCAGCCAGGTCGCGCCGAGCGCCGCGAACAGGCGCTGCATGGGGCTGCTCCGCTCGAGGTGCATGTAGAACCACAGCAGCAGGGCGGCCTTGGCGGCCGCGATCGACAGCGAGGCGGGCGCGCCGAGCTGGAGCTGCCAGGCGCCCACGGCCGCCCCGAGCAGGAGCGCGAGCGCCGCCGCGACGAGCAGCACCGTGCGGACGCCGCCGGCCTCCTCGGGGCGCGCCGACATCACGGCACCAGGTACAGCAGGGGGAACAAGAACAGCCACACCAGGTCGACGAAGTGCCAGTAGAGGCCCACGTTCTCGACCATGGAGCGGGTCGCCGCCCCGCGCCGCCCGAGCGTCGCGACCGCCGCCAGCACGCCGACCCCGATCGAGACGTGCACGAAGTGGAGCCCGGTCATGGTCCAGTAGAAGACGAAGAACAGCGCCGCGCGGGCGGGGTCGCCGAAGTGCCCGGCCTCGAACCGCGCGACCGGCAGCACGGCGCCGCGCACGTCGAGCAGGTACTCGTACCCCTTGAGCGCCAGGAACAGCGCCCCGAGGCCGGCGGCGCCGGCGAGGAGGCGCGCCAGGCGCCGGCGCGCGTCAGCCTTGGCGGCCTCGACGGCGAGCGCCACCAGCACGCTGCTCGCGAGCAGCACGGCGGTGTTGAGGGTCGCCACCCAGGGGAAGAGGTGCTGGCTCGCCTCGTGGAAGACGGCGCGGTGCTGGGTGAGGTAGTAGGTGAACCCGGTGAACAGCGCGCCGAAGAACAGGACCTCGGTGGCGAGGAAGGTCCACATGCCCAGCCCCGCCGCCTCGCGCTGCTGGGCGATGTCCTCGAACTGATGCGCGACCGCGTCAGCCACGGGCCACCTCCCGCGCCCGCGCTCGCCGCGCGGCGGCGTCGGTGTGCGCCTCGGGGTAGACGTACGGAGGCCCCGTGACGACCGGGATCGCCTCGAAGTTGTGCTTGGGCGGCGGCGAGGGGACCTGCCACTCCAGCCCCGACGCGCCCCACGGGTTGGCCGGGGCGCGCGGTCCGTAGCGGGCGGACCACGCCAGGTAGACCAGCGGCAGCACGTAGGCCACGGCCAGGATCGAGGCGCCCGCCGAGGACATGACGTTGAGCACCCAGAACTCCTCGGGGTAGGCCGCGTAGCGCCGCGGCATGCCGAGGTAGCCGAGGATGAACTGGGGGAAGAACGTGAGGTTGAACCCGAAGAACATCAGCAGGGCGGCCGCCAGCCCCCAGCCCTCGGGGTAGAGCCGCCCGCTGATCTTGGGCCACCAGAAGTGGATCCCGCCCAGGTAGCCCAGGACCATCCCGCCGACCATGATGTTGTGGATGTGCGCCACCCCGAAGTTGGTGTCGGGGACGTGCCCGTCCACGGCCGGCGCGGCGAGGAACAGC
>CAZMSZ010000475.1:0-5344 GCA_964569055.1 uncultured Planctomycetota bacterium | reverse complement strand
CGTCGGACTCGGACTCGAACGCGGTCCGGGAGAGGCACTCGCCAGCGACAGCTCTTCCTTGGCGCTCTTGGCGCTCTTGGCGGTCAATTCTTCAGGCCAGGGAGCCGACCAAGCCAGCGACAGCCCTTCCTTGGCGGTCTTGGCGCTCTTGGCGGTCAAATCTTCAGGCCAGGGAGCCGACCAAGCCAGCGACAGCTCGTGGCGATTTCTCTCCAGGCCAGGGAGCCGACCAAGCCAGCGACAGCTCTTGGCGGTTTCTCATGCCAGGGAGCCGACCAATCCAGCGACAGCTCTTCCTTGGCGCTCTTGGCGGTCAAATTCTTCAGGTCAGGGAGCCGACCAAGCCAGCGACAGCTCTTGGCGGTTTCTCTTCAGGTCAGGGAGCCGACCTCCCCAGCGACAGCCTTGGCGGTCTCTCCTCACGCCAGGCAGCCGAACTCGCGAGCGACAGCTCCCCCCTACCTCTCGTGCTCCTCGCGCAGCTTCTGCTCGAGGAGCTGCCCCGCGATCGTCATGAAGTTGCGCTCGGTGAGCATGCCGACCAGTCGGCCGTCCTTGGCCACGGGCAGGCAGCCCACGCGGTGGGTGCGCATCAGCTCGAGGGCGTCGAGCGTGAGCGTGTCGGGGCTGACGGTGAACAGCTCGTCGTCGAGGCGGTGCATGATCTCCTTGACCGGGATCAGCAGGCGCTCCTCGCCCTGGCCGGCGCACGAGGCGCAGGCGAGGTGGCGGAGCATGGCGCGGTGGCTGACCAGGCCCACGAGGTGGCCGCGGTCGTCCTCGACCGGCACGTAGCGGATGTTGTTCCAGTCCATGACGCGGGCCACGAGCTCGACGAGCTCCTCCTGGTTCACGGCCACGACGTCGGTCTGCATGATCTGGTCGACGCGCATGTAGCTCTGCTTCCAGGAGGAGGCGACCGCCGTCAAGCGCGCCAGGGGCCACTCGTGCACCGGCCGCCCCTCCTCCTGGTGGGCGATCGTGGCCGCGGTCAGGGCGCACAGCTGCTGGCTGAGCGTGCCCCGGTTCTGCATGCGGTCGAGCGAGTCGAGGATCCAGCTGGAGCCGGTGCGGTTGGTGCGCACGCGCGCCTCGATCGTGCCGAGGAAGCGGTCGCGGTCGGCGGCGTCGACGCCGGCCGTCTCGAGGCCCTGATGGGCGAGGGGGAGCAGCTCGTCGAGGATCAGCGCGCCGGCCGGGACCATGCGGTTGTCGAACCAGTTGATCTGCGAGCCGAGCCCGCGCCGCGCGACGGTCAGGAAGTTGTGGCGCGCCGCCTCGAACGGGAGCCGTCGCGCCACGTCGCCGATCGCCCGCGGGATCGCGACCATCAGGCCCAGCCAGAACGCCGCGTTGGCGACCTCGTCGTGCGGGCTCGGGCCGGCCGGGAGCACCCGGTTCTCGATCCGGAGGTGCGGCCTGCCCTCGTACACGCCGTAGCAGGCGCGGTTCCAGCGGTACACGGTGCTGTTGTGCAGCGACAGCGCCTGGAGGCGCGGCGTGTGCCCCTCGGCCAGCGCGGCGAACGGGTCCTGCGGGGCCTGCTCGCTGCCGAGGAGCACCCGGAACCGCGCGATGTCCTCGTGGAACAGCTCGAGCGCGGAGCGCTCCAGCCAGCGGCGGCCGAAGTGCACGCGCGAGCTGTGGTCCTGCAGGTAGTAGCTCGAGGTGCGCGTGTCGATCGCCTGCTGGAACACCGCGACGCGGGTCTCCTTCCACAGCCGGCGGCCGAACAGGATCGGTGAGTTGGTGCCGGCGGCGAGCACCGGCGCCGCGATCGCCTGGGCGGCGTTGTAGTGCGTCGCGAACTCGTGCGGATCGACCTGCATGTGGACTTGGAAGCTGGTGTTGCAGGCCTCGAGCATCACGGTGTCGTGCTTGACGATCAGCTCGTCGGCGCCGTTGATCCGCAGCTCGTAGGACGTCCCGCGCAGCCGGCTGAGCGCGTCGTTCAGCGCGTAGTAGCGCTGCTTGGGCGTCATGTTGTCGAGGTCGATGTCGGACAGCCGCAGCGTGGGCAGGATCCCCGCGAGCACGATGTCGGCGCCCAGGCCGCGCACCGCGCGCCGCAGCTTGTCGACCTTGGCGTTGAGGTTGCGCTCGAGCTGCGACAGGCAGTCGCCCCCGAGGCGCAGCGGGTCGAGGTTGAGCTCGACGTTGAACTTGGGCAGCTCGGTGGTGAAGCTGCGGTCGTCGAGCGCCTCGAGCACGCGCAGGTTGATCGGGGCGGGGCGGTAGGCCCCCTCCACCAGCACGACCTCCTGCTCCGCCCCCAGGCGGCGCACCCCGCTCTCGATCATGCCCTCGGCGAGCATGGCCTCGAGCGCGCGGACGTCGTTGAGCAGGCAGCGCATGAACGCGCGCAGGTCTGCCGGCTGGTTCTTCCCGTTGACGTGCTGTTCGCCCACGGCGCGGGCCCCCCGAAGCTATGAAGCTTCTCCGCCGACCAGCCGCAGAGGATACGGCCGGGTTGCCTCGACGCGAAGCACCGACGAGTCAACCGCGGGCGCGGACCGCCTCGAGCAGGGGGGCGAGGGCGCCGGGGGGCGGCCGCCAGTGGCCGAGGGGTGGCTCGGGGTGGTGCCCATGCCAGTCCGAGCCGCCGCTCACCAGCAGCCCATGCCGCGCCGCGAGCGCCAGGATCCGCTCCCGGTCGGCCGCGACCTGACGCGCCCTGTGGGCCTCCAGCCCGTCGATCCCGAGCGCCAGCAACGGCTTGAGGTGGTGCTGCAGGTCGATCCGGGTGGGGTGCGCCAGCACCACCAGCCCGCCGGCCGCCCGGAGCGCGGCGACCGCCTCGGCCGCCGGGATCACGTCCACCGCCGGCACCCGCTCGCTCTTGAGGTAGCGCCGGAAGGCCTTGCCGCGCGAGCGCGCCAGCCCGCGCCGCACCAGCGCGCCCGCCACGTGGTGCCGGCCGAGGTAGCCGTCCTCCGGGCGACCGCCCGCCACCTCGTCCCAGGCCAGGTCGATCCGCTCGCGGGCGCGCAGGTCGTCCACGATCGCCCGGACCTGCGCCCGCTTCGCCAGCCGGTTGCGCCGGCCGGCGGCCTCCAGCTCGGGCGACGCCGGGTCGACCCCGTAGCCGAGCACGTGCACGGTGCCGAGCGCCCCGGCCCGCACGCGGCAGGTCAGCTCGATCGCGGGCACCAGCTCCAGCTCGGCCGGCGCCGCGGCCCGCGCCTCGGCCAGGCCCGCGGTGGTGTCGTGGTCGCTGAGCGCGATCGTGCGCAGCCCCTCCTTGGCGGCCCGCCGCGCCAGCTGGCCTGGGGGGAGCAGCCCGTCCGAGGCGTCGCTGTGGAGGTGGAGGTCGACCACGCCGTGCACGCCGCCATGGTAGCGCGGGCCGCCCGTGGCTTCGTCGCTAGGTGCGGGCGAGCTCCGTCTCGAACGCGGCGAGCGACTCGGTCGTGGCGGCGCAGATCACGAGACGCTCGAGCGCCTCCAGATCGCGGAGCTCCCCCAGGCGAGCGACGACCTCCGCCGGCACGGCGCCGAATCGCGCCCCGAGCACACGGATCACCGACTCCCGGCGCTCGCGCTCGATTCCCCGCTCGATCCCCCGCTCGATCAGCCGCTGACCGGTCACCGTGTCTTCCATGGCCCGCTCTCCTCTCGCGAGCAGCTCGCTCACGTCCATGTTACCCAGCCGATCCGCCAGGAGCCGGACGAAGAGCTCCACCGCAGACCGGCGCTGCTCGTCCGCGAGCTCGGGCGCGTGCTGCAAGCGCTCGTGCCACTCCCCGGCGCGAGCGGCGACCTCCTCGGCTCGGCCGACGAGCGGCAGCACGATCCAACCGATCGGGCCCTCGGCCTCGAGGAGCGCGGGCGAGCACTCGTCCAGCACCACGCGCAGCGGCTCGAAGCGCACCACCGGCGCGGCGCTCGGCCCAATGTCGGCCGGGAGGGCCGAGCGGCGGAGCCGGCCCTCGGTGTAGAGGATCACCGCCAGGACGTCCTCGAAGCTGCGTTCCTTGACGCTGTGCAGGACCACCTTCTCGAGCAGGTTCCGCTCGATCTCGGGGTCGTGCCGCGCCTGGAACTCCAGATACACCGTCGGGCCGGCGCCCGGCTCGGCGGGCTGGAACAGGACGTCGATCCGGCGCGTCCGCTTGACCTCGACCGCCTCGGTCCGGTACTCGCAATCGCTCACGATCCCAGCCAGCGCCAGGGCCGCCCGGGGGAATCGGGTGGCGAGCTCGTAGAAGTCCTCGTCGAAGCTCATGGCGCGCCTCCGTAAGGAGGGCGTCAGGGTAACGTTCGGGTTCGACGCTTCGAGGCCCGCCCGACGCGCGAGGCTGGCCGCGCGCTGGGCGGGCCGTATCATGCGCCGCCATGAGCCACCCCGCGCAGCGCCTGATCGAGCGCCTCGGCGTTCGCCTCCCCGTCCTGCAGGGCGGCATGACCTTCGGCTCCGACGCCCGGCTGGTCGCCGCCGTGTCCGAGGCCGGCGGGCTGGGCACGCTGGGGACCTTCCACTACCGGACCTACGACAAGGTCATGGAGCAGGTGGAGGAGATCCGCCGGCGCACCAGCCGCCCGTTCGCGGTGAACGTGCCGTTCTTCGAGAACAACGTGGCGCTCGTCGAGGCGCTGGTCCGCCAGGGCGGCGTGCGCATGTTCACGCTCGGCGGCTGGCTGAGCGACGAGGTGGCGCGCCTCAAGGAGGAGCACGGCCTGACGCTGCTGGTGAGCGTCAACAGCCCCACGGCCGCCCGCCTGGTCGAGGGGCGCCCCTACGACGTCCTGATCGTGCAGGGGAACGAGTCGGGCGGCGCCAACTCGCACTTCACCACCCGGCAGCTGTTCGATCTGCTCGCCCCGACGGTCGACGTCCCGGTGGTGCTCGCGGGCGGCCAGTGGGACGGGGCGGACCTGCACCGCGCGCTGCTGCTCGGGGCGGCGGGGGTCCAGCTCGGCACCCGGTTCTTCTTCTCGGAGGAGTCGCCGCTCCACCGCTCGATCAAGGAGCAGGTGATCAAGACCAACCGCACCCGCCCGCTCACGACGACGCTCACGCCCGTGACCGAGACGCTCAACATGCGGTTCATCGCCAACAAGGCCTACAAGCAGGCCAACCGCAGCGGCGAGGTCCAGCAGATCTTCCAGGACAAGGAGCGGGTGTTCGCGCTCAGCGAGGCGTTCTTCGCCGAGCAGCGGGGGCCCGTGCTGATCTACTCGGGCGCCGCGGTCTACAAGCTGAGCGCGATCGAGCCCTGCGCCGCGATCCTGGCCGGGATCGAGGCGGAGTACCGCGCGCTCGCCAGCCAGACGCTGCCGGCGTTCGATTAGGCTCTGTCTCGAAACTCGGACCGCGCCCTCGCTCGCCCTCGTCGCCGCGGGG